>ONVI01000066.1 GCA_900321275.1 uncultured Eubacteriales bacterium | reverse complement strand
CGCATCTGGGCGAGCTGATCGCCGACCGCTTCGGCAGCGATAACGCAGAGATGATTTTTTACCGAAATGCCCTTCGCGTCTTCACCGACGTGATCGGATAAGGGCGCCTGATACTATTATCCGATAGAACAGATTGAATCTTTCCGGCCGGATTTGTGCCAGGCTTCGTTATCGGACTTGACCATACACAAAGTATGCTCTGTGTCCGCTGCCTTGCCTGACGCAAATCTGTCTCGGAAATCTTTCAAACCGCCTTATCGGATAATAGTATGAACGTATAACATCTGGAGGATACCGAACATGTTGATTGATCCGAATGTCTATACCGGCAGACCCGCGGACGAGCGCATTCCCAAAGAAGAGCGCTGCTACGATTTGCTGGACAGTCTTGGAATTCCGTTCACCCGTGTCGACCATGAGCACGCCGACACCATCGAGGCCTGTCAGGAGATCGAAAAGCTGCTGGGCTGCGAAATCTGCAAGAACCTCTTTCTCACCAACCGGCAGATGACCGAGGTATGGCTCCTGCTCATGCCGGGGGAGAAGCCCTTCAAGACAAAGCTTTTATCCAAACAGATCGGCTCGGCGCGCCTCTCCTTCGCAAGCCCCGAGCAGATGCTGCAATATCTGGATATCACGCCCGGCTCGGTCAGCGTGCTGGGCCTTATGAACGATAAAGAGAAAAAGGTGCGCCTGCTCATCGACCGTGATCTGTCGGGGCAGGAGGCCATCGGTATGCACCCCTGCATCAACACCTCGTCCCTGCGGATTCGGACGACGGATGTGCTGGAAAAGCTCCTGCCCGCGATGGAGCATGAGCCCACGTTTGTCGAGCTGCCCTGGAATCCGGACGAGACATAATGTGTTTTACAGAAAATAATTTACGGAATATTGTTGACATAATATTAAACATATCATAATACTACTGTCCACCCTGCATAAGTCATCAAGATTTATGTGAAACAACGTACCAGGGGGATCCTTCGCTTCGCTCAGGATGACAAAGAAAGTCAGGATGATGGAGAAAGTCAGAATGACAGGGAAGGGTTAAGCCGTGCAAGTACGGCAGGGGTCAGGGCGTGTGGCATCCCGGCGGTGCTTTGCACTGTAAATTCCGGAAATGACAATGCTGTGCGGATTACATATAATCATTAACATAAAGCATTTGACATAATGATAGCAACATAAGACAATAAACATAAGGCAGTAATCATAAAATAGTTAACATAAAAGGAGAATCTGCGTGAAGAATGAGAGGAGCGGCGCGGGCCGCGGACATAAGATGGTCGTGCTGCTTTTGCTGCTGGTGGTGTTCCTGCTGGCGGCGATTTCCTGCGCCCTTGCCCTGCGCGTCTACAGAGGGCCGAATACCTCTCCGGTCGGTCGATGGCGGATGCGTCTCGATTTGACAGAGACCGCCCGCGCGAGAGCAAACGGCTGGCTCCAAAGGGCGGAGCTGGGCGAACGGGTGGATACCGCCGATGCGCTGCCTCTCATTCAGGTCGGCGTGCTGCTGGAGCTGACCCCGGAGGGCGGATGGAGCAGAGAAGTTGAGGAAAGCAGTCTTGCAGCGGCGGAAAAGGAGGCGGAAAACGCCCTGGCCGCCTCACTGCGGGAATTGCTGCTTCTGCGCTTTTCCGACGCAGGCCGCGCCGTCGGTACGCCGGAGGACGCCGAGACGCGCTTTCAAAAGGCTGTCGGCATGTCAAGCGACCAATATCTTGAAAGCTATGGGCCGCGCCTTCTGCCGACGCTGGAAGAGCTGCGCGAGACCTATGAGGGCAGCGGCAGCTATGAGATCGACGGACAGCGCATGCGCATCGACGGACAGCCTGTTCGCTGCCTTGTGGACGACGGTGTGATGGCTCTCGTCCGGGACGGGAAGACGGAGGTGTACGAGCGTGCAAACTGAGAAAACAAAACGCCTGCTGTGCGCGCTGCTGACGCTGTGCCTTCTGCTGACGCTGTCGCTTCCGGCCTATGCGGACGTGAGCTTTACACTGTCTTATCTGGAAAATCTTCCGCTGTATGTGGACGGGGGCGAGGCGAAAACCGTCAAGACCCTGCATTACGGCTACGGCAACAACCGCTATGTCTCCCTGCGGGATATGGCGGCAGCCCTGAACGGGACGGCCAAAAGCTTCGGCCTGAATATTTCGGGCGATCAGGTTACAATCACCACAAACACGCCCTACACGCCCCAGGGCGGAGAGAACGAGCCCTTCCCCGAAGTCTTTTCCCGCACGGGCGCGCCCTATGTCTATACGGCGGGGGATCTCTTTTACAACACCATCGAGCTCGACGGCAGCGCTGTCTGGTATCAGAGCTTTATGGGGCAGAATACGGCCGAGCGACGGGACTGCTTTCTGAGCCTGACGGATCTGGCCATGCAGCTTGATCTGGACGTGGAGGTTTCGTCAAGGGGAATCCTCCTGAACACCGCAGGGAATTACCGGATCGACCTTGAGACGCTGAAGGAGGACGGCTTCTATTATGAAGTGCACTCCGCTCTCGTGGGGGACGCGACCACCGGCGAAATCTTCAGCGCGTGGGAGCCGGAGCTCTCGGTCCCCATCGCCAGTACCACGAAGCTCATGAGCTTTGCCGTCGTGATGGACGCGGTCACGGACGGGGAGATCAGCCTTGCCGACAAGGTGAAGATCACGGAGGCGGCGGAGCAGCTCTCCCATACGGCGGACGGCATGATCAATCTGCAGAGCGGAACGGAGGTCACCCTCACCGAGCTGCTGTGCGGGATGCTCCTGCGCTCGAGCAACGAGTGCGCGCTGGCCCTGGCCATCCATACCGCCGGCAGCGAGGAGGCCTTCGTCGAACGCATGAACCGCAAGGCGCGGGTTCTCAATCTCTCGGACGGGGCGGTTTTCTACAATTGCCACGGCCTGCCCGTCTATACGGACAACCTGGCTGCGACCAAGATCCAGAACCGCATGAGCGCAGCCGACATGTTCCGGCTCGTCGCCTACATGCTGCGCGCCTACCCCGATCTGACGCGCATCACCTCCATGAAGAGCGTATATCTCGAATCACTGGATATCACCGTTTCCAACAGCAATACGCTGCTCTACAACCTCCCCAATACCGTGGGGCTCAAGACCGGGACGACGAACATGTCCGGCTCCTGCCTTGTCGCCGCCGCGCAGGCGGAGGACGCGGAGGGGAACACGCACATCCTGGTGTCCGTGGAGTTCGGCGCGGAGGACAGCGGCACCCGCAACACCTTCTCCGAGGAGCTCCTGCACTACGGAATGCAGTGCCTGCGCGAGGGGAGCGCCGCCATAAGGCCGGCTGTCCCGCCCGCCGATGCGGAGGCACTCATCCGCGCAGTGCTGGAGAGCTTCTGAGACGGCTGCAATCATATCCCAATACAGGACGGTACTCACATGCTGAACGCAAACCGTTTGTCCACCAATATCATCGTCACCTGCCTGGTGCTGGTGATGGTCTTTGTGCTTCCGCTGATTGACAGGCGGGTGTGCGCGAGACTGGGCGTCAACCTCCACCATGGGGTGAGCAGCAATCCCAACGCGGACGCGCTGCTCCAGATCCGGCAGATGATTCTCTTCGGCGTCTTCGCTGTCTATATTGCGGCATACGCCTATCTGGTGTTCTTCTCCCGCTCGGCCTCCGAGGCGTACCTTGTCCACATCGCCCCCTTTGCCGATCTGCAAAATGCCATCGACACGGATTACGGCCTGTTCGACTTTATTGTCGCCATTTTCAAGGAGGGCGTGCAGCAGGCCTTTACGCATATCCGCGTGGTGAAGTTTGAAGATATCGCGCAGGCCTATATGAATGTGATGCTCTTTGTTCCCATGGGATATCTGCTGCCCTATGTGTTTGAGTTTTTCCGCGCCCGTTCCGGGATCAGGCCGGTGCTGGCCTGCTTTATCATCTCCTTCATTACGGAAAACCTTCAGCTCATTTTCCGCCGCGGCTTTTACGATATGGACGACCTGCTGGCCAACACCCTCGGCGGTTTCATCGGACAGATGCTGTTTATCTGGGTGGGCTATGTGGTAACGCATCCTGACTGGCGGCGGGAGCTGTTTACCAATCGCCGCTGGCAGAAGACGGCCCGCCGCAGCGCGCTCTATCCCTTCGCCCGCCGCATCGACCTCTCCCGCACCACCCTGCTCGGCACCGACGAGGAGGCGGTCTATCACTTCTATGTGACGCAGCTCGGCTTCAAACCGCGCAGACAGCTCACGGCGGAGTATTCCTTCGGGACAGACTTTCTCTTTGAGATGGGCAAAACCCAGGTGGAGGTGCGCTGCTCCAATCGTCCGGCGAAGCTGCCCACCCAGTATCTGAGCATTTCGGCCCGCAATCTGCCGCTGATCAAGGAACGCCTGCTGAAGCATGACATCGTTACCGGCCCCTTCGGACAGGATCCCTATACCGGCCAGCGACAGCTGAGCTTCACCGGCCCCGACGGCGTGATCGTCACGATCCTCGAGGAAGAGGTATAGGCGATCCGAACGGACACAGAATAGAGAAAAGGAGATGCAGAACATGAAAACAATCTATCTGGCGGGCGGCTGCTTCTGGGGCGTCCAGCGCTTTTTTGACCAATTTGACGGCGTTCTGAGCACCGAGACCGGCTATGCCAACGGCCCGGACGCGGCGCCCGGCTATCGAGACGTATGTGCCGGGAGCGGACACGCCGAGACTGTGCGTATCGATTACGACGAAAGCGTCATTTCTCTGACCGAGCTTTTGCGATACTATTTCATGGTCATCGATCCGACGTCCGTGAACAGGCAGGGCGAGGACAAAGGAATCCAGTACCGCACGGGGATCTATTATACGGACGAAAACCAGCTTCCCGCGATCCGGGAGGTCTGCCGGGAAGTGGAAGAAAAAATCGGCAAAACCCTCGCCGTGGAGCTGGCGCCGCTGCGCAATTTCTTCCCCGCGGAGGAGTATCACCAGAAGTATCTGGAGAAAAACCCCGGCGGCTACTGCCATATTCCCAAAGCCATGTTTGCCCTTGCGCAGGACGGTGGAGATCTACAGTTTTTTTCGTAGTTTTTAAGGCGCTGTGATGCATACAGCGCCTTGCATGCTATAGCCGGATATGGTAAAATATAAAAAATCGGATCTGCATAGCTGAACAGAAACAGCAAAATCTGAATACGGGAAGAAGGAATCGCATATGAAAAAATGGATCAGTCTGCTGCTTGCCGTCCTGCTGCTTGGCTCCTTCGGCGCTTTTGCTGCGGCGGAGGATGCGGCAGAGGGCGAGGCTTTTACCGGCTGCGGCGTGGCCTTCCTGCTGCCGGAAGGAATGCGGAATCTCGAGGGGACGCTGTTGCCGCTGAACACCAGCGTTCTGGACGATATCCGGTGCGTGGATTTCCTCTACTTTGCCATGCCTGCGCAGCGCCTTGCGGAGCTTGAACAGAAGGTGATCGGCGAGCAGACAGCGACGCCCGAGGAGATTCAGGAGTATTTCGACGCCGGATGCTCGGTCTGCTCTGTCTACTGCGTGGGCGGCGGACAGGATTTCGGAGCCGTGATCGACGCTTACAAACAGGCGTTGGACAGCGATCTCGGTCTGAAAACCGAAAACGCCGTAAAGCTTGCCCAGATCGGGGATTACAGCTTTTATCTCCACCGTGCGCATCAGACCGCGGAGGGAACAACGCTGGACGGCGGCGCCTATGCCGATGAGTATGCGCGTGTACTCGCCTGCGTCGATGAGCTGGCCGACGGCATGACCTTCACAAAGCCGGTCGCCGCGCTCGAGGAGAAATATGCCCCCGCCATGAAGATGCTCGAGGACATAAAGGGCGTCGAGCCTGCGGAAGAATCCGCCGTGGAAGCCTCGGAAAAGTCCAGCGAGGAACACACGGAAGCGCCCGCCGCGGTGTCTGCGGAAGCGCCCGCAGAAGCGCCCGCTGCGGAACCTTCGGAAGCGCCCGCAGAAGCGCCCGTCGTGGAGCCTGTTGAAACACCCGCGGAAGAGCCCGAGGAAAAACCCGTGGAAGCACCCGTGGAAGCACTCGCCGAGGAACCTGCGGAAGTACCCCCTGTAAGCCCCAACGGTCTGCGGGTCTACCGCGTACACGTCACGGACGGTACAAATCCCGTGGAAAAGGTGACGGTGCAGTTCTGCTCCGACACCGCCTGCCTGATCGGCAAGACGAACGCGGACGGCTATGCAAGCTTTGACCAGCCCGCGGGCGCGGTCTATACGGTCCATATCCTCAAAACACCGTCAGGCTACGCGAAGAACGAGGCGGAATACGAGACGCTGAGAGAATTCTGCGACGTTGAAGTCGTGATCGGCAAAGCCGTGGAGTAAAAGGCTTTTTCAGAACAGGAGCGTGATGAATGTGACAAAAAGTAAGATGCTGCTGCTTCTGCAGTCGGCGCTGTGCGTGATCCTGGTCGTGATGCTTGCCGCTGCGGCCATCGGCATTTACAGAGACGGCGTCGCGGAGAAGCAGGAAAATCCCCTCGCCTGGATCTACACCCGTGAGAAGGCGGCGGCCGCGCTGAACACCGTCATGCCGGTTGCCGTGCTGGCTGTGGCGGTGACGGTCACCTGCGCGGTTCTCGGCGTGCGGGATGAGGAACAGGATAAGCCGGTCAAGGATATCGAGCTCATGCGCAATCTCATGGCGGAGCGCGTGGCGGAGCCGAGCGCCGAAATGAAGAAAGAGCGGGCTTTGCAGCAAAAGCTCCGGTACGGCGGCTGGGCCGCGTTCGGGCTGTGCATGCTGCCGATCCTGCTGTACATGCTCAACGGCAGCCACTTCCAAAACGGTGATCTGGAAGAGATGATCAAGGCGCTGGCCGCGCATGTGCTGCCCTGGACAGCATTGGGCATCGCGTGCCTGATCGTGTCCACGGTTCTTGAAGGCAAAAGCATCCAGCGGGAGTATGACGCGATCATGGCCCGCATCAAGGAAGAGAAGGAAGCCGGAATCAGGGCGGAGCCGAAAGAGAAGACGCCCGCGCGCGATTACATGATCCTGCGCCTCGTCCTGCTGACGCTGGCCGTGGTGTTCATTATCGCGGGCGTCCTCAACGGCAGCATGACCGCCGTCATCAACAAGGCGATCAGAATTTGTACGGAGTGTGTTGGCCTTGGATAATGTGAAAACTTCCTGGTGGCAGTCCCACCGTCCGTCCAAGAGACGGCTTGTACAGCTCTATTGCGCCCTGCTTTATAACGCCCATCTCAAGGGCTTTCTCGAGGGCGAGATCTACAAGAGCAAATCTCCCACAACGAAGGGACTCTGCGTCCCCGGCTTCAACTGCTATTCCTGCCCCGGCGCGGTCGGAGCCTGCCCGCTGGGCGCGCTCCAGAACGCCATCGGCACGACGAACAAGCAGATCGGCTTCTACGTCTTCGGCATTCTCATGCTCTACGGGCTGATCCTCGGGCGTACGATCTGCGGCTGGCTCTGCCCCCTGGGGCTGATTCAGGAGCTGCTGCACAAGCTCCCCACGCCGAAGCTGAAAAAGAGCCGCGTCACCCGCGCGCTCTCCTGGCTCAAATACATCCTCCTGGCGGTTTTCGTCGTGGGGATTACAGCCTGGTACGGCGTTGCCCACGGCGTGGCGCTGCCGGGCTTCTGCAAGTACATCTGTCCCGCGGGCACCTTTGAGGGCGCGGTCTTCCTGCTCGCAAACCCCAAAAACGCGGGCGACTTCTCCATGCTGGGCATTCTCTTCACCCGCAAGTTCGTCATCCTGCTGATCATCGGCCTTGCCTGCGTGTTCTGCTACCGGAGCTTTTGCCGCTTTCTCTGCCCGCTGGGCGCGATCTACGGCCTGTTCTGCAAGCTTGCCGTCGTGGGCGTGAAGGTGGACGCGACCCGCTGCAACGGCTGCGGCGCGTGCGTGAGAAACTGCGGCATGGACGTGCGGCATGTGGGCGACCATGAGTGCATCCACTGCGCCAGGTGCATGGACGTCTGCAATCAGAAGGCAATCAGTCTGAAGGCGAGCAAGTTCACCCTGATAGCCCCCGCAGGCGGCTGCGCGGACGATCAGCCGGATTCCGGGACCAGACGGAAGAAGTTTGAGAAAATCGCCTGGGGCACTGCGCTGGCCGTTCTGTGCGCCGCCCTGCTGTGGTATAACTTCCTCGACCCGAACATCGGGAAGGGTGACGCCGCCCCCGCGCAGACACCGGAAGTCACGGAGACCGCTGCGCCCGTACCGGCGGCCGAGGATTGGTCTTCTGACGCGCCCCTCGGCTGCGAGGCCGGCAACCAGCTTCCGGATTTCAGCATCGCGTGTCTGGACGGCTCCACCTTCCATCTTCATGAAAAGCGGGGCGAACCGGTGTTCATCAACCTCTGGGCCACCTATTGCGGACCCTGCGTCAAGGAACTGCCGTTTTTTGCGGAGCTTTACAAGGCGCATGAGGGCGATATCGCGATGCTGGCCCTGCACTCCGACATCGTGGACGCCGATCCCGCCGAGTACCTTGCCGAGTTCGGCAAGGACTGGACGATGCCTTTCGCCGTCGAGAACGACGACGAGGTGATCTGGAATCTCGTGGGCGGCACGACCGCCATGCCGCAGACCATCGTCCTCAACCGTCACGGCGAGGTCATCTATAACCAGCGCGGTTCCGTGACGCCGGAGATGCTGGAGGAGCTGTATAAACAGGCTGCAGGGGAGAGCCCGGCACAAGAGACCGCAGAAGTCCCCGCCCCCGCTGTGACAGAGGCCGCGACGGTGACCGAAACTCCCGCCCCCGCTGTGACAGAGGCCGCGACGGTGACCGAAACTCCTGCCCCCGCTGCGACAGAGGCCGCGACGGTGACCGAAACTCCTGCCCCCGCTGTGACAGAGGCCGCGACAGTGACCGAAACTCTCGTCCCCGCCGCGACAGAGAGCGCAGCTCCGACACCCGCTGAGACGGAGGCTCCGGCTGAATCCGAAGCCCCTGCCGCGGCGCAGGTTGAAGAACCGAAGCCCACACCTGCAGTTCCGGCACAGGGGTCCAACTATGACGGCGTCACCCGCCTTTTGGAGCAATACCTCAGAGACAGGGCGGAAACCGGGACGTCGCAGGATACGCAATAAAACATACATACAAAGGCCGCCCAACCAACGGGGCGGCCTTTGCATGTATCAGCTCAAATATTCCCGCAGCTCCTCCACCACTAAAAACATACATATCCTCAACAATACACAGATTTTCCGGAACTTACGGTTTGAAAAAATGCAGCGGTCTCTAAAAAATAAGAAACCACTGCATGATGAGTAATGATTGCTATTTCAACAAAAAAGAGGGTATCGTTAAATTTCGTAACGCCAGATTATTGTGAATTATACGCACTTAAATCTTGGCACTTTGGAAACGCTTTTTTGAATTTCTCAACGACTTCTTTATTTGTGCTGAGAAGAAGGACGCATGAACTGTCCCATGGTACGATTTCCATCGTTGCAAGAGGATGCTGAATGGAGGGAGGATTTTTCCAAAAGCCTTCATATCCATTTGACTCCGGAAGCGGATATTTCAGAATCTCATCAAGCGGAATACTTTTTTCAAATCCGGAAAGGACACCCCAAATCCATTGAGAATCGTCTTCCGAAATAATGG
>ONVI01000043.1 GCA_900321275.1 uncultured Eubacteriales bacterium | reverse complement strand
ATGAGACGTGTTTTGTGCCCTTTGGCACAAAACAGGCAGCGCGCGTTCGCGCGTTGCCTTTTCCATAAAACACAGTGTTTTATGGAAAAATAGTATCACAGCAATAATGGGCGAATACGTACGTAAACTCGTGCGTATTCGCCCATTTTCATCACAATATGACAGTCAATACTGTCGGGACGCAGAGGACACCGTCCCTTTATTTTGTAAACAGCACGTAATCGCTCTCAAGCGGATATGCCTGGATATCCTGATCAGAGCCGGATTCCGGATCCTCCATCCGCTCGTTGATGTAGAGGAACAGCTCATGCTGGGTAAGCCGGCCGTCCCCGTTCAGGTCGGCTGGCATGGAGCCGTCCGGGCCGCAAACACCCTCGGTAAGGAAGTGGATAAAGAAGGTATAGTTCTTGGCTTCGAGCCCCCAGCTTACGAAGCGGTATCGGGCGGCGGTCATGACCTGGAAATCGGGCAGGCGAAGCTCGCCGGTGTCAAAGGTTTCCGCTTCGCTCAGATCGCTTGTATAGAAGTCGTCATTGATCTCATATTCATACCAGCCATCCCACTCGTCCTCGTCATATTCACCGTAGTAGGGGTCAGCGATGTTTTCCTCCTCATTCTTGTCATAGATACCCGCGCCGGAGCCGCAGGAGCCAAGCCACACGATCTTCGTGCCCTTGACCTCCTTCAGGGCTGCGGCTAATTCCTCCATCAGGATTACATCATAGGTCTTGTTGGGAACCTCCACCGTGCAGAGGGAGCCCGCAAGGCGGCCCACATGGCTCACATCGCCGTGGGTGCCGAAGTAGATGAGGGACACATCGTTCTCGTCCGCAGTGCCAAACGCCTCCTGAATGGCGGCAAAAACCTGCTGACGGTTCAGATCCTTTCGGCGGATCACGGAATAGAAGGTGCCGTCGGGCGTTTTCACGTTTTTCAGCATCTTTGCCAGAAGCTCCACATCTCCGTAGCAGCGGCCGGAATACATGGAGCCCTTAAAGCTCACCTCGCCGATGAGCAGCGCCCGGTACTCCACCTCGTTGAGGAGTGGGACGCTGATTTCCACCTCATCGCTTGATTTTGCCCAGCCTCCGAATTTTGCGACTACGCGGACCGTCCCGTGTTCTCCCGGTCTGAAGCCTCCATACTCAATCGCGGTTTTACTGGTGTCCTTGATGGCGCAGAACTCTTCCTCGCCGTCCATATGCAGATACACGTCATAGATGCAGCCGGGGAGCGTTTTCCAGCTCAGGTTCAGAATGTCGCCCTTCATCTCGCAGGACTCAATCTCGACAACGGGCTCCTCGCTGTTCGCTTCGATCTCACAGATCGGCCCCCAGAACACATAGCCGGTGTTCGGGATCCTGGCTCTGATCTGGACATAACTATTATTTGTCTTGGATGTATTGTACAGGTGATATTCCGTTGCCCAGAGGTTGCTTGAAAACAGGCGCATATTATTCTGGTCGTATCCGAAATACGAATCGTAAACCGCGTTTTTGATGGGCTCCCAGCTCATGTGGAAGCTGTTGCCGATCATCTTGGTTTCCTTCATCTTGAGGATGGTCGGCTCTTCTCCGGTGGTGATTGCGAAGGGCTTGGAGAGGATATCCGCCTCTCCGTCCACCAAAATGCCGATCTGGAATTTGTATTCGGTGTTCTTTTCCAGGCCGTAGACCGTGTAGTTCCAGCCGCCCTGAAAGCTGTCGATCCACGCCCATTCGCCGCCCGCGGGGTTCTGCGCGTCAGGGAACCACTGCAGCAGGATATAGTTCACCTCTTTGCCCATAAAGGTCCATTCGAGATAAACGCTGTCCCCGCTCAGCGCCTTGCACTTATCCGGCAGGAACTCGGGAGCACTGCCGTAGCTTTTGATTACCATACAATTGCTGGGCAGGGAGATTTCATCCCCGCAGATCGCGGAAACGCGGAAGCAGGTATAGCCTTCCCCCCCCGAATTGGTGTAGCGGAGCACGGGGCCGTTCTCATCCAGAAGAGGCGTCCAGTACCGCTCGCGCCCGCGGGTTTCCCAGAAATATTCCGTCGCCTCGTTATTGAAGACGTAGTTTGCCGTAAGGACCGCAGTCTCGCCGTATAGCAGAGAGGTTTTATCGGCATTGAGAGATGGCTTGATATAGTCATAGTCCGCCTTGTTCTCCTCGCACCATTGCTCGGCGTAGGTGCCGGGGGAGCAGACGAAGGTAGCCGATTCGTCAAAGGCGTCGGGCGCGATCTCTTTGAGCGTCTTCGGCAGCCAGAACTGTACAACCCCTGTGCCGGCAAAAGCACCGGACCCGATTTTCTCTACGCCGGAACGGATGGCAAAGTACTTTGGCAGCGGCACGCCCGAAAATGCCTCATCCCCGATCTCCTTGGTGCCCTTGGGCAGAGTGACCGCAGCCAGGGCCGAGGCGCTGAAGCAGAGCGCCGCGAGCGCCGTAATCACCAGCATTGTAAATATGCGTGCAATTTTCATTCCGCTTCTCCTTTACGATAGTTTTTTAAGCCTAAATTTGGCTAATTATACCATATCGCATGAAAATTTGCAAGAATCATGTGTGTATTTGTTTGTAAAAAAGGGGAAACTGAATTTTTAAATAAAATTCCAAAGCGGAAAATGAAGCGGAATTACCTTTTGGAATTCGTTCGCGCAAGAAAAGCGTGAGTTTTTTTCGGATTACTCTTGACAAATTCGGATTTATTTAGTATTATAGCGAAGCTGTGACGCGGGAGCATAGCTCAGCTGGTTAGAGCACCTGCCTTACAAGCAGGGGGTCACTGGTTCGAGTCCAGTTGTTCCCACCATGCTTCCTCTCACGCGAAACGCCTCGGTAGCTCAGTAGGTAGAGCAGCGGACTGAAAATCCGCGTGTCGCCAGTTCGACTCTGGCCTGAGGCACCATGTGCGGCTTTAGCTCATCCGGTAGAGCGCCACCTTGCCAAGGTGGAGGTAGCGAGTTCGAGCCTCGTAAGCCGCTCCACAAAAATCAATTTCCGGACTTCATGTCCGGAAATTGAATATTCGGCGCCATAGCCAAGTGGTAAGGCACGGGACTGCAAATCCCTGACCCCCGGTTCAAGTCCGGGTGGCGCCTCCAAAACGAGCCTCTGTCGAAAGACAGAGGTTTTTCATTGCGAAAACCGGCGGGCATTCTTCCCGCCGGTTCCTCTCTATTTCAGGGAAGCCTTTTTTGCCTCGAGCTTTTGTGAAAGCTCATCCAGCAGCTCCCGATTCAACTCCGGATTTCTGAGAAGCGCACCAAAGAGCATCCTGATGCGATCCGGGCCGCCATAGAAAATATTCTCCGCGTAATAGTCCTCCCCTGTCAGCGTAGCCTCGTACAGTCTGCCATAGGATTTTCCGCTGCGCGCAAAGCCGCTCTCCGTCAGCGCGCCTTTCGCGAGGAGACGGTTGAGAAGAATATGAATCGAATTGTCCTTCCAGTTTTTATCTACCGACAGATCCAGAATCTCCCCGCGGGTAAGAGGTCTTCCGGCGCCCCATATCACATTCATGATTTCAAGTTCACTTTTTGTTAATTCCATGAATACCCCTCTCTCTTTTGATACGCTCTCCTAAAAACGATTCGGCTATTGAACAATAAATAATGTATAATATACGCTCTCATTGTATGTCCGCCGAACCTTAATGTCAAGTAAATATTGCTTAAAAATGATAAAATAATGTCATGTTATGGGCCAAGTAATTTCTGAAAACTGTCTGTAATTTCGATCCCTCTTTCTTTTAAAACCGCTGCTGTTATCCCGTCGCCGCGAATAAGTATACCCGAAAAGCTCCCGTCGTATACCGTTTTGCTGCCGCAGGAGGGGCTGTTGCTCTTGAGCAGGGCACGGCGAATCCGATACTTTTCCGCCAGCCTTGCCGCAATCTCCGCGCCCTTCCGGAACGCCTCCGTCACATCGCGCCCGTCGCGCGTTATGACCCGGTCTCCCCTGCGCTCACTCGGGACGCGGGGCGTGGGCAATCCGCCCGCCGCCTCCGGGCAGACCGGGATCAGGCGATACCGCCGCTTCAGTTCCTCCAATGCCTCCGGCGGCAGGGCGTTGTTCCCGCCGCTGTACTTGCAGTTAAAACCCATGAGGCAGGCGCTGACCAAAAGTGCCTCCATCGCCGTCACCTCCGCATGCTCATGCCGAGAAAGGCGCCGCAGAGCCCGCCGATGATGTGCGTGAGCTGGGAGACGTTGTCCGCCAGCGTGACGCCGTTGACAACCTCGCCGCCGATATAGAGCACCAGCACGAGGATCAGCGTCAGCGGGATGCAGCCCTCGCGCATACCGGACAGGGACGACATAACGATCATCATGAACACGATCCCCGACGCGCCCATCAGCGCCGTGCCGGGGAAGAACAGCCAGTGCACCAGACCGGAGACCAGCGCGGTAATGAAGATCGCCCAGAAGAGCGGCCGGCTTCCGTAGCGCTCCTCCAGCGGGGGACCGATCACGAGGATCATCATCATGTTATTGATGTAGTGCGTATAATTCGTATGTCCCAGTACATGCAGAATAAAACGGGGATAGGTGCCGAGGTCGCGGAAGGACGAGCGGTAAACGCTGAACAGCGCATGTGTGCTTTTCCCGCCCGTGAATCGGTCGAGGAACAGCACGCCGAGGCTCAGAAGCGCAAAAGTCAGCACCACCGGGGAATTGTACTGGATACTGATGCCGCCGCGTCGTCTCATACGTTCTTCTCCCAATTGGCGAGAGCCGCGTCATAGTATTCTTTGGTGCGCGTGTCAAAGCAAACCATGCGGACAAGCTCGATCTCCGGGTGGGCTTCCAGATACTCCGCGATTGCGCCGACGGCAATGCCGGAAGCCTTATCCAGCGGAAAATGATAGACGCCCGTGCTGATCGAAGGGAAGGCCACCGTCTTGCAGCCGTGTTCGCTCGCGAGGCGCAGACAGTTTACATAACATGATTTCAGCAGCTCCGCCTCGCCGCTCTTTCCGCCGTGCCAGACGGGGCCGGGGGTATGGAGGACGTATTTTGCGGGCAGGCGGTAGCCCTTCGTGAGCTTGGCCTCGCCGGTTCTGCAGCCGTGCAGCGTGCGGCACTCGTCCAGCAGCTCCGGCCCGGCGGCGCGGTGGATGGCGCCGTCCACCCCTCCCCCGCCCAAAAGCGTGGTGTTGGCAGCGTTGGCGATGGCGTCTACGTTCTGTTTGGTAATATCGCCCTGTACGATTTCAATGCGTGCTTTCATATTGATGGCCTCCCGCTTGATTTGATGAACGTATTTTACACTTCCATTGCGCAAAAAGCAACGCCTCCATTGAAGGATGAAGGCGCTGCTTTCGATCTTCTTTCAGTTCTTGCGGAAGCGCATCAGGAAATCCACCGTCTCGGGGCGCTGCGGATTTGTGAAGAGTTGCTCGGGGCTGCCCTGCTCGCAGATCACGCCGCCGTTCATATAGACGACGCGGTTGCTCACGTCGCGGGCAAAGGCCATCTCGTGTGTGACGACCAGCATGGTCATGCCGCTCTCCGCCAGGGCCTTCATAACAGACAGTACCTCGCCCACCATCTCCGGGTCGAGAGCGGAGGTCGGCTCGTCAAAGAGCAGAACCTCGGGGTCCATGGCCATGGCGCGGGCGATGGCGACGCGCTGCTTCTGGCCGCCGGAGATCTGCCGGGGCCGCGCGTTGATATACGGAGCCATGCCGACCCTTTCCAGATACTCCATCGCGTGGGTGCGGGCTTCCTCGCGATTGCGCCTGAGGACGCGCACCTGCCCGACGACGCAGTTTTCCAGCACGGTCATGTTGTTGAAGAGATTGAAGGACTGGAACACCATCCCGACGTGGGCACGGTAGGCCGGGGCGTTGGTGCCTCGCGTGAGGATGTTGCGCCCGTGGTACAGAATCTCGCCCGAGGTCGGGGTCTCCAGAAGGTTAATGCAGCGCAGGAGCGTCGATTTGCCGGAGCCGGAGGCGCCGATGATGCTGATTACGTCGCCCGCCTCAACCGTGAAGTCAATATCCCTGAGGACCTGGTTGGTTCCGAAGGTCTTTGAGAGATGGTTGATTTGAAGAATGCTCTCACTCATGTCAGCGCTCCCCTCCCTTCTGCACACTGTGACTCTCGCGCCGCTGCTCATTGAGGCGCTGGCCTTCCCTCTCGGCGACCTCCCGCTCGACCTGGCGGCGCAGGGCCTCGCGCTGCATGCTCTTGACCGCCTCGGGATTGCGTTCGTCAAAGGGAGAGCTGCGATCCGGGAAGCTGTAGGTGCCCGCCGTCATGGTCAGCTGGTCGACCTGCACCAGTTCGTAGCTTGAGGAGCCGTCCATCTTCTTTTCCAGCCAGCGCAGCAGGAAGGAGGCCAGCAGCGTCATAGTGAGGTAGCCGGCCATCTCCACCGTGGCCGAGGGGAAATACAGATAACTCGCGCCGACGGCGGCCCGGTGCGCGGCGAAGAAGTCCGGGAAGCCGATAATGAACATGACGGAGGTATCCTTGACATTGATGATGAAGTTGTTGCCGATCTGGGGCATAATGTTGCGAAGCGCCTGGGGAAGAATGACACTTGTCATGGTCTGCACATGGGTCATGCCGATGGCTTTGGCGCCCTCGGTCTGACCTGGGTCGACGGAGATGATGCCGCCGCGCACCGACTCCGCCATGTAAGCGCCGGTGTTGATGGAGACAACCACGATTGCCGCAGCCCAGACAGAGGTGAATTTCATACTGTTGTTGGTAAAATAGGGCAGGCCGTAATAGAGGAAAACCGCCTGCAGCACCATAGGCGTGCCGCGGAAAACCTCCACATAGATCCGGATAACGACGCGGATCAGCCCGAGGAAAAAGCGCTTGAGCGGATGGTCGCTCTTGCTGTAGGGAATGGTATTCAGCACGCCGCAGACAAAGCCGATCACACAGCCGATCACTGTGCCGACAAGGGCGAGGATCAGCGTGTTTTCGATGCCGCTCAGATAGGCCGCGCCGTATTTTGCCCAGAGCTTGGCAATATCCGCCGCAAGCTGTGCAAACTTGTTCATATGGAATGCTCTCCTTACATAATGGAAAGCCGTGAGAGGCGACGCCTCTCACGGCCTCACGGTTATCGGGTGCAAATCAGTCCTCGCTCAGAGGCTGGACCTCAATGGCGTGCGCCATGAGCTCGTTGAAGTCTTCGACGGTCATCGTGGACAGAACGCCGTCGATGGCCTCGCGCAGGACGGTGTTGCCCTTCATCATGGAGATGCCGATATTCACGTTCTCGGCGCGCTCCTGCTCGGTGAACTGGAAGTCGCCGTCGGTGCCGGAGAAGTCAAGGATGACCATGTCGGGGTAGGCGGCCACGGCGCCCTGGGCGGTGGGCATATCGGTGCAGACGAAGTCGGCCATGCCGGTCTCCAGCGCCATGAGCATGGCGGGGGCGGTCTCGGCGGCGGTCAGCATGTTCGCGCCGGTGATCTGGGGCAGGCAGGTATCATACCAGATGGTGGCAATCTGCGCGGTGCAGGAGCCGCCGGCCAGATCGGCAAGGCTCTTGGCGTTTGCGTAGGGGCTGTTCTTGGTGGTGAGGCAGACGATGGTGGCATAGAAGTAGGGGCCCGCGAAGTCAACCTGCTCGGCGCGCTCGGCGGTCATGGACTGACCGGCGATAACCGCGTCAAAGGTGCCGGTCTGTACGCCGGGAACCAGGGAATCCCAGTCGGACTGGATAACCTCGAGCTGCCAGCCGTTGGCCTCACAGATCTTCTTGCCGATCATGACGTCATAGCCGTTTGCGTAGGAGCCGGGGACGTTGGAGATGGGAACCGCGCCGTTGGAATCGTCGGACTGGGTCCAGTTGTAGGGGGCGTAGGCGCATTCCATCGCGATGGTGAGCACGCCGTCCTCCACGCCGCTGGGAACCTCCGCCGCGAAGGCGGTAACGGACAGGGACAGCATCAGCAGCATAGTCAGCGCAATTGCAAGTATTCTTCTCATGGTGTTCCTTTCTGAGCTTTTCGCTCTCCGGCCGTTTCTCCCCGCCGGTCGGGATAATGAAAAATGAACCGCTTTGCAAGCGGTCCATGGAAAATCAGGGTACAGGCATTCGCCCTTTCCGATGTTTTCGATAGCGCTCCACAAAGTTTTGTGACAGTCCGTCCAATCTTTTCGGACGGCCCAGAACCGGCCACGCAGGCCCCTGTCCGGTTCTTCGGCGATCTCCCCTTTTCTCCGCGGCGGCTGCCTGCCCTTGCCGCGGGGTACTGATGGATACCGCGCCTCTATCTAAGCGATTCACTTTGACTGCATGTTAGCATATCACTTTATCACTGTCAACAGGTAAAGTGATAAACGGCCTATTTTCAGCAAACCCGAAAAAATACACAAGTCTTTTGTCGTTCCTTTGGCAAAGATGACGAAAACGGGCGCGCTGCAAAATGCATGCTGAAGCTTTGCATTTTGCAGCGCGCCCATCGTTGATTTCTTATTTTCCGTTCCAGGCGTTGATCTCCGTGCGAAGCCAATCGGCAAACTCGTCGATGCCCTCGCCGGTTCTGGCGCAGATGGGGATGATCTTCATCTTCGGGTTGAGCCGCCAGACATACTCCCTGCATTTTTCAATATCGAAGTCAAAGTAGGGCAGCACGTCGATCTTGTTGATGAGCAGCACATCGCAGATGGAGAACATGAGCGGGTACTTGAGGGGCTTGTCATGTCCTTCCGGGACGGAGAGGATCATGGCGTTCTTCACGGCGCCGGTGTCAAACTCCGCAGGGCAGACCAGATTGCCGATGTTTTCGAGAATGGCGAAATCCACGTCGTCCACGCCGAGCCCCTCCAGGCCCTGCTTCGTCATGCCCGCGTCCAGATGGCACATGCCGCCGGTGTGGAGCTGGATGACCTTGACGCCGGTCTTCTCGATAGTCGCGGCGTCCACGTCGGAATCGATATCGGCCTCCATGACGCCGATGCGGTACTCGTCCTTCAGCGCGGCGATGGTCTTGCCGAGGGTCGTGGTCTTGCCGGAGCCGGGAGAGCTCATCAAATTAAGCAGGAACACCTTGTCCTTTTTTAGCTGTTCGCGCAGCTTGTCGGCCTCTCGGTCGTTGTTTTCAAATACGCTCTGCTTGATTTCCAGAATTCTGTAGCCTTCCATTTGGCACCTCACATCTTGTATACATATCACGCGTGCCGCAGGGGGCGATCGCCCCGATCTGTCCCACGTCGTGAGTCGGCGGACCGATGAGGGCATCGGTCCCTGCGGGATACGGCTGACTGCAGTATAGCACAACTCAGGCAAGCAAATCAAGCGCCGCGCGCAGACGCGCTTCGCAGCTCTCATGATTCATAAAAAAGGCCTCCCGCCCGTCCGGCCAGACGAGGGAATCGCTCTCCGACAGCGTGAGCAGGAGCTGCTTCAGCTCGCTGTCCGGGACAGCCTTGGGATCGGGATTTGCGACCGGCGCCAGTCCCGCGTTGAGCGCCGCTTCCCTCCCCTGTCCGTTCCACAGCCAGCACAGAAAGATTTTTGTATTCTCGGCGTTCGCGCCGTTCGGCATTGCAAAGCCCATCAGCTCCGCCGTGTATGCTGTCTCCGCCCTTTTCGGCAGGGGCATGGGCGAGACTCTCAAGCCATCATCACTCACGCCGGCCAGGGTGCCGGAGCGTACAATCGCGCAGGGCAGCATCCCCTGCCGCACGTATTCCGCCGCGTCCCGCTCCGTGATGGCGAGCCCGCCCCGGAAGGAGGCTTCGCCGAGAAGGTTATAAAGTGTACGATAGCTCTTGTTTTCTCTGTCTTTCTCCGGGAGGCCCTGCATCTCTTTTCCTTCGGCGCGCATGGCAGCATAGAGAAGCATCGACCAGTCGTCCGCCGCGAGGAAAGGCGTGTCCGCCGCGGCATTCAGCAGGCTCTCCAGATTGTCAAACTTTTCCTTCGTGAGCGCCGTATTCTGAAGCAGCAGCAACAGTCTCGACCCGATCGGGAAAAAGACCCTGCCGGGCGCGGGCTGTATCTCTTTCAGCGATTCCGGGATCGGCAGCGTCTCATCAAGCGCGACAAGCCCCCCGATTCCGTCAATATGCGCCGCGCGGATATGGCTGCAAAACAGCAGGTCGGGCCGATCCGTCTCCAGGGCTGCGGCGAGGGTCTGCTCGTCCGGGAAGCAATCGGCAAAGACCGCAAGGCCCGTTTCTTCACGGCAGCGGGACAGCAGGTCCTCCATGACAGCCGGGGCGCAGTCCGGCGCGGCATACCAGAGGCGGATGCTTCCCACCGCAGCTCTTTGCCCCCCGTTTTCCTCTGCTTTCCTGGCATACAGAACCATTCCGAGACAGAGCAGACCCGCGAGGGCGAGGATCAGCACCCGCCTCACAATTCCTTTTTTCACGCGCCCGCCCCCTCTCTGTTTCAGTCGTGGGCTGATTATACCACAGGCAGTGCAAACTATACAAGCAGTTTGCACTTTCCCCGCAATTATGATAGAATCCCTGTTGATATTTTCTCTGTCATACCGAGGCGCAAAGCGACGAAGAATCCATTTACGGCTCCTTCTCCTGCGCTCAGGATGAGTCAACCAGATATTCCGGCAATCCGGATCATTGAAGGAGCAGAATATGCGATACAAGGCGGTTTTGTTTGACATGGACGGCACGGTGCTCGATACGCTGGGAGATCTGACCAACGCCGTCAATCACGTTCTCACGCTCTGCGGCATGCCGCAGCGGGAGAAGCGGGAAGTGGCAGGTTTTCTCGGCAACGGCGCGGCGCATCTGCTGGCAAAATCCGTTCCCGCAGGCACTTCGGAAGAGATGCTTGCGGAGATGCTGCGGGTCTATCAGCCCTGGTATGATAGCCACTGTGCCATTCTCACCGCCCCCTATCCCGGCATTCTGCCGATGATGGAGGCGCTGCGGGAGGCGGGTGTGAAGCAGGCGGTCATCTCCAACAAGCAGGACTCTGCCGTCCGGCACCTGGCGGAGCAGCACTTCCCCGGTCTTTTGGAGGTCGCCGTCGGCGAGAGCGCGACCGTGCGCCGCAAGCCGAATCCCGACGCGGTGCTCGCCGCGCTGCGGGAGATGGGCGTTTCGCGGGATGAGGCGGTCTATGTCGGCGATACCGAGGTCGATCTGCGCACCGCCGAAAACGCGGGACTCGCCTGCGCCGCGGTGGGCTGGGGCTTTCGCACGGAGGAGCAGCTTCGCGCCGCCGGCGCCGGACATATCTTTCAGTCAGCCGATGAGCTGCGGGATTGGCTGATGGCATAAAGCGCGCCGATCACCTCCCTCAGAGATGGCGCTGAATACAGTTGCAGGAGGCCGCACGGGCCTCCTGCTTATAACGGTTTCTTTTTGATCTGCGCCCAGCGGCGCGGATATTTTTTCGGCGTCGGGGCAGATTTGCGGATTACCGCCGCGCAGTGGCGAAGCTCCGTGCCGGGGATTGTGTACGCGATCTGCCGCTCCGCCGTGCCGCCGAGGGTTTTGAGCGCGGCGTAAGCCTCCTTCAGCTCCGCGTCCAGCTCCGGCCCCTTCATGGCGATGAAAACCCCGCCGGGTTTGACATAGGGCAGACACAGCTCGCACAGGACGTTGAGCCGCGCCACCGCCCGCGCCGCGGCGCAATCAAAACGCTCGCGGAACCCCTCGGGCATTTCCTCGGCCCTGGCGTGGACGAGCGCCACATCCTCAAAGCCCAGTTTCTCGCAGGTATCGCGCAGAAAGCCCAGGCGCTTGTCAAGGCTGTCGAGCAAGGTCAGCTCCAGCTCCGGGCAGAGGATTTTGAGCACAAGCCCCGGGAAACCCGCGCCCGTGCCCACATCAATGAGGCTTTTCCCGCGCAGGTCGCCCGCCTCCAAAAGGGCGGCGCAGTCCAGAAAATGCAGACGCGCGGCGTCCTCCTCCCCCGTGATGGCGGTGAGGTTCATGACCTGATTGTACTTATCCAGATTGTCGTAGTAAATCCGAAATCGGCGCAGGGCTTCCTCATCCGCGGTGATCCCCCGCGCTTCAAGACCCTGACGCAGAATCTGTTCCAGTTGTTGTTCCGGCATTGTCTGGTACCCTGCTTACATAAAAATTATGGCGGCCGATCTGTACGACAAGATCAAGATTGTTGTCAAACCAGAAGCTGCCGAAATCCGGGTTGACAAAGTAGATGCAGTCGCCCGCTGTGTTGGCCCCCTCCAGGACGAGATAGGCCGCGATGAGATCGTCCGCCTTCGGTTCCTGATGGATGGTGCCCTTGGACACGGGCTCGAACTGCACGGTATGCTCATAATCATAGACGACTTCAAAAACCGTGTTCGGAAACTCCGGGTCCGCCACGCGGTTGAGCACCACGTTTCCGACGGCGATTTTGCCCTCCAGCGGCTCGATCCCGGCTTCGGAGCCGATGATGTGCGACAGCCAGTAGACGTCCTCTGTCGGGAAGTTGAGATCGTAATAATCTTTCCCGCCCTCAAGCAGGCGCATTTTTCCCCCGTCGAGACGGATGATGTCCCCATCCCGCTCCTCCGTCAGGTTCAGCAGCTTGCAAAACGCGTTCAGCGGCAGATAGAGATCCCAGTTGAAGATAAACCAATCCTCGGGTGCGTAGATATAACGTCCGTCGGCGATGTAATACTGCTGTCCGGACTGCCCTTCCACATTCAGGTTGTCAAGGCGCAGGTTGAACTGTTCCCAGTCTCCGTCCCACGTCATGTCGATCCCGGCATATTCGCAGAAGGGGCGCAGCGGGATAAAGGCGTCGCCGCCCCATTCGTAGCCGCGGGCAAACAGCAGCCCATCCAGAAAGACCTCCAGCGGTCTTGAGTCCCCGGGCTGCTCCTTCGCCATGATCGGCGGCAGCGTCGGCGCGGCAGTCTCCTTCGGGGCGCGTATTCCCGCATGGGCCGGAAAGCCGCAGACGGGCAGCAGGAGGATCAGGACGAGAAGCGCGCAGACAAGACGCTTACGCATTTTCCCGCTGGTACTGGCGCAGAGCGATGGAGAGCTGATCCGGGCAGGAGGTGGACTTAAAGCCGCAGCGGATCCCTTCCATACGTCTGATCGCCTCGTCAACCTCCATGCCGACGAGAAGCCGGGAGATGCCCTTCAGGTTCCCGTCGCAGCCGCCGGTGACCTGAACAGAAGCGATTTTGCCGTCTTCTATTTCGATTTCCATGAGGCGGGAGCACACGCCACGCGGTTTGTAGGTGATTTTCATGTTGCTGTCTCCATTTTGTTTTTCGTTTCTCTAAATATATCACGCGTCGGGCTGTATTTCAAGTTGCAGCGGCTTGGTTTTTATTGTATAATGCTTTCAGCCAATTTGGAAGGATGAGAGATATGAAACTGATTATTGCATCCAACAACGCCCACAAGCTGACGGAGATGAAGTCGATCCTCGCGCCCTTCTTCGACGATGTGCAGTCCATGCGTGAGGCGGGAATCGAGCACGAGACCGTGGAAGACGGAGAGACCTTCATGGAAAACGCCGTCAAAAAGGCCCGCGAGCTGGCGGAGATTTCCGGCTGCTGCGCCATTGCGGACGACAGCGGGCTTTGCGTCGACGCGCTGAACGGCGGGCCTGGGGTCTACTCCGCGCGCTACTCCGGCGTACACGGCGACGACAAGGCCAACAACGCAAAGCTGCTGCGGGAACTTGACGGCGTTGAAGATCGCGGCGCGCACTACACCTGCGCCATCGCGCTGGTCTGGCCGGACGGCAGACTCCTGACTGCGGAGGATTATCTGTACGGTGAGATTGCGCACGATGAGCGCGGCAGCAACGGCTTCGGCTATGATCCGTTGTTTCTCCTGCCCGAGCAAGGCCTGCGCACGGCGGAGATCAGTCCCGAAGAGAAAAACCGCATCAGTCACCGCGGGAAAGCGCTGCGCCAGTTGGTCGAAAAGCTGAAAAGCTCAGAGATATAAAAAAACAATTTCAGGAGGACGTATTATGTTTCAAAGTGAAGGTCTGCTCAGTGTCATTTTCGGCGGCATCAAGAAGCTGTTCGACGCCATTACAGGCAGCATCAAGAGCATCGTGTATTCCATTATCGCCTGCATTGTCGTGTTTGGCATCGGCTATCTGTTCGGCATGCACCACATGGCCGTCGCGGCCGCGGTAAAGAAAGAAGCCATTCCCGAAGCGCCCGACGGCTGCTGGTGGAGGAAGCTCTGGTAAAAGAGCTAACTATGGAGACAACACTACATGCGATGAAGACCCGCCGCAGTGTGCGCAAGTTCAAGCCGGACATGCCATCGCACGAGGCGCTGGAGAAAATCATTGAAGCCGGTCTGTACGCCGCAAGCGGCAAAGGCTTGCAGTCGTCCATGATCGTCGCGATCACCGACAAGACGCTGCGCGACAGGCTCATGGAGATGAACCGCGTGATCGGCGGCTGGGCGGAGGGCTTTGATCCCTTTTTCGGCGCGCCCGCCGTGCTGCTGGTGCTGGCGGACAAGTCCAGCGCCAACCATGTCTACGACGGCAGCCTGACCATGGGCAACATGATGCTGGCCGCTCACGCACTGGGTCTCGGCAGCTGCTGGATCAACCGCGCGAGAGAGGAATTTGACTCCGACGAAGGGAAAGAAATCCTCCGTGCGCTCGGCATTAAGGGCGACTGGGAAGGCATCGGCCACTGCATCGTCGGCATTCCCGACGGCGATCTGCCGGAGGCCAAGCCCCGCAAAGAGGGCCGCGTCGTCTGGGTCGAGTAAACAGGCAAGAAAAATCCCGATCATCGAGATCATTCGGTGATCGGGTTTTTTATTTCTATGAGGTTCATGCCTTTGCGGTCTTGCGGCGGAGCGCTTTCGCGTCCAGCGGATCGAGGCGGCGCATCTCACGGAAATAGAGCATGAGCAGCACAGCGTCGGCGAAGACCCAGGCCGCAGGGTTTGCAAAGCACACGGCGGTGAAGCCCAGCTTCCCCACCAGACCGAAGGAGACCAGCACGCGTGCAATCAGCTCGGACACGCCGGCCATCATGGCCTGATTGGAAAAGCCCATGCCCTGCAGGCCGTTGCGGAAGATAAAAATCACAGCCAGCAGCGGATAAAACGCGCCGACGGTGGTCAGATAGCGCTGCACGTCCTGAAGGATCAGCACCTCGGAGGGGCTGACGAAGAGCGTCGCGATGCTCTTGCCGAGGCTGTAGTTGACTAGGAAGGCCGCAGCGCAGTACATTGAGGCCGCCGCCATGGTGCTCCAGACGCCGCGGCGGATGCGGTCGAACTGACCTGCGCCCAGATTTTGGCCGCAGTAGGTGGCCATGGCGATGCCGCAGGTCTCAAGCGGGGCAACCACAATATTGTGGACTCTCGTCGCCGCGGAGACCGCCGCCACCGCCTGCGCGCCGAGGCCGTTGACCGCGCCCTGCAGGATGATGGAGCCGACGGCGGTGATGGCAAACTGCAGACCCATCGGCAGACCAATCGCCGCCATGAAGGCCATGCGCTTAAAGTCCGGCTTGAGGTCGGCGTGGTGCAGGTTCAGGATCGGCACCTTCTTCGCCATATAGACGAGACAGGCAACGCCCGACAGAAGCTGGGACAGCACCGTCGCCCACGCAGCGCCCTCCACGCCGAAGCGGAGGTACTTCATGAGCAGGATATCAAGGAAGATGTTGATGACCACCGCCGCGATCAGAAAGTGCAGCGGGGTGCGGCTGTCGCCCAGGGAGCGCAGAACGGCGGAGCTGAGATTGTACAGCATGGTCGCGCCGACGCCCATAAAGACGATGAAGATGTAGCGGTTTGCCTCTTCGATGATCTCCGGCGGGGTGTTCATCAGGCGAAGCAGATCGTCCGTCCAGAAAAAGCAGATCAGACGGATCACCGCCGTGATGCCGAAGCCCAGCCACACCAGCTGCGCCGTGCGGCGGCGGACGCTCTCCATATCGCCCGCGCCGAAGCTCTGGGCAATCGGAATGGCGAGGCCGGAGCAGGCGCCGGTGGCGAAGCCCAGGATCAGGAAGTTGAGCGCTCCCGTCGCGCCGAGGGCAGCGAAGGAGTTGAGCCCCAGGATGCGGCCGACGAGGATGCTGTCGGCCAGATTGTAAAACTGCTGAAACAGGTTGCCGATCAGAAGCGGCGCGCAGAAGCGCAGGATATTTTTGAGCGGCGAACCCGTCGTCATGTCATGTGTCACAGTGAATTCTTCTTTCCAAAGCCGAGGATTGGGGTCTGCGGTGGTTTCGCGGCCCCCGACTTTGAGCCCATATTTTAGTCCTCTGCCCGGAAAAAGCAAGAGCAAAAGTCCACAAAGTTCTGTGCATGTTCAACAAGCCGACGGCTTTATTTTTGTGACTTTGAACGAAAACGTGGGTTTTTCAGCGCCTCATGTATGTTGCGGAATATTCCGTCTGCCGCAGCGCGTATCGTTTCAGATGATCTTTTCCACGCTGTACATGCTCTCGAGCAGGGCGTAAATCGGCCTCCAGAGGCGATCTGCCGTCCAGATGCTGAGCCCGGCGAGGCCGTATTCTCCGATGAGCTTCAGCCGCGCCCGGATGCTGCGCGCGTCCTCGAACCAGACGACGTGCCTCTGCCCCGTTACATCGGTGTAGTTGAACCACGCGGCCTCCGCCGTCGCGTCGTATTTGATCTCCGCCCAGCGCGAAACCGCCAGCTCCAAAGCCCCGGCGTTGGAGAGCACCCTTGCCGCCGTCCCCTGCTTCCAGGGCAGCGTCCAGTCGTAGGCGTAGTTGGAAAAGCCCATCAGGATCTTCCCCGCGGGCATGACGGTCACGGCATAGTCCAGCACCCGCCGTATCCGGTTGACCGGCGAAACCGCCTGCGGCGCGCTGTAGGTATAGCCCCACTCATAGGTCATGAGGATCACCCGATCCGCATACCTGCCGTGGGCTTCGTAGTCGTGGGCGGTATAGAGGAGGCCCTGCTGGTCTGCGCTCTCCTTGGGGGCAATGGCGGTGGAAACCGGGCAGCCCAGCGGATGGAGGCGCCGCGCCGCGCGGGCGACAAATTGGCTGTAAGCGTCGCGGTCGAAGGGATAGATATACTCAAAGTTGATGTTGAGGCCATAGTAGCTCTTTTCGTTGATGAGGGAGACCACATTGTCCAGCAGCCGCGCCTGCACCCCCTCGTCCGTCAGAAGGGCGTGGGCAATGTCGGAGGAAAAGCCGCCTTTTTCGCCGATGTTCGTGATCGTCAGGATCGGCGCGGTCTGGGCTGCGTAGGCTGCCTCGATGAGCCGCCGATCCTCGATGGGGCGCAGCTCCCCTTCCGCGGTCGCCTGATACGAGAAGGGGCAAAGCGTGGTGAAGTACGGCAGGCTCTCATTGAGCACTGCCTGACGCACATAGGGATAGACATAGGCGTTGACCTCGATCTGCTCCCGCACGTCGGCGGACGCGACGGGGATCACAAGGCTCTGCCCGATGACAAGGCGCGACGGGTCGGCGATCTGGTTGAGGCGCACGAGCTCCTCCACCGTGGTCCCGAAGCGCCGCGCGATGGCATAGAGACTGTCCCCCGCTTTGACAATATAAATCTGCATAAAAAGCTCCTTTCCGAAAACAGACTGGTATCAGTCTATTCCGGAAAGGAGCGATTGTTGCGGGAGATTTGCTTGGCTCCCCCTCTGGGAGAGCCGTCAGCGCCATTCTTGGCGATGACTGAGAGTGCTTTTTTCGTTAACTGTTTTCTTTGCGTTATTCGGTGCGAACGAATGTAAAGCCGTGCGCTGCCGCCTTACGCGGCGGGAAGGAAAGCGAAGCCGTTCTCCTGCGCGTAGGTCTCGGCGTAGCTGCCGATCTTACCGAGGATGGTCAGGCCATCCACACCGATGAAGGCATAAAGGTCAATGTTCTCCGTCGCCGCCGGGATGTAAATGTACTTGAGGTTCGGGCAATCTGCAAAGGCAAATCGTCCGATCGTCGTGGTATTCTCCGACAGCTTCACAGAGCTGAAGGCGCAGCCATTAAAGGCTTCACTTTCAATCACGGTCAACGTCTCGGGGAGGATGAAGTCCATCTTTTTCCAAGTGGTGTACAATGTCGCGTCGCCGTCGCGCGTCGGGGTGTAGCTAAAAGCACCGTGGCTTGCGGTCTTTGTGGTTGCCCAGCCCATAAAAACGTAACCTGGGCGCGTCGGCGGATCGGGAAGCGGGATCGCTTCAGTCGTCTTGGTGCTGTTCCACTGGGCATAGAGCGTGGCCGATGCATTGACCGTATAGCTTTCGTCGGGGTTATAGCTTGTCCCGCTGCCGTTTGCTGCCGTGTTCCAGTTCTTGAAAATGTAGCTGATTGTCCAAGGCCAAAGCACCGCGTTGGAGGTTTTGGTTGTGCCGTCATCTTCAACAAACTGCATCCTCACGCGGTAGTGGCCGGTACTTGCTTCGCGTATGGGCTTGTCGGAAGAGAGCGTCAAAGCTGTGTCGTGGATCTTAGTCTGGCTCGGCGGCGCGCCCGTTCCGCCGTTGGCGTCATAGGTCACGGTGTAAGTCGGACTCACGCCGTAATGCCAAGTGGCGTTTTTAAAGAGATCGTTTCCGGTCTTGATGGAGATGTAGTCGCGATCTTCCTCAGTGCCCGAATAGTAGACGTCGGACAGATCGCCGCAGTCGGAAAAGGCATTGGCTTCGACCGTGGAGAGCCATTCACCCACCGTGATGGTCTTCAGGAGGGAACACCCCGCAAAAGCATAGGTGTCGAGCTTTACGACGTTTTCACCCAAGGTTGCGCTTGTCAGTTTGGTGCAGTACCTGAATGCTTCCCTGCCGATGTTTGTCACGCTATCCGGAATGACGATGCTTGTCAGACTCGTGCAGTATTGA
>ONVI01000002.1 GCA_900321275.1 uncultured Eubacteriales bacterium | reverse complement strand
CTCTCAAAGAAATCTTTATAGTCATTTCTGACTTTTAAGAACCCTTTTCTTGGTGCTTATTTAGCATAAGCTGTTCTTACATTGTTCAATTTTCAAGGTACATCCGCGCCCCGCCTTATCGGCGACAGCTTGGTTATTGTAGCACATCGTTTTCCGTTTGTCAACAACTTTTTTCAAATTCTTTTGGAATTTTTCATTTGTTGTTTCCGGGAGAACTTCGGCCGATCGCCGAGTGCTTGGCTAATATAGCACCTGGGAGCGGCGTTGTCAACACTTTTTTTGCGTTTTTTTCGACTTTTTTTCGGGATCTAAATCTTGTAGTTTTTATGTAAATCCGCTACAAGATAAAGGCATTCATTTGAACAGATCCCCAATGAAGGGCAGGGGCTTTTTCAGTCCCTTGATGACGTTGCTGACGCCGATAAGCGCGAGCAAAATACGGGCCAGTCCGACCAGCCAGCCGAGGCCGAGAAGGCCCCCGACGATATCACCGATAATGCCGGCAATAAAGAGGTTCCTCCCCTGCTTCGCGTGGTACATGGCAAAGTCGTCATCCTTGCGAAAGATATAGGGAAGCACAAACAGAACGCTGAAATAGGACAGACCTGCCATCACCTTGCCGATATCGTCCTGCTGCATGGTACTCCGGACAGTACGATAGTAATCGCTTCCCGTTCCACGGAAGGCTTCACTTCTTGACCTGCCGGAGGTATTCGTAAAATTTCGCTGCTGTTCCTCCTTGACCCTTTGCCGCTGGGCGTACTCGGTCTCGGCCCATTTTTTGTTGTTCGCCTGCTGCCTTCGGCGCTGCTCCTCCAATTCCTTGCGGAGGAATTCGCTGTCGACCTGTTTGTATTTCTCTTTCCCGCTGCCGGTGCTCCGTTTAGGCTCCTGCGCGGTTGCGGACGCAGCGGCCTGTCCTTGGGACTTCGGCTGTTCGGCAGTCGTCTGCTTCGGCGCGGTCTCGTCATAACCGCAGGCGAGACAGGTGGTGTGACCGTCGGGAATATAGGCGCCGCAGCTTTTGCAATATGCCATGGTTTCCTTCCTCCGTTTCCTATGAATGAAACCATTATACTTGACGATTATTAACAATTCAACATTCTGTTTTCAAATTACGCGCAGAAACGGTGTTTTCCGATGCTGACAATCAGCGGGCGGGACCAGATCCATTTGCTGGTGGCGGTGACGGGATTAAAATAGTAGATCGCGCCGTAGCTTGGGTCCCAGCCGTTCATGGCGTCGCGGGCGGCGCGGTAGGCGCTCTCGGCCACAGGCTCGTCGAACTGTCCGTCATCAAGGCAGGAAAACGCTCCGGGCTGATAGATGACCTCCGCAATGGTATTGGGGAAGGACGGATGCTGCGTACGGTTGAGCACCACCGCGCCGACGGCTACCTGGCCTTCGTACGGCTCTCCCCTCGCCTCGGCAGATATCAGGCGCGCCAGCAGGTCGATTGAGCCGCTCCCCTTCTGACTTCCAGTGCTGCCGCCCGTGGGCATGCCGAGCGCGGCGAGCGTCTGATCCCCCACCTGCCCGTCCACGTGCAGACCGTTCTTTTCCTGAAACCAGCGCACGGCCTTTTCGGTCTGGCTGCCATAGACGCCGTCCACTGCGCCGTAATAATAGCCCCAGTTTTTCAGGCGGGTCTGGATCTCGCTCACGACTGTGCCGACGGAGCCCTTCTTATATAAATCTGCCGAGGCGCGCTGCGCCAGGGCAATGATGAAAATGTTCACGGCAAATACGATTGCCAGCGCGAGGATCAGCTTTTTTCTCTCCGGGCTCATAAAAATCCCTCCACAGACTTTCTGTTAGTCTGTGGAGGGACATTCGGTTTTATTCGGTTTTATTTCATTTTGCTCTGGTTTTGATCTCTTCCAGAATCTTCGCGCTGAATTCGTCGAAGTCCATGGCTCCAAGATCCTCGCCCTTACGGGTGCGGACGGCGACCTTGCCGGCCTCGGCCTCGCGGTCGCCCACGACGAGCATGTAGGGGATCTTCTGCATCTGCGCCTCGCGGATCTTGTAGCCGATCTTCTCGTTTCTGAGATCGGTCTCCGCGCGCACGCCGAGGGCGTTGAGTTTTTCGCAGACCTGTCCGGCATAGTCCGCGGTGCGGTCGGTGATGGGCATGACCTTGACCTGTACCGGGCTGAGCCAGGTCGGGAACGCACCGGCGAAGTGCTCGGTAATGACGCCGATGAAGCGCTCGATGGAGCCAAAGACGACACGGTGGATCATCACGGGGACATGATCCTCACCGTCCGCGCCTACATAGGTGAGGTTGAAGCGGCCGGGGAGCTGGTAGTCGAGCTGGATGGTGCCGCACTGCCAGGTACGCCCCAGGGAGTCCTGAATATGGAAGTCAAGCTTCGGGCCATAGAAGGCGCCGTCGCCGGGGTTGACAATATACTCCTTGCCGATGCTGGTGATGGCGTCGGCGAGGGCGGCGGTGGCCACGTCCCAGTCCTCCACGGAGCCGATGTGGTCCTCGGGCATGGTGGAAAGCTCAATGGTGTAGGGCAGGCCGAAGAGATCATACACCTCGTCGAACAGCTGCGCGATGCGGACGACCTCGTCCTTGATCTGCTCCTTGGCGAGCAGGATGTGGGCATCGTCCTGGGTAAAAGCGCGGACGCGGAACATGCCGTGGAGGGCGCCGGACAGCTCGTGGCGATGGACGTTGCCGAGCTCGGCGCAGCGCATGGGAAGATCGCGGTAAGAGTGGGGCTCCAGGTCATAGACAAGGATGGTGCCGGGGCAGTTCATGGGCTTGATGGCAAAATCCTCGCCGTCGATGACGGTGGTGTACATATTGTCCTTGTAGTGATCCCAGTGGCCGGAGGTCTCCCAGAGGGTGCGGCGCATGATCTGGGGGGTCATGATCTCCACATAGTCCCACTTTCTGTGCACCTCACGCCAATAGTCGATCAAAGTGTTGCGCAGAACCATGCCGTTGGGCAGATAGAAGGGGAAGCCGGGGGCTTCGTCACGGAACGCAAAGAGGCCGAGCTCCTTGCCGAGTCTGCGGTGATCGCGCTTCTTGGCTTCCTCGAGCATGACGAGGTACTCGTCCAGCTCCTGCTGGGTGCGGAAGGCGACGCCGTTGATGCGGGTGAGCATCTTGTTCTTGCTGTCGTCCTTCCAGTACGCGCCGGACTGCTGGGTGATCTTGAAGGCTTTGAGCGCCTTGGTGTAGCAGATGTGGGGTCCGAGACACATGTCGATATACTCGCCCTGCTGGAAGAAGCTGAACTCGGTCTCGTCGGCGAGATCGTCGATATGCTCCAGCTTATAGTTCTCGTTGCGCTCGGCCATGAGCTTCTTGGCCTCTTCGCGGGGCAGGATGAAAGCCTTGAAGGGAAGATTTTCCTTGACGATCTTCTTCATTTCCTTCTCGATAGCTTCCAGATCCTCAGGCGCGAGCTTGGTATCGCCGAGGTCTACGTCGTAGAAGAAACCGTTCTGGGTGGCGGGGCCGAAGGCGAAGTCGGCCTGGGGGTAGAGGCGCTTTATGGCCTGGGCCATGATGTGGGCCGCGGAGTGGCGCAGAACGTGCAGTTCCTCCTCCTGCGGGCATTCGTCCACGTGGCCGTCTTTGTAAATGATCTTCATATTGTATCCTCCAAATTTGTTTATTTCTTTATTGAAATGAAAACGGATTGCCATATCCGTGTACATACCTGTTCTCAATGACAATCAAAAAACACCCTCAGCCTTTCGGCCAAGGGTGCGTAATGCACGGTTCCACCTTGATGTTTCACTCATTCAGGTCCTTAACGCGGACACACGGGACGGCATTTCCTCCGTCCGGCTCGGGAGCGGTGCGGTGATCCCTCTCTGCGGGGCAGCTTGCAGCCGATGGCCGCCCTCTCTGTGCGCCGGTTGGGATCCGCGTCTCCGTCTTCGCTTTTAAGCCTTGCTATCATATCACCGGGAAATTGCGCTGTCAATTGTTATTTTCCGTACTTTTTTCCGGTCGCTCCCGCTCAGCTCTGAGATAGCGCAGGAAATCCGCCTCCGGAAGCGGGCGGCTGAAATAGTAGCCCTGGATCAGATTGCAGCCCGCTTCGGATACTCTTTCAAGCTGCGCGGGCGTCTCCACACCCTCCTGCACCACATTGTAGCCGAGCTTGCGGATAATCTGGATCAGGCTGTTCAGCAGACGCCGGGCGTCGGGATTTCTGTCGGCGTCCCAGAGCAGGGATCTGTCGATCTTGATGTTCAGATATCCGCCCTTGACGAGGCGGCTGAGATTGGAGTAGCCGGTGCCGAAATCGTCCAGCGAGAAAGTATAGCCCAGTGTGCGCAGTTCCTCCATGGCCTCCGCCATGCCGGCCGTGGCCTGTTCGGACGCCGACTCCGTGATTTCGATATTGAGTCGGGAGGCCGAGACGTCAAATCCGCTGCGGATTTCCTCGAAGCTTTCGGCCAGATTATCATACATGAACTGATAGACGGAGAGGTTGAGCTCGATGTATTCAAGCGCGTCCGCGTCCTTTGCGTGGTCGCGAAGGAAACGGCATACCTCCGCAAAGACAAACATGCCGATCTCGCGGATCAGGCCGCTCTTTTCCGCGATGGGGATATAGACCTCGGGCGAGACGCCGCGAAACTCCTCGTCGTCGATGCGCAGGAGAGCCTCGGCGGCGATGGTGTGCTGCTGCTCCGCCGACCAGATGGGCTGATACCAGACGCGCAGCTTTCCGTTTTCGATGGCGCTGCGCAAAGCCAGCTCCATGTTCCGGCTGCGCTGAAAGGCGGACAGCTCGTCATAGCTGACAAGGTGGGAGCCGGTTTTGCTCGTATGGTAGCTGGAGGCCAGCAGATCCTCCAGCTGGTCGAGATGCGCGGCCTCGTTCGGAACGCGCACGACCGCCACGGCCGCTTCCAGCCGCAGCGTAATATCGCCGCTTTTCCAGTCCTGCTCAAAACGGTCAAGGATTTTCTGCGCCAGGGCCGCCGCCGCAGGTCCGGAGTCCATGACCAGCACGGCAAATTCCTCCTGCCCGCAGCTGAACACATTCTGTCCCCCGCCGAGCTCCGTCAGCCAGGATGCAAGCTGCATGAGCAGCTTTTCCATCTCGCGGCCGCTGAAGAGCTTGGAGTACATGTCCATGTTCGTGATGCGCACAAGGATCACGCTGTAGTGCTGGTTTGTCTGCATGAGACGGCGGTTTGCGTCCGCGAAAGCCACGCGGTTCAGCGTTCCCGTGACCAGGTCGATATGTCCGCTGCGCTCCTCCAGCAGGATCATCAGCATCAGGAACGCCAGTGACTCGGCAAACAGCTCCACCAGCAGATCCGGCCGCACCGCCTGGATCACGATGCCGAGAGATGCCATCACGATAACCGTTCCGATGGCGATGCTGTCGGCGCGTGAGACCGCCTGGTTATAGCGGAAGAAGAAGTAAAATCCCAGCACGATATAGAGCGCGCCGACGCCGTAGAGCACAGCTATCATCGGGCCGCGGTGATAGACCATGGCGTCATCCATATAGAACGCAAGGCCGGTATAGCTGTTGGTCAGGACCAGAAGCTCGGCCAGGATATAAGGGAGGACGAAAAGGCTGTAAAACAGGCGGCCGCGCCCGATGCTGGTGCCGTTGACGTTCATGATGTACAGCGTGAAGCAGATCGAGAGCGTAGTATGGAAGAAAAAGTACAGGGCGTGGAGCAGATATCGCCAGAAGCCGACATTCGGAAACGTTACCTCCGTCAGCCAGACCCCGCCGACGGAAGAGGCTGCGGAGAAGAGATTGCTCAGCAGCAGAAGCAGGAAGACGAAATGCTGGTTCTGCAGTTTGCTGAAGAAGCTGCCGCTCACCCGATACTGCCGCCTTTTCACCGTAAGCGAATAGATCAGACAGACAAGCGTCAGGATAAACGCGGCGCTTTCAAAATTGACTGTATACATCCGTAAAACGTCTCCCGCTTTCGTATAGTACAAATTGCCCCAAGCCGGAGGGCCTAATTCCCGCCGGGCAAACAGCCCTGTCATTCTTTTCGTTACTTTAACACCGTCTTTCCGACGCGTCAAGTGAAATCATCGTATCCGTCCGCGTTTATTCACGTTTATTGACAGACGGCGGAGCGGGCTGTGCCTGCTGCATAAAAGAGACTGAACCGCTGCCGCCGGGCAACAGTTCAGCCTCTGTTTTGTCAGGGCAACACCGCACAATTCGGCAAGAGCAGATTTCGAGAAAAATTAAGTTCTGATGAAGACAGTTTTTCGCAGGAATACTTTGTGTATTTCAAGAAAAAATGACAAAATCAGAGCGCAATTTTCCTGAAAGATGCCGAAGACGGATTGTGCGGTGTTGCCTTAGGGAATTATGCCGGCTCAGGCGTTCAGGATTTTCATGAATTCCTCGCCGGTAATGCTCTCTTTCTCATACAGATACTTCGCAAGCTCATCGAGCCTGGCGCGGTTGTCCGCCAGAATCTTCGACGCCTTCTCGTGCTGCTGTTTGACGAGCGCAATGACCTCCGCGTCGATCTTCGTCTGCGTATCATCCGAGCAGGAGAAGCTGGTATCGCCGCCGAGATACTTGTCCTGTACCGTTGCCATGGCGACCATATCGAAGTCCTCGCTCATGCCGAAGCGGGAGACCATGGAGCGGGCAAGCTTGGTGGCCTGCTCGATATCGTTGGAAGCGCCGGTGGTCACGCTGCCGAAGACAAGTTCTTCCGCCGCTCTGCCGCCGGTCAGGGTGGCGATCTTGTTCTCGAGCTCTTCCTTGCTCATCAGGTAGTGATCGCCCTCATCGACCTGCAGGGTATAGCCCAGCGCGCCGGAGGTTCTGGGAATGATCGTGATCTTCTGCACCGGCGCGGAGTGGGTCTGCATGGCGGCCACAAGCGCATGGCCGATTTCGTGATAGGCCACGATGTGCTTTTCCTTGTCGGACAGGATCGCGCTCTTCTTCTCATAGCCGGCGATAACGGTTTCGATGCTCGCCTCAAAGTCTTCCTGCGTCGCCGCTTTCCGGTTGTCGCGGACTGCGCGAAGCGCGGCCTCGTTGACGATGTTGGCAAGCTCCGCGCCGGAAGCGCCGGAGGCCATGCGGGCAATCACGGAGTAATCAATATCACCGGTCGTCTTGATCTTCTTCGCGTGAATTTTCAAAATGGCTTCGCGGCCCTTAAGATCCGGCAGCTCCACCGGAACCTGACGGTCAAAGCGGCCCGGACGGGTCAGGGCGGGGTCGAGGGACTCGGGCCGGTTTGTGGCGGCCAGAATAATCACGCCGGAATTTCCTTCAAAGCCGTCCATCTCGGTCAGCAATTGGTTGAGCGTCTGTTCGCGCTCGTCGTTCCCGCCGATTTGGGAGCCGCCGCTGCGCTTCTGCCCGATGGCGTCGATCTCGTCGATAAACACGATGCAGGGGGCCTTCTCCTTGGCCTGCCGAAACAGGTCGCGCACCTTGGACGCGCCCATGCCGACGAACATCTCCACAAATTCCGAGCCGGACATGGAGAAGAACGGCACGTTGGCCTCGCCCGCGACTGCCTTGGCGAGCATGGTTTTGCCGGTTCCCGGAGGGCCGACCAGCAGCACGCCCTTGGGCATGGTGGCGCCGATCTCCCGATACTTTTCGGGATTGTGCAGATAATCCACAATTTCCGCCAGGTTATTCTCCGCCTCGTCCACGCCCTCCACATCGCTGAAGCGGATGCCGTCAGAGGATTTTACATATACCCTGGCATTGCTCTTGCCCATGTTGAACATCAGCGAGCCGGGGCCGCCGCCTGCCTTGTCCATCATCTTTCTGGAAAGGAACTGGCCGAGTATCACAAAAATCGCAATCGGCAGCACCCAGGAGAAGATGAACGAAACCAGGGGCGAAGCCTGCTCTATGATTTCGCTGGTAAACTCGGCGCCGGAGGCGTAAAGCCGCTCCACCAGGCCGGGGTCGTCCATGAGTCCTGTTCTGTAGACAGTGCTGTTGTCCTTGTTGGTAAACAGGATCTGGTTGCTTTGAATCTGGACCTTGCCGATTTCCTGCTTCTCCGTCATGGACATGAAGGTGCCGTAATCCACTTCCTGAACGGCACGCTCGGCGAGCCTTGGCATGACCAAAGCGTTGACCAGCATGATCACGAACAGGACGATGAGGTAATAGAAGATCAATGGTGTTTTTGGGCGCTTGATTTCATTCATTGCGGTCCATCCTTTTCTTCTTTTTTTATCTTATCTGTCCCGCAAACGAGAGACAGGTATGCGGCAGTGCCCGGGCGATCAGTAGTCTCTGCCGTAGAAGTCGGTATCCACCTTGCGCTCGCTCACCTTGCCGCCGGAGACCGTGTGGCCGATGACCGCGGAGTAATAGCTCTCGCCGCGCTGATCGGAGATCACGGCCGAGCACAGGTAATAACCGTTCGGAAGCGCCTTGCGGGTGATCTTGGAGGAGGACGAGAGCTTGACGGTCTCTCCGTTCTGTTCCGTGCGCTGATTGGTTTTCAGGTCGTCCACAGCATAGACCGGGATGATTTTGCTGCCCTCTTTGATCGCTGTCATGGAGCGGCTGACCGTAAGATAGTTGATGCCGTCCGTGTTGGGATCGGGGATTTCCCGGATGCCGTTGATGGAAAACTCGCCGGTATCTCTGTCGCAGTCGAAGACCAGATAAGACTCCTTCCCGTCACAAAGCACCTTCGCGCGGTATTCCACGGAGGACGCCGAGGAAGACGCGACCTCTACCGCCAGCGGCACGCCGTCCAGGCAAATCCACTGCCCGTCAAAGCTGCCGACAAGATTTCCCTCTCCGTCAAGGCGGAGGGTGTTCTCCCGTCCGTAATAGGTGATGGTCAGCTTATCCTTGTCGTAGGCGCAGGTCTCCATCTCATAGCCCTGCATCAGGCTCTGCAGCTCCTCACCCACCGGGATGGAGAAGCCGTCTTCAACGATTTCCGGCGCAAGGCGGCTGAATTGACGGAACGGCGTCGTGTTCAGCGTCTTCGGCTTAACATCCGTGAGGGTGGCAAGATGCTTTTTCAGCTCGTCATTGAGGCAGCCGGCTACTTTATAGTAGTACAGTGCGCGGACAGTGTCGTCCTCCGCGATGTCGTTGACATACTCGAGGAAATACCCCATGCCCGAAAAGTCCCGGATCCTCGCCGGGAGATAGACGGAGATGCCCTCCGAATCGCTCAGGCTTCCGTTTTCACGGTGATAGAGCACCGCTTCGCCGATCAGATTCTTGACGCGGCTGCACTCCTCCGGAAAGCTGTCAACCATATAGTCCACATAGTTGGCAAGATCCACGGTGTTGTAAACATCATAAATAAACGAACAATAGTGCGTGGATTTATCCGAGCAGCGGCCGATCTCGGAGAGAACGCTGATATCATCCGCCGCGCGGATAAGCTGGGCGCGGGCCAGATCACAGTATGCGTCGTACAGCTCGGCGCATTTCTTCGCGTCCAGGACAGCAAAGGTGACGTCGTTGGACAGGATGTCCAGGTTCACGTTCTGTGTCATGTAGAAGTCCATATAGGAATCCGCGATCGCGCGTCCGATCTGCGGGGCGCTCAGGGTCGGATCATCCGTCATGGCCTGAAGCCAGGGGCCGTAGTCCCAGCCGTCACCCGGCTCAACCTCTTCGCTGAGGGCGTAATAGGAGGCGAAGCCGTCCAGCGCGTGGGTCACCTCCAGAGAGGACATGAGGCAGGCGTCAAAACCGATGATGTCAAAGGCGGGTTTATTGATGTTGGGGCGGTAGACGCTCGAAAGCGCTTCCCGGATGTCCTTGAGGGACATACTGCCGCCGATGATGCTGTCATTGCCGTAGCCGAAGGCGCCGCCGCCATGGTTCCAAAGAACCAGCATCCGGTGATCGGAGGGGTAATTGTCGCGGCAGTATTCGAGAAATTCCGCCAGCGTCTCGGGTTCATAGCTCGGCTGCAGGGGCAGGTTTTCGATCTCGGAGAACTGCCCGTCCTTATACAGGAAGCGCTGGGTGCGGTTCGGGTTGATGAGCTGATTGCTCCAGCGTCTCGCGCCGCCGGTCTGTATGACGATCTGCACCTTGTCCGACCAGACGCCGGAGGTCATCTCGCCGATGTCCGTGCTGGCCGCGCCCGGAATTTCCGCCACGACCACGTCGTCCGTCACCGCCGTGGAGGAGGCGACAGGCTTGACCGGGTAGTAGAAATAGGACGGCATTTCCAGACCGTTTGCCTTGAGATCGTCGGTAAACGACCAAAGCTGGGACATGATTTTATCGTTCCGGTCTTTCTTGATGGCATCCGCGGCGTCCTTTGTCTCCAGCCTGGTCAGATAGGACAGATCGTTTTCGTTCATGTCCTCCAGGTCGGCGCCTACAAGATACACGCAGATCGTCCATGTCTCGTCCGCGCCGATGGGTGAGGCGGCTGCGTCAATCTTGGCGGCGCCCGCTTCGTCGATCGGCGAGAGCTCATAGATTTTCTCCTTGTCCACCGGCTTATTCCGTATTTCTTTGAGTGCGAAGTATATGTCCGTCTGCAGATTCGGCAGCGCCGTCACAACCGCGGCGCCCAGCAGGCCAAAGATCACCGCGATAATTACGATTACCTTGACGACCTTTTTCAGGTACAGGTTCCAAATGCGTACCGGCCACGGCGCATACTGATAATACGCCTTCTGTTCCGCGCGCCTGGCCTTTTTTGCGGCTTTCCACCGTTTTCTCCGCTCTCGGCGGGTCAGTTTTTCGTTTGTACTTGTATCCATTCGTATCCCTCCGCAAAAACTGTTGTTTGAACTGGTACATTTTACGGTTTCCCATATTATATCAACCTGTCTGCTTAAACGCAATCTTTTTTATGCCTCCCGGCAAGGATCATTGAGACTTCATTTTTTCCGCTGCAGAGCAAACTCATTGTTGAAAAATGAGGATAAATCAAATATAATAGACTAAACTACTTGCGCCGTGCGATTATTCAGAATGATTTTATTTCCGGGAGCAGAGATGATGGGCATGGAAAGATACCGTTTCTCACCGCAGGAGCAATCCTTATTGGAGGGTCTCAAACAGCCTTTTGCTGTTTTTCAATATATTGACAAGCGTGTAGTCCCCATTCTCCTGTCCGATGGCTTTTGTGAGTTGTTCGGATATGCGGAGAAGGCGCAGGCCTATCGCGATATGGAAAACGACCTCTTCACTTACATCCATCCCGACGACGCCGACAGAGTCATTGACGTCACGGCAAGGTTTATTGCAGAGGGCGGCGCGTTTGAGGCGATCTATCGCGGGACCAGACAGGGCAGCTCGGATTATACCATGATTCACGCCTGCGGCAGACATGTGTTTACGGAGTCGGGAACCCGTCTCGCGCAAATCTGGTACATGGACGAGGGTACTTATTCCGAGAGCGGCCAGCCGGAAGGCAGCGAGCTGAACAAAGCGCTGAGCAGCGCCCTGCACGAAGAGAGCATCCTGAAATCCAATCGCTACGATTATCTGACCGGTCTGCCGAGTCTGGCTTATTTCTTCGAGCTGGCCGAGAACGGAAAGAACCGTATATCCGGTGAGGGCGGCAACGCCGTCCTGCTGTATCTGGATCTCTACGGGATGAAATTCTTCAACCACAAATACGGTTTCCGGGAAGGCGACAAGCTCCTGCTGGGGTTTTCCAAGCTTCTGGCAAACATGTTCGGCGAAGAGAACTGCTGTCACATCGGGGCGGACCGCTTCACCGCTTTTTCCAGGGAAGACGGTCTGGAAGACGCGATGAACCGTCTCTTCCTGGAAGCGGAAAAAATCAACGGCGGCAACAGCCTCCCCGTAAAAATCGGTGTTTACTCGGCCGCGCTTGCGGACGTACCCGTCAGCGAAGCATATGACCGCGCAAAGATTGCCTGTGACGCGCTGCGGAATGTCTATGTCTCCAGCTATAATTTCTACAGTCAGGCTTTGCAGGACGAAGCCGACAAGCGGCAGTATATTCTCTCCAGCCTTGACCGCGCGCTTCAGGAGAAATGGGTCAAGGTCTACTATCAGCCCATCGTCAGATCCATCACCGGGAAGGTATGCGACGAGGAGGCTCTGGCACGTTGGATTGACCCGGTCAGGGGCTTTATGTCGCCGGCTGATTTTATCCCGACCCTCGAAAGCGCCGGGCTGATCTACAAGCTGGATCTGTATGTGCTGGAGCAGGTCCTGGAAAAAATCCAATGGCAGAGAGCTTCGGGCCTGCATGTCGTTCCGCAGTCCGTCAATCTGTCAAGGGCTGATTTTGACGTCTGTGACATCGTGGAGGAGATCCGCAAACGGGTCGACGCGGCAAACATCAGCCGCAGCCTGATCACAATTGAGATCACGGAGAGTGTTATCGGCAGCGATTTTGAATTCATGCGCAAGCAGGTCTTTCGTTTTCAGGAGCTCGGCTTCCCCGTGTGGATGGACGATTTCGGAAGCGGCTATTCCTCGCTGGACGTTCTGCAGAGCATCCGGTTCGATCTGCTGAAGTTTGACATGGGCTTTATGCAGAAGCTGGACGAGAGCGAACGCGGTCGGATCATCCTGACGGAGCTCATGAAGATGGCAACCTCTCTCGGTCTGGACACCGTCTGCGAAGGCGTGGAAACGGAGGCGCAGGCGCGTTTTCTGCAGGAGATCGGCTGTTCAAAGCTGCAGGGTTATTATTTCTGCAAACCGATCCCCCAGGAAGAAATCATTGAGCGCAATCGCAAGGGCATTCAGATCGGATTCGAGGATCCGGCTGAGTCCTCCTATAACGAATCCATCAGCCGCGTCAATCTCTACGATCTTGCAGTCATCGCCAGCGGAAACGAAAGCTCCATCCAGAACGCCTATAACACACTGCCCATGGGCATCATTGAGATCAACGGCGACTGTACCCGCTTTTTGCGCAGCAACCAGTCCTATCGGGATTTCTTCAAGCGTTTCTTCGGGCTTGAGCTGTCCGAGCTGGGGTCGGCCTTTGCCAAATATGACGCTGCCTTCATGCATAACGTCGTCAAAACCTGCTGCGAACAGGGGCTCCGCTCGTTCTATGACGAGAAAATGCCGGACGGCTCCGTCGTCCACTCCTTCGCCCGCAGGATCGGCATCAACCCGGTCAACGGCAATATTGCTGTCGCAATCGCCGTACTCTCCATCACAGACCCGAACGAGAACACCAGCTACGCGGAGATTGCGCGGGCGCTGGCCGCGGACTACTATAATATTTATATAATTGATCTGGACACCGACCGTTTCATTGAGTACAGCTCGACAGTCGGCGCAGAAGAGCTGGCGATGGAACGCCACGGGACAGACTTCTTCGCTTCTTCAAAACGCGATACGCTGACGCGCATATACGAGTCTGACAGAGAAGCTTTTCTGACGCTGTTCACAAAAGAAAACATCATTCGCGAGCTCGATGAGCAGGGCGTCTTCAACGCCACCTACAGGCTGATTGACAGCGGCGCGCCGGTCTACGCCAACATGAAGATCACGCGAATGAAGGCTCAGGGCAACCGCATCATCCTCGGCGTCAGCATTGTAGACTCCCAGATGAAGCAGAAGGAGCTGCTTGAGCGCAGGCAGCGCGAGGAAGACGCTTACAAGCGGGTCATGGCCCTCTCCGGCGATTATCTGAGTCTCTATACGATTGAGCCGGACACCGGCCGGTATTATCAGTTCAACGCCAATGGCGATTATACGAGCCTCGGCCTTGCCATAACCGGGGATGATTTCTTCCGGCAGACGCTCATCGACGTACAAAGCGTTGTGTTTCCGGATGATTTGCCGCTATTCAAGGAGCGCTTCACCAAAGAAAATATCCTGCGCGTGATCAAAGAAGAAGGCCTCTTCCAGATTCGGTACCGCCTTCTGATCAAAGGCATCCCGACGCCGGTCATTCTGAAAATTGTCTCCGTCAAGGAGCGCGACGGCGAAAGGCTGATCGCCGGCGTAAGAGTCTGGCGTGAACGTGAATGAAACGGCTGTCAGCGCCGGACAAGGCAATATATAAATATTGCTTCCCCAAAAAAATTTGAATTTGTTGGGAAGCAATTCTGCCATGTTTCGCGGTTGCCCCGCCAGGGGCGAGCGAAACGGCAATTAAAAAATTATTGATGTGCCTGCATTCGTCGCTGTCTTGATTCAAGCAATAATAACGCCGCAAGGCTGTGAAAGTGTTTCGCAGCCTTGCGGCGTTATTTATATGTTTATACGAACGGCCCGGCAGTACACGATCGGTTTTTCGGATTCGCCTGGGCGCATTCGCCGGACGCGGCCTCTGCCGCCGGGCGATTCGTGAATCGCCCCTGCAGTCATACAGAGAAGCTTGCTGTGTCAGGCCGATACCCATATATGTTTATATGTATTATCCCATCAGGATTTCCACCCGGACATGGGCGCCGGGTGCCTGAACCGGGATCACCTTTCCGGCAAAGGGCGCGCCGTTTACACGCATCTCCTTCACGCCGTACTGCGCGCCGTCGGGGTTCGAGACGACGATCTCATATTCTGCGCCGCGATAGCTGCGCTTCACGGTGAAGCCCTTGCAGCCCGAGGGGACACAGGGATCGATCCGCAGGCCGTCCAGCGTGGGCTTGACGCCGAGGATCGCCTGGGAGATCGACAGGAAGGTCCAGGCCGCCGTGCCGGTGAGCCAGGAGTTCTTCGCCTCGCCGAAGCTGGGGGCGTCCTTGCCCGCAATCATCTGGCTGTAGACGTAGGGCTCGGTACGGTGGATGTCGCTGATGTCCTCGATAAAGGCGGGCGCGGTGCGGCGGTATACCTGGAAGGCGCGGTCGCCGTGGCCCAGCTCCGTCTCGGCGCAGACGATCCAGGGGTTGTTGTGGCAGAAGATGCCGGCGTTCTCCTTGTATCCGGGGGGATAGCTCGAAATCTCGCCCAGTTCGAGGTGGTAACGGGTATAGGCCGGGTTATTGAGCACGATGCCATACTTGGTGTCCAGCCGCTCCTCCACACTCTTGAGCGCTTTCGCCGCTTCGCCGGTCTCTTTCCCGATGCTCGCCATGACGCACATGCCCTGGGGCTCGATAAAGATCTGGCCCTCCTCGCACTCCCTGCCGCCGACCACATGGCCGAAAGCGTCGTAGGCGCGGCGGAACCATTCGCCGTCCCAGCCTGCGTCGAGCACAGCCTTCTCCACCGCGTCGATGGCCTTCAGTGCCTCGTCCGCTTCGCCGCCCAGGCCGACATGGCGCAGGATCTCCGCCCAGGCGCGGCCGTATTTGACAAACATGCCGCCGATAAATACGCTCTCCGCCACGGGGCCCTCGCTGGGGCCGGTGATCTGGAAGCTCTCGCCCGGATGCTCAGAGAAGCAGTTGAGGTTCAGGCAGTCGTTCCAGTCGGCACGGCCGATGAGCGGCAGCCCGTGGGGGCCGAGGTGCGTGCGGGTGAAGTTGAAGCTGCGGCGCAGATGCTCCAGCAGCGGCCGGGCAAGAGTGGGATCGTTGTCGAAATCGACCTGCTCGTCCAGGATGCTCCAGTCTCCCGTCTCGCACAGGTAGGCGTCGGTTCCGGCGATGAGCCAGAGCGGATCGTCGTTGAAGCCGCTGCCCACGGCGAGATTGCCCTTCTTCGTGAGGGGCTGGTACTGGTGGTAGGCACTGCCGTCCGGGAACTGTGTGGCGGCAATGTCGAGGATGCGCTCCCGCGCGCGCTCCGGGATCATGTGGACAAAGCCCAGCAGATCCTGGCAGGAATCGCGGAAGCCCATGCCGCGGCCCATACCGCTTTCAAAATAGCTTGCCGAGCGGCTCATATTGAAGGTGACCATGCACTGGTACTGGTTCCAGATATTGACCATGCGGTCGAGGCGATCATCGCCGGTCGAAACCTGATACTTGTTGAGCAGGCCGTTCCAATGCTCGCGCAGCTTGTTCAGACCGCTGTCAAACGCGGCGTTGTCGGCAAAGCGGGCGATCATGACCTCGGCGCGTGTCTTGTTGACGACGCCGGGGGCGGCCCACTTCTCCTCCCGCGGGTTTTCGATATAGCCCAGGCCGAAGATCAGGCTGTCGCTCATGCCGGGGGCAAGGGTCAGGTCAAACTGCTGCGCGGCAGCGGGCTGCCAGCCGTGTGCGACACTGTTGGTGCAGCCGTCCCCGAATACGGCGGCGGGCTTTGCCGGACTCCCGTAGAGCCCCAGGAAAGCGTCGCGCTGGGTATCAAAGGCCGCAGGCGTGCGGTTGGCCCAGAAGACGGCATAGTGGTCGCGCCGCTCGCGGTACTCGGTCTTATGATAGATCGCGCTGCCGACAACCTCCACCTCGCCGGTGGAGAAGTTGCGCTGGAAGTTGGAGGCGTCGTCCATCGCGTCCCAGAGGCAGAACTCCACAAACGGGAACAGGCGCAGATTTTTCGCCTGTTCGCCCTCGTTCTTTACGGTCACGCGCATGAGCATGCAGCGCTCCCCTACCGGGACAAACAGCTCCTGCCGGACAGAGACGCCGTTTTTTGTGCCTTCGATCACGGTATAGCCCAGACCGTGGCGGCATTCGTAGTGATCCAGCTCCGTCTGCACGGGCTGCCAGCCGGGATTCCAGACAGTCTCCCCATCCTTTATGTAAATATGGAAGCCCTCCTGATCCAACGGCGCATTGTTGTAGCGGTAGCGCGTTATACGGCGCAGGCGCGCGTCGCGGAAAAAGCTGTAGCCGCCGGCGGTGTTTGACAGCAAGGTAAAGAAATCTTCGCTCCCCAGGTAGTTGATCCAGGGCAGCGGTGTGCGCGGCGTGGTGATCACATATTCCCGCCGCTGGTCGTCAAAGTGTCCGTATTGCATAAGGCCCTCCTTGTCGTAATCGTTTAAGTTTATATAGAGAGTAGCGCATCTTGGCAAAAAAAGCAAGCTCTATTTTGTTAAAATATAATTTTTGTTGTATTTTCGTTTTTTTCCGCCCCTTGCCTTCTGTCAGCCGATCTGTCTGCGGACGTTCTCTTGCCATATTGTTCAAAACAACGGTTTGATAATTGTGTAACACTTACAATCTTCCTGCGTTCCTGGCCTGTTTGAAAGAAAACGCTTGCTTTTTCCTCGGATTCGGAGTACATTGAAGCCGCGAAAACGATTAAGGAAAAGAAGGCGGGTCTGCGGGTGCCGGACGATATCTCCGCCGTCGGCTATGACGGCATACGCCTCTCCCGGGTCATGAATCCGGTGCTCACCACCTGGCGCCAGAACGCCGAGGAGCTGGGTACGACAGCGGCCGCCAAGCTGATTGAACAGATCGAGCATCCCCTCACCGTGATACTCGACCGCGTGATCGTGACCGGCAGTCTCCAGGAGGGCAGCACAGTAAAGCAATTATAATGCAAACCATCTGGAATAAACAGACGCCCCGGGAAGCACAGCTCCTTGCCGTGTTTCCCGGGGTTCTTTTTTACCCGCCGCTCTTGAGTTCTGTGAGCCAGTCGTCGTCCGTCGGCATAGCGAAGGGGGGCGGCGATGCTGGCGTGCCTCCCTTCGGCGTGTCCGTGATCCAGCTCCCGGGCGGCGGGGGCAGCGCCTCCTCCGGCTCCTCCAGGAGCTCTCCGGCATAGGGCTCCTCTTCCTCCTCCGGCGCGTTTTCCCGGCGTCCCAGTGCAAAATAGGAAATTCCCTGGATGGCAGTGGTGCAGCATACCTCTCCGCCGCGCAGATAGACAAGGTCAAGCTGTCCCTCGCCCACCGGTTGGGTGGAGGGATTGAGATATTCGTTCACCATCTGAATCCAGTTGTAGAGATCCAGGAAGGTATAGCTCAGATCGTGCACATAGGCCGGGGTGTTCGGCGCGGTCAGGAAGCGGATATCCTCACTGCGGCAGCGCAGGAACTGACGGGCAAACCATGCCATGTTGGAGGCCGTCATATTGGTGTCCATGCTCTCGGCCAGAATCGCCGCGACCTGCGGAATATTCGGAATGCTGCCGAGCTGGAGAAACTGATCGGCCGCAGCCCTGAGAAAGCTGTGCTGAACCTCGATGCGGTCGAGATCGCCGTTGACGTAGCCGCTGCGGTAACGGCAGAGCCACATGGCCTGCTCCCCGTTTAAGAGCTGATAGCCCGGCTCCAGATCGATGACGGGTCCCTCCTCATAGTACATCCTCTGCGGTACATCAAACCAGATCCCGCCCAGCGCATCCACCGCCCGCTCGAAGGCGTCCAGCTCGATAACGGCGTAGCAGTCCACGTCGAAGCCGATCAGCTTTTTGATGTGCCGCCGCAGCGCGTCGCTGCCGCTGGCGCCGCTGTAGACCGCCGTCCAGTAGACGCTGTTGAGCTTGCGGATCGGCGTGTCCACGTTGATGAGCGTGTCGCGCGGGATGCTCACGAAATTTGCCGTATGCCGCACGGTATCCAGCCGCCCGACCATGATCGTGTCGGTATTGCCGGTGCCGTCGTCGCTGCCCGCGAGCAAGAGCGTGTAAACACCGTCCTGCCGTTCCGTCTCAAAGGCCGTACCGCGATCCGGCGTGGGCGTCGGCGCAGGCGTCTGGGACGACGGCGCTTCCGTCTCTTCTGTCGTCTGGGTCAGATCTGCCAGCACCGGGTTCCCCGCCGCCGTCTCGGGCGGCTTCTCCCAGAGAAAATACGCGCCCAGCGTCGCCATCACGACCGCTGCCAGACTGCCGCCGACAAGTATCATCAGCCGCAGCCGCTTTCCCTTTAACATGTTTGATAAGCGCAGCCGGTTTTTCTTCCATAAGCTTGAAAAGCGCGGCCATCTTGCCTTCCAAAAACGCAGTGCGCTTTCTTTCAACAGCCGCAGCCATTTTTTCCAGTCCATACTCCCGCCTTCCCGCCCCGTTATCCGGGGCAGTTTCTTTCACTTGGGAGTATTGCCCGTTTTCCGTCAAATCATACGGCGTGCAATATTTTTTACAGCACCCCCGCGATCCACAGAACAAGCAGCGCAACTGCGGCGCCAAGCAGGAACGCCGCGGCGGGACGGAGACTCAGGCGCTCCACGGGCGGCAGCGCGTCCTCGGTATAGCTTTCGGCAGCGCGGGCGGCCTGACGCAGCAGCTCGTCCCGGCTGACGCCAGGCTCACGCAGGGCGTCGTCGCGCAGGATGAAGACCGCCTCGCTGAACATCGGATCGGACGTGGGGACAACTACCGCGCGGCGAAGCTTTCCCCGCAGGCGCGGCGGAATCGTCCGTCTCGGTGTGCGCATTACAAAAAGCCCTTTTATTCGCCCCATGAAGCCGTGAAGGACACTCGGCGGGCGGACGCTCATGCCCGTTCCTCCACACGCACGGTGACCACCGTCATGTCGTCCAGTGCACCGTAGAGCTCCTCCGCCTGTTTGAGCACCGCACGGGCCAGACTCTTCATATCCTCGAATCCCTGGAGAAGCAGGTTTTTCAGCCACTCGTCCTCCGCGTCCGCGATCACGCCGTCGGTGGCGATGACGGCAGTGCAGCCGGGCTTTAAACGCATGCGCACCACGTCCGGCGCCGTCCCCTCCCCGGCGGAGAGACCGGCGGCCAGCGTCTCGCCCTTGACGCGGCGGATATTGTGCCCTGAGACGACATAGGAGGGCGCGGCGCCGTATTTGTAAAAGCTGGTCTGCCCGGTGAAGAGATCCACGCACATGAGATCGACGGTGGCAAAGCCCCAGCTCTCCCCGTCGCGCAGGAGCAGGACGGAGTTCAAAAGCTTCATGGCCACGGCGGGCTCCATCCCCGCACGCAGGAACTTCTCGAGTATTCCGATCACGCGGCGGCTGTCCTCGGCGGCCTCGTCCCCGCAGCCCATACCGTCGGAGAGGATGACGCACAAAACGCCCGCGTCGGTCTTAAAGTAGGTGCCCCGGTCGCCGCTGACCCGCTCGCCCTGCTTTTTCATGGCGGCGATGCCGACGGAGACCGCCAGCGGCTCGGCCTCTAAAAGCTCGATGCGGGAGATGTCCCCCTCCGGAGTGATCGGCTGGCAGAGCCGCACGCCCGCGATCTCCGACAGCTTTTCGAGATAGTTGTCCTCACGCAGCAGCGGCGTGAGTCTGCCGCTTTCGATCACAATGCGAAGCCGCCCGCTCCCGTCGCGGTAGACGGCGGCGTCCGCGTCGATGTCGAGACTTCTGAGATAGCGCAGCAGGCGGCGCTCTGCCAGGGGGTCGGCGCCGCTCACGCTGCCGAGCTCGGCGGCAAAGCGTTCCAGAAGCTGCGCGACGTCCGCATACTGCCCCCAGGCGACGCTGCGGTTTTCCGCAAGGCGGGCACGCAGCTGCCGCCGATAGGACATGCCGCGCAGCTCTCCGTTGACGGCGGCGACAAAGGCGGGCAGGCTCACGCACTTCTCGCGGAAGAATTCGGGGATATCCTCCACGGCGAGGCTGCCGTGCTCGATCATCGCTTTCGTCGCGTCGTTCAGCGCGGAGAGCGTGTCCACATACTCCGCGTTCCAGCAGCGGTTTTTGAAGCGGCAAGAGACGCAGACCTCGTCAGCGGCGCGGTCGAAGATACGGGCGATGTTCTCGTCATTGACCGGGACAGCGACGTTTTTCCGCACGGTCTCAAAAAGCTCGCCGTAAGCCTCGCTCAGGCGGCGCAGCTTTGCCGCCTCGAAGCGGCGCAGGCCTGATTCACCGCAGCCGCGATCCATGCACTGCAGGGCCACTCCAACGCGGTTGAGAAGTGAGGAGGGCAGAATCATGAAGATAACAGAGGCGCAGAAGTTCTCGAACAGGGCGCTCAGCGGATGCACGCTGTCCCAGGCGCAGACCGCCGCCAGCGCCCCGGCCAGGATAAAGGAAAGCACATAGACAAGCCTCCCGTGCCGTCCGAAGACGCCGGACAAAAGCCCCGTAAAAGAGTATGCCATGGTATAAAAAAGCGGCCCCTCTCCCGCTATATCCATCGCAAGGCCGAGCACCGTGCCCACCGCCGCGCCGGTGAGCATTCCGCCCTTCATGGCGGAGGTCATCACCAGCAGCAGCGCGAAGAAACGTCCCATCGACACCACGCCGAACAGAACCACTCGCGAAAGCGCCATCAGCGCGCAGGAGGCCATCACCATCAGGGATACCCCGTGCTTGAGTTCCGCCGTTTCGGAGGTCCGCAGGCCGCTGTCCAGCGCGTCACGGAAGAAGTAGGTTCCGCCGAAGGCAAGCGTAAGCTCCAGAAACAGAGCCGCCGCTGCCGCCGCCCCGTTCTCCAGCGCGAAGCTGCCGAGAAAGCCCGTCAGCCCCATGACGAGGGCCGCTGCAGTCGGCATGAAAAATTCATTCTTATAAATGCTGAGCTCATGAAAGACGAAGGCAACGGTGTACACCAGCACGGAGGCCGCAATATAGCGGACGCCCCATTCCAGGCCGCCGCTGAAAAGATAGCCGCAGCACGCGCCAAGAAGCGAAAACACACCGCTGATCCCCGCGCCCGAGCATGCCACCAGCGCCATCCCGAAGGGCGCGCCGTTGCCCAGAACCCGCGCGCAGGCCATCACCGTCCCCATCAGCAGATACAGCCCGCAGCGGGCGGCGATGAAAAAGCGGCGGTCCATCCCCTCAGCCGCGGAACGCGCGCCCACAGTCCTTCCCTGTCCCCCGAAATCCATGTTTCATCCTCCTGAGTTTACATAAGATACGAACATTATAGTTATGTAACGTGGCGAAGGAGCGCGTTCCACGCTGTTGATTCGTTGATTTTTCGCAGGAAAAATACACGGGAAAGAGAGAATCGGACAGACCTCCGTCCCATGACTTTTTCCTTGTAATTGGCCGCTCCGTATGGTAAAATATTATGCCCATTCAATCGCGTTATTACTCTCTTTCGGGAGGTGTTTCTGTTGGAGGAACTCGAAAAGGAACAGGAGCGACAGGACGAAGGCCTGGACTACGATACCATTGTCGAAAAACAGACCGACCAGCTGACAGAACTGCTCGACCGCCGCGACATGAAGGAGCTGCAGCGCCGCATGGAGGAGCTGAACGAATTCGACGTGGCTGAATTCCTCTCCGAAATCGACGACAACCGCATGCCCATGGTCTTCCGCCTTTTGAGCAAGGAGACCGCAGCGGACGTTTTCGCAAACTTTGATCCTCCGGAGCAGGAGCGCATCATCAACGCCATCACGGACTCGGAGCTTGCCGGGATCATTGACGAGCTGTATGTCGACGATGCGGTCGACGTCGTGGAAGAGCTGCCCGCGAACGTGGTCAGGCGCGTCATGCGCGCGGCCACCCCGCAGACCCGCAACCTTATCAACCAGTATCTGCGCTATCCCGAAAACTCCGCCGGCAGCATTATGACGGCTGAGTTTGTGGATCTCAAAAAATACATGAGCGTCAAGGAATCCATCGCCCGCATCCGCCGCATCGGCGAGGACCGCGAGACCATCTATGTCTGCTTTGTCATCTCGGCCGACCGAAAGCTTGAGGGCATCGTGACGGTCAAGGATCTGCTGCTTGCGGACGACGACACGATCATCGAAGATCTCATGGAGCGAAACGTCATCTTCGCCTCCACCACGGAGGACCAGGAGAGCGTATCGGAAAAGTTCGCCGACTACGACCTGATGGCTTTGCCTGTCGTGGACAATGAGGGGCGTCTGGTCGGCATCGTCACCGTCGACGACGTCATGGACGTCATGGAGCAGGAGGCCACCGAGGATATCGAAAAGCTGGCCGGTATGCTCCCGTCTGACAAGCCCTATTCCCGTACAAGCATTATCGAGATCTGGAAAAACCGCATCCCCTGGCTGATGTTCCTGATGCTCTCGGCCACCTTTACCAGTATGATCCTGACTTCCTTTGAGGATATGCTGGCAGTGCAGGCGGGACTGGTCGCCTTCATTCCCATGCTCATGGGCACCGGCGGCAACTCCGGCGCGCAGGCCTCCACCGCCGTCATCCGTGCCCTCTCTCTCGGCGATATCGAGCCGAAGGACGCCCTGAGCGTCATGTGGCGCGAGCTGCGCGTGGCCTTCCTCTGCGGCCTTGCGCTGGCTGCGGTGAACTTTGTGAAGATGCTGGTGCTCGACGGGATGATCCTGCACAACGACGCGGTCACGGTTCAGGTGGCGGCGACGGTCAGCTCGTCCATTCTGTTCATCGTCCTCTTCGCCAAAAGCGTCGGCGCCCTGCTGCCGATTCTGGCGGAGAAGATCGGCGTTGACCCGGCGGTCATGGCAAACCCGCTCATCTCCACGGTGACAGACGCCGTGTCGCTGCTTATCTATATTTACGTTGCAAAGCTTATTTTACATATATGAGGCGTTATGGAACTATCCGCTCTTTTTGAAACCTGTTTTGTCATCCTTGCGCTGATGCTTGTCGGCTTCTTCGGCGTGCGGCGCGGGATCTATCCCCCCGGCTTCTCCGGGGCCGCGAGCTGGCTGGTCGTCAATGTTTTCCTTGTCGGGTCGGTTTTCCAGTCGATCTGCTCCGGCAACGCCGGTCTTTCGCCGAAGGAACTGCCGCATGTGCTGCTGGTCGTCATCGTGACGATCCTGCTGGGTTATGTGCTTGGCTTTCTCACGCTGCGGCTGCTCGGCCAGAGGATCCGGGCAGACGCCTCGCTGGAGCTGAGCATCGCGGTCATGAACAATCTGCTGATCGGCCTTCCGATTTTGGATGCCATGTACGGGCCGACGGCGGTTTTGTATGTGGGCCTCACCAGTCTGCCCTTCAATCTGCTGCTGTATACATACGGTACCTGGCGTCTCGGTGTGGACGGCGGCTTTCGCGCGAAGGACGTGTTTTCGCCCTGCGTAGTCTCAACGCTTGCGGCGCTCGTATTTTTTGTGCTGGGTCTTCCGGTGCCCAAGGCCGTCTCACGGCTGTTTACGGTGATCGCCGCCTGCTCCATGCCGCTGTCGATGATCGTCATCGGCATCACCATGGGCAGTGAAAATCTCACCGACGCGCTCAAAGACGGGCGCGTGTACCTGATCGCCCTGGTAAGGCTCGTCATCGCCCCGGCGCTGACCTGGCTTGTGCTGGGTCTTCTCACGGATAATGAGCTGCTGCTCAAGTCCTGCGTCGTGATTGCGGGCTGCCCCACCGGGATCGTGGTGCCGATCCTCACGCTGCGCAGCGGACGGGAAGCATCGCTTGCCTCCAACGCCGTGATTGTCACGACGCTGCTGTCCCTGCTCACGCTCCCCGCCCTGCTGCTGATATTGGGCTGAAAGGAGAAAACCATGCATATTCCGAGCGGCGCGAGCCAGACCGTGGAGATCCTGGACTTTGAAACCGCCCTTGCCCTCTCCGGGCAGGGCGACAGCTACGACCGGGATCGCTGGCTCTATGTGCCGGATTTCTATACCGAATACCGTTACATACTCGGCACGCGAGGCGAAAACCCGCTCATCTGCATCGGGATAAATCCCTCCACCGCCGAGCCGGACAATCTCGACAACACCCTCAAATCCGTGGAACGCATCGCCGCCTTTAACGGCTACGACAGCTTTATCATGTTCAACGTTTACGCCCAGCGCGCAACCCGGCCGGACGATATGGACCGGGCGCTGAACAGTGATCTGCACCGTGCGAACATGGAGGCGTTCCGCTACATTCTATCCCATGTGGGTGCCGGGCACCGCCCCGCCGTCTGGGCCGCCTGGGGAACGATCATCGAAAAGCGGCCCTACCTCCCCGCCTGTGTGCGTGACATGGTGGAGGCCGGCGAAGAATACGGCGCGCGCTGGCTGTGCGCGGGCAAGTGTTCCAACAAAGGACACCCCCACCACCCGCTTTATCTGCGCAGGGATGAAGCGGTGCGCGATTTTGACGTTGCTGCCTATTTGAAAACCATCGGAGGCTGAGAGCATGAACATCCGCGAAGCCATACAAGCCTATACGCCGTGGAATGAGCAGGAAGCGGCGGACAAGGCACTGATTCTCGATTTTCTCTCCAAGAATCCCGACGCCTTCTTCCGCACAAACCTGATCGCCCATATGACGGCATCGGCCTGGGTAGTCAATCCCGCGCGGGATCGGGTATTGATGGTCTATCATAAGATCTACGATTCCTGGTCCTGGACGGGCGGTCACGCCGACGGAGACGAGGATCTGGCTGCCGTTGTCCTGCGCGAGGTGCGGGAGGAAACCGGCGTCAAATCCGCGCGGCTTTTGTCCGAGGATATTTTTTCTCTGGAATCTCTCACCGTGGACGGGCATGAAAAGCGCGGCGCTTATGTGCCGAGCCATCTGCATCTGAACGTCACGTATCTGCTGGAGGCGGACGATCACGATCCTCTCACGGTCTGTGAGGCGGAAAACAGCGGCGTAAAATGGTTTGGACTGGATGAAGCCCTCCATGCGTCGAGTGAGCCTTGGTTTGTTTCGCGCATTTATACCAAGCTCAACAACAAGCTTCGCGCGCAAAACATGTTATGATGCAGCTTATAATCTCTTCAGCGGGAAGGTGAAAGCTTGGCACAATTGAAACTCTGGCTCTATCAAATTGTGGTCTCCGTTGCGTGGTTCCATGACTGGCTTGTCAGGTATAACCGTCAGCACTCTCATTTATTCAATAACTCCGAACTGCATTTTATAGTGATCGGCATTTTCGGATTACTGCTGCTTTTGCTCGCCTATCTTGTTTTCCGCTTTCTGGCAAAACACGGGCAGATCGGAATCATGAGCTGGCTGTTTACTCTGTCCACCGTTTTTGCCGTTTGCTTTGCCATTGAGATTGGGCAACATATGACCAAAACCGGCTCCATGCAGCTTGAAGACATTGTTTACGGCGTCTTCGGTTTTCTTGCTGCGTCCGGCTGCATCCTGCTTTTATATCTGCTGTTCCGCTTTTTCAAATGGATTTTCCGAAAATAGGGGCTGTGAATAATCTTTTATACGATTATCCGATAAGGCGGTTTGAAAGGTTTCCGAGGCAGATTTGCGTCAGGCAAGGAAGCGGACGCAGAGCATACTTTGTGTATGGTCAAGTCCGATCACGAAACCCGGCACAAATCCGCTCGGAAAGATTCAAACTGTTCTATCGGATAATAGTATTATGGGTATCGGATTTTTAATAAAGTTGATACCCATAAATCTTTTTCTCGTGTCATCCTGCGAAACGAAGTGACGAAGGATAACACGCTGTTTTTTGGCCTCATTTTTTATTGGACTTTTCAGCGTATCTGTGGCATAATGACCCCTGCACATTCCCAATGAAACAGGAGAAAAACATGAATCAAAAAGAATTGGGCGAGATCCGCCGCCGTTTTCGTCCGGATCGCAACAATATCCAGCACATCTACGGCTGTTATGTGAATACGAGCAAAGAAATCATCGCAAGCTTTGACGAGTCTCTCGGTCTGCTGAGTCAGACGGAAACGGAAAAGTATCTCACATTGTTGAAAAAGACACTCTCCGGCGCGCTCGGCAAGAACCTGCTGGATATCAGCTTTGCCACCAGGCAGGTCATGGACGGCGAGGAATATAAGCTGCTTTCCCAGCTCAGAAAGACGGAGCTGCAGGATGCCTCTCTGCGCGAGGCCTTCTGCCGCAGTATTGTCGACGTGCTGGATATGGAGGACCGCAACTACCTCATCCTCATGGCCTACGACGTATACGACGTGCCGCACTACGGCAAGGACGGCAAGCGGGACGAAGACAACGGCGGGGAGCTGTATAAATATCTGGTCTGCTGCGTCTGCCCCGTGAAGGAGGGCAAGCCGGAGCTCGGTTACGCGCCCGAGGAAAAGCGCTTCCACAGCGCGGCGCTCGGCCAGGTGGCGGGTGCGCCGGAGCTGGGCTTCCTCTTCCCCGCTTTCGACGACCGCGCTGCCAACATCTATAGCGCGCTCTTCTACACCAAGGACAGCGGCAAAAGCCACGACGACTTTGTCAATGCCGTTTTCCGCATTGAGGCGCCCATCCCCGCCGGGCAGCAGAAGGAGCTGTTCAGCGAGATGCTGAGCCAGAGCATTGAGGACGAGTGCAGCTTCGATGTGGTGCAGGCCGTGCACGAGCAGCTTGCCGAGCGCATGGTGCTGCACAAGGAGAGCAAGGACCCGGAGCCGCTGACCATTTCGGACAAGGAGATGGGCGACATCCTGGAGAACAGCGGCGTCAGCCCCGAGCATGCGGAGGCCTTCTGCCGCCGCTGTGAGGAGGAGCTCGGCGAAGGCACGCCCCTCCGCCCGGCAAATATCTCCAGTGCCAGCCGCATGGACATCCAGACGCCCGAGGTCAAGATCAGCGTCGATCCCAAGCACAGCCACCTCATCCAGACGCGCGTGATCGACGGGCACAAATACATCCTCATCTCCGCCGACGCGGGCGTGGAGCTCAACGGGCTGTCCGTGGATATAAAGGAGATCTGAGACCGTAGTACATTGTTTCACATAAATCTTGATGATACATGCAGGTGAAAATATACCGTTTTATGAGAAACAAGGCCGCAGGGGCCGATGCCCTCATCGGCTCGCCGACAAGCACCACTGTATGCTGTCCGGCGGGTCGATCCGGGGATCGCCCCCTGTGGTTTTGTACTTCCCGGCTGTTTATCCCGATCATCTTTGTCCGCGGCTATTTAGATTTTTTTCTAAATTCCTGTTGACAGAACACAATGCTTGTGCTACTATCTGTTTAGAAGAAATTCTAAATAGGAGGTGCTGAGCGTTGGGCTTCAGCGAGACGATGAAGGCCCTGTCCGATCCCGCGCGGCGTGAGATATTGAACATGCTCAAATCCGGACGCATGACCGCCGGGGAGATCGCGGGGCGCTTCGACATGACCGGCGCGACGGTGTCGTATCACCTGTCGCAGCTCAAAAAAGCCGGCCTCATCTTCGAGAGCCGGGAGAAGAATTATATTTATTACAGTCTGAACGCCTCCGTGCTGGAGGAAGTGCTGCTCTGGATTCAGAGCCTGAAGGGAGCGGATGAACATGAAGAGGGATAAGAGAACGCTGATTTTGACGACGCTGGTCTGCCTGCTGCCGATGCTCATCGGCGCTTTGGTCTATGACAGGCTGCCCGAGACAATGGTGACACACTGGAATGTGAGCGGGGAGCCGGACGGCTTTTCGAGCCGCGCCTTCGCGGTTTTCGGTCTGCCTGCGCTGATAGTCGGGATCAACCTGCTGCTGTACTTCGCGCTAAACGCCGACCCCAAGAGGGGAAACATGAGCTCCGCCCTGGTGGGGATTACCCGTTGGATCTGCCCGGTGGTCTCTGTTCTGGCAGGCGGGCTGACGCTGGCCTGGGGACTTGGATACGAGCTGCGGATCGAACGTATAGTCCCGATCTTTGTGGGGCTGATGTTCATCATCGTCGGCAACTATCTGCCCAAGACCAAGCAGAGCTACACCATGGGCATCAAGCTCCCCTGGACCCTGGCCAGCGAGGAAAACTGGAACCGTACGCATCGCCTGGCGGGCTTCCTATGGGTGCTTTGCGGGGTCGCCTTCATCGTGTTCAGCTTTATCGGCTGGAGCCTCCCCCTGTTCTTTGCGCTGATCCTTGTGATGACGCTGGTTCCGATCGTCTATTCGTATGTTCTGTACAAAAAAGGTATATAAGTAAAAAACACGCACGGAAAAACCGTGCGTGTTCTGCTGTTATGTGCGAATCAGCCGCCCTTGGTAAGCAGCGCCTCGTCGGAGTCGATGCTTGCGCCCTTCTGGGCAAACATGTCGATGAGCTGCTGCTTGGTGAGCTTTTTCTTATCCTCGCCCTCGATGTCGAGGATGATATGCCCCTCGTTCATCATGATGAGGCGGTTGCCGTGGCGGATCGCGTCCTTCATGTTGTGGGTAATCATCAGGGTGGTGAGGTTGTTCTCCTGTACGATTTTGTCCGACAGCTCCAGAACCTTCGCGGCGGTGCCGGGGTCGAGAGCGGCGGTATGCTCGTCCAGGAGCAGGAGCTTGGGCTTTCTCAGCACGGCCATCAGCAGTGTGACCGCCTGGCGCTGCCCGCCGGACAGCAGGCCCACCTTGGAGGTCATGCGATCCTCAAGGCCGAGGCCCAGGATCTTCAGACGCTCGTGATATTCCTCGCGCTCGGCATTGGTGACGCCCCACTTGAGACCGCGCTTTTGCCCGCGGCGGGCGGCGAGGGCAAGGTTTTCTTCCAGCTGCATATTCGGCGCAGTGCCCATCATGGGGTCCTGAAACACGCGGCCGATGAGATGGGCGCGCTTATGCTCCGGCAGGGCGGTGATATCCTCCCCGTCGAGAATGATGCGCCCCTCGTCCACGGGCCAGACGCCCGCGGTGGCGTTGAGCATGGTGGACTTGCCCGCCCCGTTGCCGCCGATAACGGTGACAAAGTCGCCGGGTCTGAGATGCAGGTTCAGGCCGTCGAGCGCCTTTTTCTCGTTGATCGTGCCGGGGTTAAATGTCTTGGAAATGTTCTGTAAAAACAGCAATGTTTCAGCCTCCCTTCCGTTTGAGCTTCGCAAAGGAGCTCTTCTTCTGCGCGCGCAGATAAGGGACGGCCAGGAACAGCGCCACAACGATCGCAGTGAAAAGCTTCAGGTCGTTGGAGTTGAGGCGCAGCCACAGCACAATGACGATGACGAGATAATAGATCACGCCGCCGACGACGGTAAAGCTGAGCGTACCGAAGAAGTTGAGGTGCTTGCCCAGCAGCGCGCCGCCCACCACCTCGCCGATGATGACGGCGGCAAGGCCGATGACGATGGCGCCGCGGCCCATGTTGATATCCGCAAAGCCCTGATACTGGGCAAGAAGGCCGCCGGAGAGGGCGACGATACCGTTGGAGATGGACAGACCCAGCACCTTCATATTGTCAATGTTGATGCCGAGGGCGCGGCTCATGGCGGGGTTGTTGCCGGTGGCGCGGATGGCGGAGCCCTGCTCGGTGCCGAAGTACCAGTAGAACACGGACACCAGCGCCAGGGCGATGATCGTGCCGGTCAGGATCGCGGCGGGGATGTTGCGGGAGGAGAGCAGCAGGTGGTACTTATCCACGCTGACCGCCTTGTTCGCCGCCATGCCCATGATATGCAGATTGATGGAATACAGGGAGAACTGGGTCAGGATACCGGCAAGGATCGCCGGGATGCCCAGCTTCGTGTGGAGCATGCCTGTCACAAAGCCGGCGAGCAATCCTGCCAGCATGGCGGCCAGCAGCGCCGCCCACGCGGGCCAGCCCGCGAGGATCAGCATGACCGTCACGGCGCCGCCCGTGGTAAACGAGCCGTCCACCGTCAGATCCGCCACGTCCAGCAGGCGGAAGGTGATGTAAATCCCCAGCGCCATGATGCCCCAGATGATGCCCTGGGAGATGCCGCCGGGCATATTGCGGAAGAGCTTCAGAATATTCAGAGAAGCGAAATAGCTTGTCAATGTCACAGATTACACCTCATTACGCCCCGCCGGGAGTACCCGGCGGGGCTCTTGGTCAGCAGGGATCAGTCTGCGATGGCCTCGTAGGCATCGGGAACGGTGATGCCGAGGATGTCGCAATTGGTCTTGTTGAACTTCTTGGCGAAGGGAGCGTACTGGATCTCCATGGTGGAGACGTCGGCGCCCTCGGAGAGGATCTTCGCGGCCATCTCGCCGGTCACGGTGCCGAGATCGTAGTAGGAGATGGAGAGGGTGGCCACGCCGCAGCCGGCGCAGAGGTTCTCCTCACCGCAGACGATGGGGATCTTCTTGGACAGGGCCACGTTGTTGATGAGCTCCGCATTGGAGGCGGCGGTGTTGTCGGTGGGGATGTAGAGCACGTCGCAGTCGTCACAGGCGTTGTTGGTGACGGCGGAAACGTCGTTGGAGTCTGCGAAGGTGTAGTCCGCGACCTTGTAGCCCATCTCTTCGAGGACGGGGCGCATCTCATCGGCCTGGAACTTGGAGTTGGGCTCGCCGGAGCAATAGAGCAGGCCGACATTCTTGACATCAGGGAACAGTTCGTTCAGCACGCCTGCCAGCTCCTTGGCGGGAACGCCGTCGGAGGTGCCGGAGATATTGGTGCCGGTGGAGCCCTTCCAGTCTTCGATGTCAAGTGCGGAGGCGTAGTCGGTGACGGAGGTGCCGAGCACGGGGATCTTGTTGGTGGCAGCCTGGGCGGCCAGCAGGGCCGGCGTGGCGTTGGCGAGGATCAGGTCCACCTCGTCGGAGACGAACTGGTTGCAGATGACGGCGCAGGTGGCGGAATCGCCGGAGGCGTTCTGCTCGACAAAGCTGACCTTGTCGCCGAAGGCCTTGGTCAGAGCGTCTTTAAAGCCCTGGGTCGCGGCGTCAAGCGCGGGGTGCTGGACGAGCTGGCAGACGCCGACGGTATAGCTGTCGGCAGCGTAGGCGCTTGCGCCGAAGGCGGCAAAGCCGAAAACGAGAGACAGCGTGAGAATCAAAGCAAAGATCTTTTTCATGTTCTTTTTCTCCTTTATCATTTTTTGATTTTGACCTGTCTTTCAACCGGAAGAATGAGCAGAGGGTCCAAATCGAAAACGCCGCCAGACGGCAGTCTGTACGGCGCGAAGTCGGAAATGAAAGCTCTGTCTCATATCCTGTTCAAGGCTCCTTCTTGCAGCACAAACCGCCATTACCTTTGCCGAACCGGGAAAAGTAATAGCTGTAAGCATATGCAAAGCGAAGCATGAACATGACAGTATCTCCCTTTTGTTGATGAGATCACTTTAGCACTTTTTGGTGCTAAAGTCAATGGCGTTTTCCCCGGCTCTCCGCTTTTCGGTAAAAGTGCACCAGCACAGGCGGCAATGTCCCAAAAATCTTTGTGGAATATTTGTTTCCCTCCCCTGAAGAATTCTGAATTTACAACTTCTTCATTGATCTCCGTTTCAAAACGGAGTAGAATCCGCAGCGCAAAGGAGGGATTCCCATGAAGAAAATGGTTATGATAGCTCTCGCGCTTGCTCTGCTTCTGGCCGCGTGCGGAAAAGAAACGCCTGCTCCTCAGACCGTTTCCATCGCGCTTGATTCCAACCCGACCACCGGCTTCAGCTGGCAGGCAGCTCAATCGGAAGAGCTTTTTAAGATTGAAAGCAGCTATGCCGTAAAGGATCACCCGGAGGGCATGGTCGGCGTCGGCGGCACGGAAACCTTTACCCTGACGCCGCTGAAAGCCGGAAAAACGGAAGTGACGTTTACCTATGCCAGAGCCTGGGAAGGCGGAGAGCAGGCCGATCAGGTGGTTTACACGTTCGAGATCGACAAGAATTTCCAGGTAAAGATGCTTGACGGATACAGCACCGGCGCTGAAGAGCCGATTCCCGCGCCGTCACCGGAAATCAAATAAGCTTTGCCCCTGCCGCGCACGTTTGCATGCGGCAGGGGCAATTTCATTTACAATCTTCTGCTCGGCAGGATAAGCTTATTTCTGCAAAAACGCCAGGATTTCGTCGAGGGATTTGCCGCTCTCTTCAACCGCCTTGAGAATTGCCGCCTTTTTCTCCTCTTCCGCTTTTTTGGACGCGCGGCTCTTTACCGCCTTGCCCGTCTCCTTCCTGGCGGGGGACACTTTGACCGTTGTCTTTTTCTGCTCTGTCTTTTCGGCAGGGGCTTTTTTTCTGACCGGCTGCGTCCAGTTGAAGGCAAAGGCCGTCACGGAATAAGGCGGCACGTCAAACTCCACGGAGTATTCCTTCCCGTCCCAGGGGATCGGATCGGCCTTGATCGTCTGGGCGGGATAGTTTCCGCTGCCGCCGAAGACGGCGTCGTCGCTGTTGAGAACCTGGTGGTAGGTTCCCTTGCACAAGGCGCCGATGCGATGCTTCGGATAGGCCACGGGGGAGAAGTTGAAATGGAAGAGCAGGCATTTCTTTTTATCGCTGCTGATCCGGCAGAAGCTGAGCATGTTGTGCTGGGCGTCCGCGCCGTTGATCCATTCAAATCCGCAGGGCTCGCAGTCGTTTTCATACAGGGACGGATAACTGCGGTACATCTCCAGCAGCGCGCGGGTGTAGTTGTTGAGCGCCCGGTGTGCCGGCTCATTGTCCAGCAGGTACCAGTCGAGACTGCGCTCCTCGCTCCACTCCCGAAGCTGGGCGAAATCCTGACCCATGAACAGGAGTTTCTTTCCCGGATGCGCCATCATCAGACCGTAGGCCAGGCGGAGGTTTCCGAATTTGTCCTCCATATTGCCGGGCATCTTGTTGATCATGGAGCATTTCAGATGCACCACCTCATCATGGGAAAACGGCAGGACATAGTTTTCGCTGAAGGCATAGGTAAAGCTGAAGGTCACGTTGTTGTGGACGTGCTGCCGGCCGATGGGATCAACCTTCAGGTATTCCAGAACGTCGTGCATCCAGCCCATATTCCACTTGAAGGTGAAGCCGAGTCCGCCGTCCTCCGGCGGTCTGGACACCAGCGGGAACGCGGTGGATTCCTCCGCGATGACCATGGCGCCCGGCACGCGCTGCCCCACGATGGAGTTGAGGTGCTTCAGAAACTCAATGGCGTCATAGTTGATGTTGCCGCCGTCCTCGTTGGCAACCCACTCTCCGTCCTTTTTGCCGTAATCCAGGTACAGCATGGAAGCCACGGCGTCCACGCGCAGACCGTCCACATGGAACTTCTCCAGCCAGAACAGGGCGTTTGCGATCAGGAAGTTCTTGACCTGCGGACGCCGGTAGTTGAAGATATAGGTGCCCCAGTCGGGATGCTCTCCCTGTCGGGGGTCTGCGTGCTCATACTCGGCAAAGCCGTCGAAACGGGCAAGGCCGTAGGCGTCCCGCGGGAAATGGGCAGGCACCCAGTCCAGAATCACGCCGATGCCGTGCTGATGCAGATAGTCGATCATGTACATGAAGTCCTCCGCATCACCGTAGCGCGCGGTCGGAGCATAATAGCCGGTAACCTGATAGCCCCAGGAGCCGTCAAACGGGTGCTCCGCAATGCCCATCAGTTCCACATGGGTGTAGCCCATGTAGTTGACGTACTCGGCCAGCTCCGGCGCCAGGTCGCGGTACTTGCGGAAGCCGCAATTTGCCCCGCTCTCGTCCTTCTTCCAGGAACCGAGATGCACCTCGTAGATGGACAGCGGGCGCTTTTTGGGATCACTCCCCAGACGGGCGCCCATCCAGGCCTCGTCCTGCCAGTCATAGGACGAGAGATTCGCCACGACGGAGGCTGTCTCCGGGCGAAGCTGGCACTGGTTGCCGTAGGGGTCAGCCTTGAGGAGGACATCGCCCTTCTGCGTCTCTATGGCAAACTTGTAGAGCGCATGGGTTCCGAGCCCGGGAATAAAGAGGTCATAGATTCCGGATTCCGCCAGAAGCTGCATCCGGTCCCTTCCCGCGGTCCAGCCGTTAAAGTCTCCCACGACGCTGACCGAGCGCGCGTTCGGAGCCCATACGGCGAAATAGACGCCATCCTGTCCGTTTTCCGAAGCCGGATGCGCGCCCAGCTTTTCGTATACGGTATAATGCGTCCCTCTTCCGAACAAATAAATGTCCAGATCTGAAATGCGATGCTGTAACATTTTCTTCCCTCCGTTATCATTGATGATTGTTCCGTTTGCATATCTGAAAAATCCGGTATTTTTCACTCAAGCTGTAATTGGAGTATACCATACAATATTGCGGATTGCCATAGGAATCGCAGGCAAAAGGCGCTCCGTTTATCCCGTGCACTCTCCCGGTTTCCGCAATAGTATTGATTCGGCAATTAAATAACCGCAAATCTCTTGCAGAAGAGTAAGAAATTGCCGAATTAATAATTGCCATATTTTTCGGCTGCCCCGACAGGGGCGAGAAAAATGGAATATTTTGATAATATTACTCCGGCTGTACAGCTCTATGGCATGAGGATATTGAATTGCCGGACTAATATGAGAATCGCCTTGAACCGCAGAAATTCAAGGCGATGCTTTCAAGCGCTCAACGGCAGCTTCTTATGCCGCATGGGAAGCCGTTAATTGCAAAGGACTGTGATAATGATCGGCGAAAGACCGGCACGGCTGATTTTCTCAAGATCGGCCTCCATGACGGGCTGTCCTGCGGTGACGGTTTCTCCTTCCTTGACCAGCGGGCAGAGGCCGTCGCCGTTGAGCGTGAAGGTGTCGATGCCTATCAGAAGCAGGATTTCCATGCCGTCTTCGGTCCGGAAGGTCAGCGCGTGGCTGGTGTCGGCGATCTCGAAGACAATGCCGTCGCACGGGGCAAGGATATGGCCGTTCTCCGGCATGATTCCGATGGAGCTGCCGATGACGCCCGAGGAGAACATGATATCGGGGATCTGGCTCATGGGGACGGTTTCCCCTCCCACGGGAGCCTTCAGCGGCAGATTCGCCATGCCGTATAAGCCGTCCGCCATCAGCGGTTCCCCGGCCTGAACGCTGCGGGTTTTCCTTCTGCTGAGACGGGCGAAGGCGGAGGAACGCCAGGTTTCGGTCTGCGCGGAGGAAACCGCCGTCTCGAAGTTCAGCTCCTCCTCACCGTAAAGCGCGTTGGTAATCAGATAGCCCCCAATATAACTGATAACAAGGGCAAGGAGGTACAGGAGCACGCTCCGCACGGGGCCGCCCTTGCCCGCCGTCATCACGAACGCGCCCAGGAGTCCGGAAGGGCCCCAGGTCGTGGCGGCCACCTGCGTAACCATGATGAAGGCGCCGCCGAAGCCCGCGCCGAGTCCCGCCGTGAGGAAAGGCTTTCCGAGAGGCAGCGTGACGCCGTAGATAAGCGGTTCACCCACGCCCAGCAGTCCCGCGGGCAGCGCCCCGGCGATCACCGAGCACAGATCATTGTTTCCGACTTTTTTGGCTTTTTTCCACAGCGCGATAGCCGCGCCGACCTGACCAGCGCCCGCCATGGCGAGTGCGGGGTAAAGCGTAACATAACCGAGCTCCTGCAGCTGAACGCTGTAGAGCGCCACCAGTCCATGGTGCATACCGGTCGCCACCATCGGGAGGAAGAAGGCGGCGGCGAGATACCCGGAAATGGCCCGAATGAAGACATTCTGAGACAGGCATGCCCTGCTGAAAAGCCACACGATCCCCCCGGAGGCGTAGCCGAACAGCGGCATGATGAAGACGACATAGGGAATCACGCAGAGGAACATCGTGATCAGCGGCGTAAAGACCACATCGATCGACTTGGGCATAGCGGAACGGATCGCCTTTTCCACCGTGGCGATCAGAAGCGCGCCCGCAATGACGGCCAGTACGCCGCCTTTTCCGCTGCAAAGAACCGAATCCAGCGGAACCTCGCTGTTGTACAGCCCCATGATGGCCGCGATCTTGTTGATGCCGTCCAGAGATGTGATCATGCCAAGCATGCCGCCCAGGATGGGCGTCCCTCCGAAACGCTCGGCCGCGCGGTATCCTGCCCATGCGGTCAGGTAGCTCATCATGGAGGTGTTGATCAGCGAGAGGATCTGATAAAACAGCGCCCAGATATTGCTGTTTGCGTAGTCCGGTACCGTCTGGGCTATGAGTGACGCGCCGGCTCCGCACAATCCGGCGCAGATAATGCCGGGGAGCAGCGGGATAAAGATATCCCCTATGATTTTCAGGGTACTCCTGATCGTGTGTTTTTTCATTGATCAAGTCTCCTGCCTGTAAAATGATCGTCTGTTCACGATGAGCTGCCGGGGGCTCCCAGATAGCGGAAGCACAGCATGGTGATATCGTCGAACTGTTCCGCGCCGTCCACAAAGCTGTTGATGTCGTTCATAACGTTTGCCAGAACCTGACCCGGCTGCGCATCCGGGTCACGGTTGAGCGCGTCCAGCATGCGGTCGGTTCCGTACAGCTCGTTCCGGCCGTTCGTGGCCTCCGCGACGCCGTCCGTGTAGACAAAGAAGCTGTCGCCCGGATTCAGCTGGAACTCATGCTGTTTGAAGGGGATGCCCTCCATCGTGGCGACCGGCACGGAGTGCCTGTAGACCACCAGCTCATAGCTGCCGCCGGCCCTGCGCAGGACCGGGTGCTCGTGACCGGCGTTCGCCGCGATCCCCTTCCCTGTCGAGATCTCAATGACCGCAACCCACATCGTCACAAAAAAGCCCGCCTCGTTGCTCTCGCAAAGCTGATTGTTCACGCTCTCGAGCGCTTCTCCGGGTCCCTTGCCGTTTTGCAGGCTGGATTTGACCAGCACGCGGGCCACCATCATCAGCAGCGCGGCGGGAACGCCCTTTCCCGAAACGTCCGCCATGACAAGCCCGATGTGATCCCGGTCGATCATGAAGAAATCGTAGAAGTCGCCGCCCACCTCCTTTGCCGGCTTCATGCTGGCAAAGAGGCTGAACTCCTTTCGATTCGGAAAGGGCGGGAAGAGCCTGGGAAGCTGGCTGGCCTGAATCTGACTGGCCATGTCGAGCTCCGCCCCGATCCGTTCTTTCTCCGCGGTAACTCTCTTGATCTGGTCTATGTACAGCACGGTACGGGCAGACTGTTTGGCGAAGGATTCCGCCAGAACCTCGATCTCGTCTCCGGTCCTGTATTTATCCTCCATCTTGAACTGCCTGTTCCGAACACCCAGGGACGCCACCCGCCGGGTGATGGTATTGAGCGGGTCAATGATCCGCTGCGTGATGGAGTACGCGGATATCATCCCCGCCGCCACGATGAACACGACCAGAAGGATAAGAATATTCCTTGCGTGGAACATCTCCTTGTGAAACGAGGCAATGGCGCCGCTCCGGAAGGCTTCAAATTCGTCTTCCATCCCGTTGTCTATATAAATCTGCTTCTGCGTCTCGTAGGTGTCGTTGACAAGCTGCTCCACTTTATTCGACTGAAAGAAGAAGACCGCCGTATAAGCCGCGATAATCAGGACGATCGTGATGAGCAGCATGCCGAATATTTTCTGCCGGATACCGCCTGTCATTTGGTGTCTGTTTTTTCCCATAGTTATCTCCCCGTGATGCTCTGCGTTAAACTGTGGTTCATTCGGGACCATTGTACCGAAAAAGCGGGAGGAATACAAGCAGTTTTTGAACATGCGTTTTTCCGAATTTTCAAATCGCTCGTTTTCTGAAAATCATAAAGATGCATAAAAATGCGGCAGCTCCTGAAGTCAGGAGCTGCCCCATGCGGTATCACGATGAGGGTTGCAGATCTTCGCTCTTTTTCAGCTTGTCGCGGTTGAGGTACAGCACCAGCGCGATGCAGGCGGATTCGAGGATCGCGGCAAACGCCGAGCCCTCAAGCCCGAAGGCCGCGGAGTAAAAGAAGCTGTCGGTGGCGGCGTCGAGCTTGCAAAGCGCCTTGGCGGAGACGATGCCGGAATTGGGAAGGCCGAGCAGAAGGCTCTGGCAGTAGTTCCAGGCCGTGTGGAGGCCGATCGGCATCCACAGGCTGTCGTAAAACACCACCAGCAGGCTGCACAGTACCCCGACAAGAATGATATTCGCGATGCTCAGGGCGGTGACGCCCGGGTTCATGAGATGGGCGGCGGCAAAAAAGAGGCTGTTGAAGGCGATGGCAAAAACCGTGCCGTGGCGCTCCCGCGTCGCGCCGAGCATGTAGCCGCGGGTCACCAGCTCCTCCCCGCCGGACTGGATCATTACCGCCAGAATCCCGACGATGAGATACAGGGCGTCAAACTGCGAATAGTAAATCACAATGTCCCCATGGGCAATGGCGGCAAGCGCGCAGGTCAGATTCATCCCGAGGCCGATCCCCAGGCCGATGAGAAGATTTTTCAGGGTGTTCCCTCTTCCGGGCCGGAAGACGGGCAGCAGCTCCTTATCCCAAAAGAAGCAGTAAGCCGGGACCACGATCCAGAAGCTGATAAAGGAGGCATATTCCGTCAGGAAGACCCAGCCGTCGTCCAGATTGCGCGCCAGCGGCGACATGATGATTTCGCCCAGGAGTGAGCTGACAATCAGCATCGCAACGGCAATCAGAAAGACAATCACGAAAAAGTGCCGCGTCTGTTTCTTTTTTCCCTGTTCCAGGTTCTCCATAAAGATTCTCCTTTCATAAAAAACGGCCGATGTCCTGCTGCCGCGTGTGCTGTCATGGGAAAGCGCGTTTTTTATCCTTTGATCCGGTAAATCTTCAGGCCGGTCTCCTTGCTTAACGGCTGCACCAGCTCTGCCGAGGCTTTGGGATAGTACGCGCCCCGGAGATAGGTGATCGTGCGGAGGATGTCATGGTCGATGAGGCAGACGTCATCCCGGTTGACCATATCGCGATAGGGATTCTCGATGTCCCAATTTTTCAGAATGCGCTCAATCTCCGGATGCCCCATGCTCCAGCCGCCGATCAGCACCAGCTTGTCGGCAAAGCCCGCGGGCGGCGTCTCCAGCGGGGTATAGAGCGCATGGTCGATGGCCCAGATCTTGACGAGGTACAGGTGCTCGTCGTCCTCCACAAGACGTGCGGCCGCCGCCTTTTCCGCGCTCTTGTCCTCGATGGTGTTGTGGCTGTCATACCAGCAGTAGGCACGGTTTGCCCGCCAGGTGATAAAGAGACTCAGTATCAGCACCGCCGTGAGCAGGAGCTTTTCTCCATGCAGGCGCAGCGCATCCATTTGCAGACTCAGCACCACAGCCATTGCGAGAAACAGGCCGATATCCACGCGGTTTGCAAGGTAGCGGTCAGACCAGATCATGACGAGATAGATCACGCCGAAGAGCCCCGCCATGCAGACCAGGCTGACCCAGGTTCCGGCACGGCGCTTCCCGCAGGCAAGCCAGACGGCCAGCAGCAGCGCAAAGCCCGCGAATGGGCGATCCTGCGTAAAGCCGAAGAGGCACTCGTTGAGGAAGACGCCGAGGCATTCGCCCGCGGTGCGGCGCGGGATCAGTTCGTCCCGTGCAGCGATCAGGGTTTCGAGATTTTCCTGATTGAAGCGCTCTGTATCGTAGAAGCTCCATTTCTTCATCATATAGACGAAGCTTTCATCCATGCCCACGGAATCGTAGACCTCCGGCATTTGCGCATAGTCCGGGGTCTGGAAGTCGAGAAACAGACTGCGGGTATCGTTGAATTCCCGGAAGCCGCCTGCCGCCGGACGCTTCCAGGCGTAAAGATCGGCCGCGAAGAGTCCGACCGCCAGCGCCGCCAGCAGCAGGAAGGGTGCGAGGTAACGCAGGTATTTTCCCATTCTTGCGGTGAGAGGAAGGCCGCGGCTTTCCCTGCCGATCTCAAAGAGCGCGGCGGGGCAGGCACAGACCATCAGCAGGGCGCAGACGCCGAATTCCTCATAACGCCAGACGAAGCCGCACAGCGCCAGCAGAATACCGAGCAGCAGCGGCGTCTTCTGCGTTTTCCCGGTATGGTTTCGCAGAGCCTGGAGCATGAGGCACATGCCTCCCACTGTCCCCACGGCGGCGGGCTTGGAGAAGTTCATGCTGAGACAGCAGTCCGTTCCGAAGGCGAAGAGCAGCACCGCCGTCATCACCAGCGAGGGGCCGAGCCGATAGCGCCGCAGGAGCACCCAGGTAACGGCGGTGAACCCGAGATACAAAAGCAGATACTGCGCGGCAGAGTACCAGTTGAAGCTGTCGCCGAGGGCGGTATAGACCGTCTTCATCAAAAAGCCGAGGCAGATATTGATGAAGGGGGCGTAGGCCGTCTTGTGCGCCATCTGTCCGTCGAAAAACTTGGAGATAAACAGATCGTCGTTCGTCTCCCACATGGGGGCGAAGGCTTTCAGCATCACGACCAGAAACACGGCGTTGACCGCAAAGGCCAGCAGGACGCGCGGCCAGGCTCTTGTATTCCATTGTTCACGGAGCTTCATGGCGCATCCCTCATTTCAAAATGCGGTAGATATCCATGCCCGTCTCGCTGCTCAGCGGTTCGACCAGCCCGGCGCGGGCGTTCGGATCATAATGCTCGTGGATGTATTGCAGAGTGAGGTCGATGTTGTCCTCGATGAGATAGACCTTCCCGTTGCCCACACAGTCGCGGTAGGGATTTTCCACGCCGTAAAGGGCGAGATTATTCATGATCGTCGGGTGCAGGCAGTCAAAGCCGCCGAGCAGGACGATCCTGTCCCAATAGCCCTGCGGATACGGCTCGAAGGGCGACCAGAGGCCGTCCGTCACCGCGTCCAGCTTGGCGAGGTAGACGTGATCCTTATCCTGCAGGATGCGCTCATAGGCGGCGCGGGTCTCGCTCCTGTCCTCCGCCGGGGCGCTGCGATACCAGTCGCGCATGAGATAGTGGCTCGTCCCGACGGCAAGAAGCAGCACCAGCACGGTAAGCATCTTTTCACGACGGAGCTTTTCCCCGTCCAACATCAGCGCCGGCACAGACGCCGCACAGAGCAGCAGGCCGAGATCCACGCGGTCGACCAGATAGCGGCCGCGCCAGATCAGATACAGGTAAGCCGCGGCGAAGAGGGCGCCCTCGCAGGCCGCAACGAGCCAGTCGCGGAGCGTATGCTCCCCCGCTGCAAGCCACAGCGCGAGGATCAGCAGAAAGCCGTAGATATGCAGATTCACAAAGAAGCCGGGGATCGCCTTATCGAGAAACAGGCCGACGCATTCGCCGATCGAAGGACGCGGGAAAAGCGCGTCGCGGGCATCCGCGATGGCCTGCATGGTCTCGGCGGAGAAGACGTCGGGATCGAAATAATCGCTGTCGTAGAGAAGCTGCACGTCAGCCCTGGAGAGTCCGAGGGCGTCGTAAGCCTCCGGCATGGATTCATAGGCGGGGCGGCCATAGTCGGAATAAGCCACGCGCACCTTGTCGAATTCGTGGTACACCGACCACGGCTCCCTCGACCAGGCGTATTCGTTGACGGCGTAAAGGGCGGCGGAGATCGCCAGCACCAGCGCAAAGGGCCGCGCCAGTTTCCCAAACCGGCGCAGCTTTTCCCCCGCGCTTTCTCTCGCGGCAAGAATGTCCCAAAGCGGGCGCAGGCAGAGAACCGCCATCAGCGCGAAGCACGGCAAAAACTCCATCTGCCGCAGCATAAAGCCCATGACGCAGAGCAAAACACCGAAGACGAGCGCGGCGGGGTGCCGCCCCTCCCGCTCATACGCATGGAGCAGAAGCGCCATGCCGCCCACCGTACAGACGGCGGCGGTCTTGGTATAGCTGATGATGCAGTAGACGTCCACACCGAAAAAGAGCAGCAGCACCGTTGTCACCACAGCCCCGCGCAGCGCGCCGACGCGCTCACAGATCGTGAAGGACAGCGCCGTAAAGCCCGCGTACAAAAGCGCGTACTGGCAGAAGGTGTGCCAGGCGATATCCCGCCCGAGGGCGTCGTAGATGTGCCGGTGCAGCCAGCCGAGCACGATGTTGATATAGGGGACATAGGACGTGCTCTGCGCCATCTGTCCGTCCACGAAGGCGGCGAGGGTCGGATCGTCGTTGCTCTCAAAGCCGACGCGCACGATGAGCACGGTCAGGATGAGAAAAACGGCGTTGAGAAACAGCGCGGCACGAAAACTCGCCCCGCTGCTGTGTTCATTTTTCACGGACGTATGGGACATAGGCATTGAAACCCCTCAGAAAATGGACTCCAGAATGAACTGGGTATCTCTGTCAAGCCCTTCCGGCTCGCCGATGGTTTTGGCATAAGTCCGGACGCGGATAAGGCGGTCGATATTGTGGATGTTCCGCTCCGAGTACGCAATCATCGCCTCAAGCAGCCGGGCGATGGTCATGTGTTCACGCTCTCCGCAAAGCGCAGGAAGGCGGCATGGCCCTTCTCGTCACGCTTGAAGACGCCCGCATGCTCCAGCACTTTCATAAACACCACGCCCACCTCCTGACGGAGAATGGCTTCGGTATTGTCGGGCGTAAAGGTGTAGCGGCTCTTAAGCTCTTCGACCCAGGGGGCGTGCTTGGCGCAGGTCTCGCTTGCGGAGACGTCGCCGCCGGAAATGAGGATCTCTTCCAGCTCCTTGAGCTCTGCCTTGAGTCTGGCGGGCAGCACCGCGAGACCCATGACCTCGATGAGGCCGATGTTCTCTTTCTTGATGTGGTGCAGCTCCTGATGCGGATGGAAGAGGCCGAGGGGGTATTCCTCGGTGGTGAGATTGTTGCGCAGCACCAGATCCATCTCGAAATCCCCGTCCCGTCTGCGGGCAATGGGCGTGATGGTATTGTGCGCTTCGCCGTCCGTCTCGGCATAAACGGTGACGCTGGGATCGGAATACTTGCGCCATGCCCTGAGGATCTTTTCGGCAAGCTCCGCCACGCGGTTCTTATCCTTGCCGCGCAGACGGATGACGGACATGGGCCACTTGACAATGCCGGCCTTCACGTCCTCAAAGCCCTTGAAGTCAAGCTCCGTCTCGATCTCCGCTCTCGCCATGGCGAAGGTGTAGTGACCGCCCTGGAAATGGTCGTGGCTGAGGATGGAGCCGCCCACGATGGGCAGGTCGGCATTGCTGCCGAGGAAGTAGTGCGGGAAGAGATCGACAAAGTCCAGCAGCTTGTTGAAAGCCGTCCGGTCGATTTTCATGGGCACATGCTGCGCGTTCAGGACGATGCAGTGCTCGTTATAGTAGACGTAAGGGGAATACTGGAGGAAGAAGTTCTCGCCGTTGAGAACCATCGGGATCAGGCGGTGGTTTGCGCGGCCGGGATAGTCGAGTCTGCCCGCGTAGCCCTCGGCCTCACGGCAGAGCAGACACTTGGGATAGCCGCTGGCCTTGGCCTTGCCCGCAGCGGCGATGGCCTTGGGGTCTTTTTCCGGCTTGGAAAGATTGACCGTGATATCCAGCTCGCCGTACTCGGTGGCGCTCTTCCACTTGAGATCCTTGACGACGCGGTAGGTGCGGATATAGTCGCTGGCGCGGCTGAGACGGTAATAGTACTCCGTGGCCTTCTCCGGGCTCTCGTCGTAGAGGGCGCGGAAACGGGAGATCACCTCGGAGGGCTTCGGGGTCAGGATGCCCATAAGGCGGGAGTCAAAGAGATCCTTTTCGGTGATGCTGTCGTCGATGAGACCGTGCTCCACCGCGTAGGCGATCAGCTCTGCAAGGATGGGCTCCAGCTCTCCGCAGTTCCCGGTTTCCTCCGGGCGGGTAAAGCCGTCGAGGCGCAGCGCGGCAAGCAGGGCATTCTCCGCCCAGACACGGTCGGATTGTTCGATCAGTCCTTTTTCAATCGCGTAGTTTATCAGCTTTTCAATGCTCAAGTCGATCATGTTTCGTACTCCTTCACCTGTTTTATTGATAATGAAATACGCTTTTTCTTTTCGTCCACGTCAAGGACGACAACCTTGACGATATCCCCCACCGCAAGCGCCTCACTCGGGTGACGGATGAATTTATCGCTAATCTGGGAGACATGGACCAGGCCGTCCTGGTGGACGCCGATATCCACAAACGCGCCGAAGTCGATGACGTTGCGCACCGTGCCGGTGAGCACCATGCCGGGTTTGAGATCCTTGATCTCCAGCACGTCCTTTCTGAGCAGCACGGGCGGCAGCTCATCGCGCGGGTCACGGCCCGGCTTCAACAGCTCGGCGACGATATCGCTCAGCGTCGGGACGCCCACGCCGCATTCCGCCGCGGCCTTTTCCGTGCCGTAAGCGGCAACGCGGGTTTTGAGCTCCGCGATGCGCCCGGCCTTTACGTCTTCGAGCGTATAGCCGCAGAGCTTCAGAAGCATCTCCGCCGCGGCGTAGCTCTCCGGGTGGACGGCAGTGTTGTCCAGCACCAGGCTGCTCTCCGGCACGCGCAGAAAGCCCGCGCACTGCTGGAACGCCTTGGGACCGAGCTTCGGCACCTTGTTGATCGTCTTGCGGCTTGTGAACACGCCGTTTTCCTCGCGGTAAGCCACGATATTTTTCGCGGTGGTCTTGTTCAGGCCGGACACGCGCTGCAGCAGCGCCGGGGACGCGGTGTTGATATCCACGCCGACGGCGTTGACACAGTCCTCCACTACGCCGTCCAGCGTCTCGGCAAGCTGGGCCTGGGGCATATCGTGCTGATACTGGCCGACGCCGATGGCCATGGGGTCGATCTTTACAAGCTCCGCCAGCGGGTCTTGAAGTCTTCTCGCGATGGACACGGCTGAGCGCAGGTTCACGTCGTAGTCAGGGAATTCCTCCGCCGCCAGTTTTGAGGCCGAGTAGACCGAGGCGCCCGCCTCGTTGACGATGGCATAGCTCACCGTGCCGCCGAGCTGTTCGATCATCTCTACGGTCATCTGCTCCGTCTCGCGGGAGGCGGTGCCGTTGCCGATGGCGATGTGCTCCACCTTATCTTTTTTGATGAGCGCCGAGAGATTGCGGATGGCCTCGTTTTTCTTGTTTTCCGAGAAGGTAGGATAGACGACTGTCGTATCCAGTACCTTGCCCGTCCCGTCCACGACCGCTACCTTGCAGCCGTTGCGGTAACCGGGATCGAGGCCCATGGTGACCTTGCCCTTGACGGGCGGCTGCATCAGAAGCGGCTTGAGGTTCAGGCCGAACATTTTGATTGCGCCCTCGCTGGCGGTATCGGTCAGGCTGTTTCTTGTCTCCCGCTCCATGGAGGGGAAAATCAGGCGGTCGTAGGCGTCGTCAGCCGCGGCGCGAACAAAGGCCATGGCGGCGCTGCCCGGGCGAATCACCGCGCGGCGGATCTTCTGCAGGGCGAGCTCCCGGTCAAGCTCAATCGAAACCTTCAGAAAGTTCTCCTTCTCCCCGCGGTTGATTGCGAGGATCTGGTGCCCCTGCAGTTTGGAGACCGGCTGGGTAAAATCATAATAAAGACGGTAGACGGAGTCCTCTTCCGTCGCCGCTTCGCTGTGCAGAAAGGCACGCTGGGCGATCAGCTCACGCAGCATGGCGCGGATCGAGGCGTCGTCCGAAATGTTCTCGGCGATGATATCCGAAGCTCCGGCCAGGGCTTCTTCGACGGACTCCACGCCCTTTTCTTGGTTTACATAATTCTCTGCCAATGCTTCGGGCGCCGGACAGTCGGGGCGCTGTTCGAAGAGCTCAATTGCCAGCGGCTCGAGTCCCTTTTCCTTTGCCATGGTGGCGCGGGTGCGGCGCTTGGGCTTATAGGGGCGGTAGAGGTCTTCCAATACCGCGAGGGTTTCGGCCGCGTCGATGGCTGCCGAAAGCTCATCGGTGAGCTTGCCCTGCTCGGCGATGGAATTTTTCACGGTCTCCTTGCGCTCAAAGAGGCCACGCAGATAGGCAAGGCGCTCCTCCAGCGTGCGCAGGGCGGTGTCGTCCATGGCGCCGTGCAGCTCTTTGCGGTAACGGGCGATGAAGGGGATGGTGTTTCCCTCGTCCAAAAGATTGATGACGTTTTCGATATGCTCCAGGGGTCTGTCCAGCTCCCGGGCCAGAATTTGACTGATGCTTTCCATTTGTTCTCCTTCGATATCGGAATTCTAAAAATGTATTATAGCATGTGATTGAGCTTCGGACAAGCACCGGCCATTAAGAATTATGAATTCACACAATGTCCCTTTTTCCCTTTTCGCCGACATGATATAATCAGATGCATAGAATACCGATCTTCCGCAAGTCGGCGACAGCCGTCGTCTTTTGGGAAGGCAGCAGAAGGAGAAGCTGACATGAGAAAGAAACTGACCGCCATTCTTGCCGCGTTTTTTGCGCTCTTGATTCTCTGCGGCTCCACCCTGCCGGACGGCTGGTATCGGGAGGACGGCTCGGACGTAATCCTTCGCTTTGCGGACATGCCCTATGAGAGGCCGGACGCCGGACAATTTCGCGCGATGGCCGACAGCGTGACCCGCGCCTTGAAGGACGGGGCGGGCTATCGCAAAACAGTCGCCCTGCTCGAAGCTCTTTTCACGCGCTACTACAGCGCAAACACCATGTTCACCATCGCCGATATCCATAGCTATCGGGATCTGACGGACGAATTTTGGGCGGACGAATATGACGCGTGCCTCTCCGCGCTGACGGAGATCGAGGATATCATGGAAGACGTCTACCTCGCCTGCGGCGCCTCCCCTTACGGTGAGCGCCTTGCGAGGGATTTCTTCGGGGAAGGTTTTCTGGAGGAATACGGCGAGGATGCCGAGGAAATGCTTTCCGACGGCTATGTCGGCCTGCTTGAACAGGAAAACGCGCTTCTGTCGGAATACCGCGATCTGATCGCAGATCCCACCGTCATGGTACGCGGTCGTGAGGTTCCGCTGAGCGATGCGCTCTATGACGTCTGGAGCGACCGGGATTATGACGCGCTGCTCAACGCGTATTATGAGAAATACAATCCGCTCCTCGGAGAGCTGTACATCCGCCTGATGGACGTGCGGAAGGCGCAGGCAAAGGAGCTTGGCTACGGAAGCTATGCCGAGATGATGTACGACATCGGTTTTGACCGCGATTTCAGCATCGAACAGGGGCGCGCTTTCATCGAGAGCATTAAAAAATGGGTGCTTCCGGTCTACACGCGGCGCATGGATGAAGAGCGTCAGGCGGAGCTCATGGAGGGCTATGTTCCGGAAGAGATGCTCCTCGGCGTGTTGGAAACCGTTTCCCACGGTCTCGGCGGCGAGATTGCCCAGGCTTATGACTTCATGCGCCGCAACGAGCTCTGCGATCTGAGCATGAGCGACGTGAAGGCGGAAATATCCTTCCAGACTTATCTGGACGACTATGACGCGCCATATCTGTTTGTTTACCCTTATGGCGACAGAGAAGATATTATCACGGTCACCCATGAGTTCGGACATTACGCTGAGGCGTATATCAGCTGCGGCTGGTACCGCAGCATGGATCTCGCGGAGGTCTATTCTCAGGCCATGCAGTTTCTCAGCATAAAGCCTCTGGAAGGGGTGCTTGGAGCCAGGGACACTGCGGTGCTGCGGCTTTTGAACCTCTATGACGTGCTGGACACCCTTGTCTGGCAGGCGGTCTATGCCGAGTTCGAGGAAAGGGCGTTTCAGACGGAAGATCCCACGGTGGAAAACCTCAACGCTCTGATGGAGGAAATCAGCCTGGAATACGGACTTACGAAGGAAGAAGCCGAAGGTTTTGCCCCGCAGTGGGTCGACGTCACTCATTTCTTTGAGCAGCCCTTCTATGTCATCAGTTATCCCGTGTCCGCCTGCTGCGCGCTGGAGATTTACGAGAAAGAGCTGACGGACGGCAGCGGCGTCGACACGTATCTGCACCTTGCGGGCAGCGAGGCCATCGGCCTTCTCGAAGCCACGGAGGAAGTCGGTCTGCACAATCCGCTCTCGGATGCGCGGGTACAGGAGGTCGCCTCGTTACTTGACAGACTTCTGGGCTCCTGAAAAAATCAGCGCGCCGCCGAAGCGGCGCGCTGATTTTTTCACTTTCGGGGCGGGATAATTTCGATCCAGTAGCCGTCCGGGTCTTCGAGAAAATAGATGCCCATTTCAGGATTCTCAAAGCAGATGCAGCCCATGGCTTTGTGCTTTGCATATGCAGCCTCAAAGTCATCCGCGGCGAGCGCGAGGTGGTACTCCTGCTCGCCCAGGTCGTAGGGCTCCGTACGATCGCGCAGCCAGGTCAGCTCAAGCTGAAACGCGCTGCGCCCGTCGCCGAGGAAGACGATCTTATACCGTCCGTCGGCCGCATTCTTCTCCCGCACAGGCTTGAGTCCCAGCGCCTCGTCATAGAATTTCAGACTGCGCTCCAGGTCAAAGACGTTGAAGTTGAAATGATTAAAGGTGAACATGCGAAGACCTCCTCAAATGAACCGTTTCATTCTGAGCGCAGCGAAGAATCCTTGCCCTGATGCAGACGTCTTATCAGGCCCCTTCGCTCAGGATGACAGGTTTTGTTTACGTTTGCTTCGATTATACAGGTGCTGCGCTCTTTGGTCAATCCTTTTGCGGTGCAATCTCGCTGACGATCATGGCCCCGATCACCAGCACAGCGCCGAGCATGGCGGTGGGGCTCATGGGCTCCTTTAAAACCGTCAGCGACAGGATCACCGCAACCACGGGGTCAATGTAGCTCAGCAGCGCCGCGGTCTGTGCCGAGACATGGGCAATGCTGCCGAAGTACAGCACATAGGCGATCCCCGTATGCACCACGCCCACCAGCAGCAAAAGCAGCAGGGCGGACGGCGTGGGCTCCAGCGTGGACAGATCCACCGTCAGCAGCACGTAAGGCAGCATCACGGCGGCTGCGGCAGCAAACTGCATGATGGTCCGATCCTCGGCGGAGATGTTCCCCAGCGTGCGGTTGACGATCACAATGGCGGCGTAGAGCGCGGCGGCGATCAGGCCGAAAAGAAGCCCCTTCGCCCCGTGCAGCCCGTTTGTGAGCACGCCGGACACCAGCACCATGCCAAACACCGCGACCACGGCGCAGATGCCCTTGCGCGGTGTGATCTTCTCCCCAAAAACAATCGGGGAAAGCAGGAGAATGAAGACCGGGGCCATGTAGTAGCACATCGTGGCCGCGGCGACGGAGGTATAATTGTAAGCCTCAAACAGGAAAATCCAGTTAAAGCCCAGCATCGCGCCGAGGAGCAGCAGCTTCGGAAGATTCCGTTTCACCGCCGCGCGCTCCACCGGCTCATGCCTGATCGCGCGCACCAGAAGCAGAAACGCAAGACCGATCACCGACCGCGCCAGCGCCACGACGCTTGAGGGATAGGGAATGGCGCGCCGGAAGACGCCGATGGTGCCGAAGATCAGCATGGACAGAATGAGCTGCATTCGCGGGGAGAGTTTTTTCATACGGGGTCATCTCGCACTTTTCAGGATGTGCGCATTATATCAGGCGTTTCGCCCAAGGGCAAGGGAAAAGCGCTTGCATAAACATAAAAAACAGGCTACAATACGATCATATTCTATCCCTCGAAGGGGGCTTTATCATGGATAAAACGGAAATGACGACGCTGCTGCGGGCGGTCGCGGACGGGACGGTCAGCCCCGAGGACGCGGCACTCAGGCTCAAGATGCAGCCCATACAGGAGATCGGCGAATACGCGAAGGTGGATATGCACCGCGGCATCCGCCAGGGCGTGCCGGAGGTCATCTACGGCGCAGGCAAGACGAAGGAGCATATTCTCGGCATTGCGAAGGCCATGCTGGAAAACGGGCAAAAGACGGTGCTGATTACCCGTCTTACGCAGGAGGCGGCGGATTATCTCACAGCGGAGGCGCAGCCGCTGAAATACGATCCGCTTTCCAAAACCGGCGTGGTGGGCGAGCTGCCGAAGCCCACGGGCAAGGGCCGCGTCGTGGTCGCCACCGGCGGCACCAGCGATCTCCCCGTCGCGGAGGAGGCCGCCGTCACTGCCGAGGTGCTGGGCAACGAGGTCGTGCGCCTGTACGACGTGGGCGTTTCCGGCATCCATCGGCTTTTGAGCCACATGGACGCCATCATGTCCGCCCGCGTGATCGTCGCGGTGGCGGGCATGGAGGGGGCGCTGCCCTCGGTCATCGGCGGGCTTGCCGACTGCCCGGTCATCGCCGTTCCCACAAGTGTTGGCTACGGCGCCAGCCTCGGCGGGATCGCGGCGCTTTTAAGCATGCTCAATTCCTGTGCCAGCGGCGTGTCGGTCGTGAACATCGACAACGGCTTCGGCGCGGGCTATATGGCCAGCATGATCAATCATCTTGACTAACTTCGTTTCCCAAAAATGCAGGGCGTTTTTGTGAAACGAGAGGAGCTTATACCCTGCTGCGCGCACTCGCTTGCGGGAGACGCTCGCGCACCTGCAGGGCGAGAAGAGTTATTCCGAGGTATATGCCCCCGGAAAAAACGATTGGAATTATTTCCCTCCTTGCGAAGCGGGAAATCAAGAGGGGATCTCCCCTCTGAACATCCCCTCTGTGACAGCATGTACCAGTATCGGAGAACTTTATGACACTGAAAGAATTTTTTGCACAGCACCCGCGTCTCGCCCTCGCCTTTTCCGGCGGGATGGATTCGTCCTGGCTGCTGTACGCGGGCCTGCAATGGGCAGAGAAGCTGGGCGTATACTACGTCAAGTCACCCTTCCAGCCGGAGTTTGAACGGCAGGACGCCCTGCGCCTTGCGTCGGAGCTTGGCGCGGAGGTCACGGTGCTGGAAGCCGATCCGCTCTGCGATCCCCGCGTCGCCGCCAATCCCGCGAACCGCTGCTATTTTTGCAAGCAGGCAATCATGTCAACCATCAAGGCCGCCGCGAAAAGGGACGGCTTCGATCTGATCATCGACGGCACGAACTTCAGCGACGACATTGCCGACCGCCCCGGCTTTCAGGCGCTGGAAGAGGCGGGTGTCCTGTCCCCCCTTCGCATCTGCGGCATCACCAAGGCGAAAGTCCGGGAGCTTTCCAGAGAGGCAGGGCTCTTCACCTGGTCGAAGCCCGCCTATGCCTGCCTCGCCACGCGCATTCCGACAGGTGAGGTCATCACCGTGGAAAAGCTGCACGCCGTCGAACAGAGCGAGGACGCGCTGTTCCGCATGGGCTTTTCGGATTTCCGCGTGCGCACGAAGGACGGCGCGGCAAAGCTCCAATTCATCGCGGAGCAGCATGACGAGGCCGCGCGGCGCATGGATGAGATCAAAGCGGCGCTGTCGCCGTATTTTTCCGAGATCACGCTCGATCCGGTTCCGAGGGAGAAAAGCTTATGAGAACATTGTATTTAGACTGCGGCATGGGTGCGGCCGGCGATATGCTGACCGCTGCCCTGCTGGATTTATTGGACGAGCAGGGACAGGCGGCGTTTCTGGAAGAGATCAACGCCGCCCTCGCCGGGAAGGCCGTCGTCTCCGCCGATCCGGAAACAAAATGCGGCGTAAAGGGCCTTCACGTCCACGTCACCATTAACGGCGAGGAAGAGGGACACGAGCACCATCATCACGACGGAGAGCATCACCACCATCACAACGGCATTCAGGAGATACGGGCGCTCATCGACGCCATGCCGCTGTCAGAAGACGTAAGGGACAATGCCCGCTATGTCTTTGATTCCATTGCCGGAGCCGAGGCCGAGGTGCACGGGCAGGACATGGAGCACATCCATTTCCACGAAGTCGGCACCGTCGACGCGGTGGCAGACGTGGTGGGCGTGTGCCTGCTGATGGAGAAGCTCGCGCCCGAATCGGTGATCGCGTCCCCCATCAACGTGGGCGGCGGCACGGTCAAATGCGCCCACGGCATCCTGCCGGTGCCCGCGCCCGCGACTGAAATTCTGCTGCGCGGCATCCCGTGGTACGAGGGAGAGATCAAAACCGAGCTCTGCACCCCCACGGGTGCGGCGCTGGTACGGAACTTTGCCATGCACTATGAGAGTGTACCGGTCCTGCGCGTGGAAAAATGCGGCTATGGCATGGGAACGAAGGAGTTTGAACGTCTCAACGCCGTGCGTGTCCTGCTGGGCGAGGGGCCGGACGCGCCGGAGGACGTAACGGAGCTGACCTGCAACCTTGACGACATGAGCGGCGAGGAGATCGGCTTTGCCATGGAGCGGCTCTTTGAGGCCGGGGCTCTTGATGTATGGACGACGCCTATCGGCATGAAAAAATCCCGCCCGGGTGTGATGCTTTCGGTGCTCGGCAAGGCTGAGCAGAGCGACGCGCTGCTTCAGTGTATCTTCAAGCACACGACAACGCTCGGTGTGCGTCAGCATTGGCTCTCCCGACACAGTCTCGGGCGCTCCTTCCGCAAGGCGGAGACCCCGTGGGGTGAGGTGACGGTCAAGCGTGCCGAGGGCTGGAATGTTTCCCGTGAGAAGCCCGAGTACGAGGATCTGGCAAAAATTGCAAGAGAGAACGATTTTAGCCTGCGAGAAGTCAAAAACGCCATGGAATAAGCAAAGGGGCTGTCTCAAAACGAATTTATATACGCAGAGACTGAATTTATACCGTAGGAGAGGGTCTTGACCCCCCGCGCGGGAAAAACCGAATCAACGCAAAAACGTGGGGCAAATCCGCAGAAATGTTCGGATTCGCCCCACGTTTTTTCAAGGTTTATGCGTTTGGCTGCCGGGATGGGCAAGCCCCTCCCCCTATGGTGATATACCATTGTTTTCAGGCTTATTCACGTTTTGAGACAGCCCCTTCCTGCCTCTCCCGCCGGGAGAGGTGCCCCGGTGCGCGCACCGGGGCGGAGAGGGCAGATGTTGTTTTCGTATCAGTATGCCACGCCCCAGAAGATCATGTGCCTGGCAGGCTTGCCGCAGCAGGCGCAGACCTCGTCCAGCTTCTCCTGCTTGAAGGGGATGCAGCGGGAGGACATGCCCGCCTGCTCCTTCATCTTGAGTTCGCAGGCCTCCTCGCCGCACCACATGGTCTTGATGAAGCCGCCGTTCTTCTCCTGCAGCTCTTTCGCCTCTTCGATGGAACGCGCGGCATAGATATGCTCGTCCAGGTTCTTTTTTGCCTTCTCGTAAAGGCCCTGCTGTACGGCCTCCAGCAGCTCCGGCACCTTGGCCGTGAGCTCATTGAGGGCGATGGAGGTCTTCTCGCCGTTGTCGCGGCGGACGGCCATGCACACGCCGTTCTCCATATCCTTGGGGCCGATCTCCACGCGGAGAGGCACGCCCTTCATCTCATACTGCGCGCACTTCCAGCCGAGGCTGTTGTCGCTGTCGTCCAGCTTGACGCGGATGCCCGCATTCTGCAGGGTCTCGAACAGCTCCTGCGCCTTTTCCAGAACGCCGGGCTTGTGCTGCGCCACGGGGACAACCACCACCTGGATGGGCGCCACATGCGGGGGCAGGACAAGGCCGTTGTTGTCGCCGTGGGCCATGATGACCGCGCCGATCATGCGCGTGGTGGAGCCCCAGGAGGTCTGGAAGGGGTACTGGAGCTTGTTGTCGCGCCCGGTAAAGGTCACATTGTATGCACGGGAGAACTTGTCGCCAAAATAGTGGGACGTCGCGCCCTGGAGGGCCTTGCGGTCCTTCATCATGCACTCGACGGTGTAGGTGGCTTCCGCACCGGCAAACTTCTCCTTGTCGGTTTTGCGTCCACGCACCACGGGGATGGCGAGCACCTTTTCGAAGAAGTCGGCATAGCAGTTGAGCTGCTGCTCGGTCTCCGCCTGGGCTTCTTCTGCGGTCTCGTGGATGGTGTGACCCTCCTGCCACCAGAACTCGCGGGAGCGGAGGAAGGGGCGGGTGGTTTTCTCCCAGCGGATGACGGAACACCACTGATTATAAAGCATGGGCAGCTCACGATAAGAGTGGAGCACACGGGACCAGTGATCGCAGAACATGGTCTCGGATGTGGGGCGGAAGGCAAGGCGCTCCTCCAGCTGTTCGCTGCCGCCCATGGTGACCCAGGCCACCTCCGGCGCGAAGCCGTTGACAAGCTCCCCTTCCTTTTTCAGAAGGCTCTCCGGGATCAGAACCGGCATGGCGACATTGACATGACCGGTCTTCTTGAACTCGGCGTCCATGATCCGCTGCATATTCTCCCAGATCGCGTAGCCGTAGGGGCGCAGGATGGTAAAGCCCTTGACCGAGGCGTATTCCACCAGCTCCGCCTTGCGGCAGATATCCGTATACCACTGGGCAAAATCGACCTCCATATCGGTGATCTGCTCAACTCTTTTCTCTTTTGCCATACAATTACCTCTCAATCGCCAGGGCCCTTGCCCCGCCGTTATTTCGGCCTTTGGCCGCAGGATGTTATTTTATAGCCGCGCCTCTGCCTTGTCAAGTGTTTAGGAAACGCGAAAAGTCTTGTCTCTTTTTTGTAATATTTTTCTTGACCATTTGCGCCTGAAAAGGTATAATCACTACGAACGTCGATGGATCACGGAGGTGAACCCCCATTAACAAGCAGAAATTTCTGGCCGAGCTCGGGCGTCTGCTGACCTTCATGTATGAAGAGGACAGAGTTCGGGCCCTGGATCTGTACAGTACAATATTCGACGAGGTGGGCAATGACAACGCCGCGCTGCAGCTTCTCGTCTCTCCGACGCGGCAGGCCGTTAATCTGGCCCGCGCGTATGACGGCAGGGACCGTTCCATGCAGGGTTACGGAGAAGATGTGCCGGCATATATTGAGGTGATTGAGGATCTGCGCCGTCAGGCTTCCTCCATCGCTCCCGCTATGCCCAAGGTGGACGACGATCAGATCTCCCTGTTTGAACAGCCGGATGTTGCCGAGACGGTATTTGACAATATCGACTATGTTTCGCCGCCCCTGCCGGAAGAAGAAAAAACGGCGGTGGATTTACCGGATCATTATCATTACTTCCCCGATGAGGATAAGAGCGCCGAACCGATCCCGCCCGCCTATCCGCTGGAGACGCCTGCCGCGGAAGAGCCGGTGAAGAAACCGGACCCCGATGAATTCTCCGACGCGGTTGAGGCCTTTCTGAAGGATCATACCCTGCACGAAGAGCGCGTCGGGAGTGAACCGCCCTATCCCGCGCATCTTGTCGAGCCGCCGAAGGAGCCGCTCCCCGCGCGGGAGCCTCTTGCGCCGCAGATTACGGACAAGCGCGACGAGGATCAGCCTGTTGCCGCGCCGCGGCAGGATACCGCGCCGGATCCGCGTCCCGTGCAGAAGAATCAGCGGGATATTAATACGCTTATGAACGAGCTGCCCCCGCTGACGGTGAAAAAACCGAATATCCCTCTGCTGATCCTTTTTATCCTGATTGCAGTTCCTGCCACACTGGCCTGTATCGGCGTACTCCTTATCCCGACAGTTCTTCTGCTCGGTCTTGCGGTCGCGGCGCTGTATACGGGTTTTTCCGGCCTCATCGCCGCTTTCACGTCCTTCTCCGTTTTTGCGGACATGCTTTTGGTTTTCGGTCTTTCCCTTTCGCTCGCGGCAATCGGTTTGCTGCTGTTCTGGCTTTTCCTTTGGATGCTGGTCGGCGCCATCCCGGCCCTTGTGTGCGGGGTATGCAATTTGGCCAAAAAGCTCTGCTATAAGGAGGTGGCGGTATGAAAAAAAGCTGGAGGGTTGTCCTCATTATTGTGATCATCGCCATCGCCATCGGCTCTGTAAGCGCCGGGGTCGGTGTGCTGACCGGGGCGGATTTTGAGCGCATCGGTTCCGTTTTTCAGGAACAGGCCGCCGAAAAGTACAATCTCGATCTGCACGCCTTTCTCCACGAATGGATCCCGCAGAGCATTGCCGCGATCCATGACGCCTTCTTCTGATTCATTCGGGCGCGCTGAAAATGCGCGTCCTTTTTTTACCCTTGTTTTTCCCTGTCAGATTTATTAGAATGAAGGTGGATTGCAGTGACCGAACCGATCATCCGAAAGCACCTGATCTTTTCCGGTGCGGTTCAGGGCGTCGGCTTTCGCTGGCGCGCGGTACAGGCGACAAAGGCTGTCGGCGTCACCGGCTGGGTCAGAAACGACCGATTCGGCACGGTATCCATGGAACTTCAGGGCAGCGAAGCCCAGATCGACCGGGTAATCCGGACACTCGACCGGGCGCCCTGGATTCGGATCGACGGCATCAATGCGCGTGTCATCCCCGCCGCTCCCGATGAGCGCGGTTTTCAAGTTCTGGATGACCAATGGTAATACAATCAGCATAAACCGATTTACAGGAGGATATGACCATGAATCTGCATGAGAAGCTTATTCTGCATGATTGCCCTTACTGCGGCGGCGCAGGTCTTCTGGAGGAAGAACAGGGCTGGTGCTGGTACGTGATGTGCCTGGACTGCGGCGCGCAGACCGCGCAGATCGAATTTAAGACCCCCAGGGAGCGTGACAAGGCTGCCGGCCTCGCTGCAGACCTTTGGAACTTCGGCAAGATTATGCGCAGCGGCATCGGCGACTGAGCGGGCGTATTCCATTTTTCCGTTTTCACGGGATTGAAAAAGCTGGAACCTTATGTTAAAATAATATTTTGTAAACAATGTTTGTTTCAGCGGACAGATCCCATGCCTCCGTTTGATAGAAAAAGGAAGGAAACTTGCGCATGATCGGATTTTACGACTACACCGTAATACTGACCTACTTTTCGCTCCTGTCCGCCACGACGGGGATTGTTGTGGCGCTTTCGGGCAGCGGTCACCCTTATTACGGCTGCCTTTTCCTGCTCTTCTGCGGTCTGTGCGACGCTTTTGACGGCAAGGTCGCGCGCACCAAAAAGGGCAGAACGAAAATGGAGATGGATTTTGGCATTCAGATCGACTCTCTGTCCGATCTTGTGGCGTTCGGTGTACTCCCGGCGTGTATCGGCGCGGCGCTTATCCGTGTGTCCCCCTATCTGACCCGCGTGCTTGACGGCGTGCCCGTCCGTTGGGAAATCGCCTCCGGCAAGTTCATCCTGCACGCTTTTCTCGTATTGTATGTGCTGGCTGCGATGATCCGCCTGGCATATTATAACGTAACAGAGGAGGAGCGTCAGGAGACGGAGAGCGGCGCAAGAAAAGAATACCTCGGTCTGCCGGTGACCTCGGCGGCGCTGATTTTTCCCTTTGTCCTGCTGCTGCAGTATATGACCAAAGCGGATATCACGCTCGTATATATCGCCATGAGCATTCTGATCGGGGTTCTGTTTATCACGCCCATCCGCGTCGCCAAGCCCGGCCTGCGTGGTATCTTGATCATGGTAGCTATCGGGGCGATGGAGTTTTTCCTCCTCCTGTTCTGGAAGGTGATTATCCGATGAAAAGAACCGGTATCACGCCGCCGCCCGAAGGGGCGGCGCTGCGTTTTTTGTATGGGCGCAGAGAGGGGCGCATGCTTCTGAAGCTCGCCGCTTCCCGCCCTGTGTCGCAGCTTGCGGGCAGGTTTATGGATTCCCCGCTGTCAAAGCCGCTGATCGGGCCTTTCGTCCGAAAGAACAATATCCGCATGGAGGACTATCTTCCCCTTCCCTATCCCTGCTTCAACGACTTTTTCTGCCGTCCTATCCGAAAGGAGCTGCGGCCGATCCCGGAAGAGGGCGCAGTCTTCATGGCCCCCTGCGACGGGCTGCTGAGCGCTTACCGGATCACAGACGGTCTGCTGCTGCCGATCAAGCAGAGCAGCTATACCGTTTCCGAGCTGTTGGACAGTCGGGAAGAGGCGGCGCGTTTCCGGGACGGGATCTGTCTCGTCTTCCGGCTCTGCGTCAATCACTATCACCGGTACTGCTATCTTGACGACGGGCGCGTCGTCTCCAAGCGCTTTATCCCCGGTGAGCTGCATACCGTGCGCCCCATCGCGCTTGCGGCCCTTCCGGTCTTCGCGCGCAACTGCCGGGAGGTGATGCTCCTGGAAACGGAGCATTTCGGAACGGTCGCACAGATCGAGGTCGGCGCGATGCTGGTCGGGAAGATCGAGAACTACGGCGGCCCCGGTATGCCTTTCCGGCGCGGCAAAGAGAAGGGCCGCTTCCTCTATGGCGGCAGCACGGTGGTTGTGCTGCTGGAAAAGGATCGTGCGGCGCTGGACGAGGCGCTGTTTGAAAACACGGAGCAGGGCCTTGAGACGCCCGTCGTCATGGGCGAGGCGTTGGGAACACAGGTATAGTTTTTTCGCTTTGCTAAGAATGACACACATATTGAACGCCCCGTCTTTCGACGGGGCGTTCAATATAATAATTATTCTGAAATCAGATCAGGTACTGCCTGATCGCTTCGGGGCATTTCTCGCGGTCGGAGCTCATGGAAATCACGAACTCGATTTTCTCGCGCTCGGCATAAGCGGCCAGCCACTGAATAAAGGCAACGACTTCGCCCTCGTCCCTGCTGTTAACCAATTTATAGAAATTATCAATGAAGAAGTGTGTAATGTCATAGTTGCCGGCGTGGAGACCGGAGATAAAGCCCTTGAGAAATTCGTAACTGCCGATGTCGTAGCTGGCGGCGTCGATCAGGCGCGCCTGATAAGGGATATCATACGTGAGCTTGCGATCCTTCTCGATGACGATGACGTCGCCCTCGCCCTCGCTGACAGCCTTGCAGACCAGGCCGACCAGTTCCTTCGTCTTTCCGGACCCCTTCAGGCCCATGATCAGTTTAACCATAATGACAAGCACTCCTTTGTTTTTAAGTATTATATGGGGATCTTATATCTTGTTTATAGCTTACCATTTTTCCGTCTCATGTGCAAGGGGGGAGTTGTTAAGGCGGCGTAAATTTTGTCCCATGCAGTTTTCCGTTTTTGCCGCAAAACTCGCCCTTGTTTTTCCCTTCGCGACATGCTATAATTTTCGCATGGAGAACCCCGCGTACTGTGTCCATTCAAAAATCTATTTATGGAGGAAAGAACATGAAAAAGATTCTCGCAATGGCTCTCGTTCTGTGCATGATGTTCGCTATGTGCGCCACCGCTTCCGCGGCTGACGCGAAGATCAAGGTCGGCATGGTCACCGACGTCGGCGGCGTCAACGACAAGTCCTTCAACCAGCTCGCATGGGAAGGCCTGCAGGCTCTGGATCCCGACGCCTTTGAGGTCAACTATCTTGAGTCCAAGACCGACGCGGACTACCAGACCAACATCAACACCTTCATTGATGAAGAGTACGATCTCATCATCACGGTCGGCTACATGCTGGCTGACGCCACCCGTGAGGCGGCCATGGACAATCCCGACCAGAAGTTTGCCATCGTTGATGACTCCTCCTGTGCCGATCTTGAGAATGTTGCCTGCCTGATGTTCGCTCAGGAAGAGTGCTCCTACCTCGTCGGCCTGGTTGCCGGCTCCGTCACCAAGAGCAACACCGTGGGCTATGTCCAGGGCATGGTCTCTGATCCCATGAATCTCTTCGGCATCGGCTACATCACCGGCGTTCTCGAGGCTTGCCCTGAGGCCACCATCCTCCAGTACAACGCCAACAACTTCGGCGACATTGCCGGCGGCAACACCGCAGCCAAGGACATGATCACCAAAGGCGCTGACGTTATCTACCATGCTGCCGGCGGCACCGGCAACGGCGTTATGAACGCCTGCGACGAGGCCGGCATCTACGGCATCGGCGTTGACAAGGATCAGCGTGTCGAGCTCGGTCTCGAGTGCATCATCACCTCCGCCATGAAGCGCGTCGACGTTGCCTGCCAGGACATCTCCAAGGCTGTCAAGGACGACGCTTTTAAGGGCGGCGTGCATCTCTACAACCTCGCCAACGACGGCGTGGGCATCGCCCCCACCACCGACGTTGTCTCCGCTGAGACCCTTGAGAAGGTCGAGGCTGCCAAGAAGGCCATCATCGCCGGTGAGAAGACCATTCCCACCTCTGCCGCTGATTGCCCCGCTTTCACTCTCAACGGCTGATATTTTGCTCTCCTGCACCCCGCAATTTTGCGGGGTGCTTTTTTTGTTGAGGTTTTTTATTGTCATTTGGAAGAAACAGTGGAAAAGCGGCTTTCTGTATGATATAATATCTTATCTTTATAATCTTTGAGAAAACCAATAAAGCTGAAAAGGAGTTGCCGCCTATGGCTGTTTTTTATCAGATCAAAAGCCCGCTCTCTCAGATCACGGAGGAGCGTATGCACCGCTACATCGATTCCCTGTCCGATGCACTGGGCGAGAAGCTGGAGAAGGTCTCTCTCGATCAGTATCTGGCTGATGATTTTGCCCTGCTCTATGTCGCCTCCGGCGGCAGCGAGGGTTATTTCCTTGAGGTGTTCGATCAGCTCAAATCCCGGCACTGCTACATTCTCACAAGCGGCGACAGCAACTCTCTCGCCGCCTCGATGGAGATCCTGAGCTTTTTGAAAAAGCACGGCGGCAGCGGCGAGATCCTGCACGGCGATATCGAACAGGTTGCCGGGCGCATCTGCGCGCTGAAAAACGCCCACCGCGCCAAAGCGTCGCTGAAGGGCAAAAAGCTCGGCTGCATCGGCAAGCCTTCCGACTGGCTCATCGCCAGCGATTACGCCCCCAGGGCCATGATGGACAAGCTCGGCATGGGCTTCGTTTCCATCGAAATGAGCGAGCTGCTGGCAGAGATTGCGAAGGAGAGCTATCCCGAAAACGAGTACACCACACTTTTCAAAAAGCAGGCCTTTGACAAGGCCGAGATTGAGAAGGCCCTGTATGTATACGGCGCTTTCAAGCGGCTTGTGGAGAAATATGACCTCTGCGGCGTTTCTGTCCGCTGCTTTGACCTGCTGGACACGGTGAAGACCACCGGCTGTCTCGGCCTGTCGATCCTGAACGCCGAGGGGATCTACGGCGGCTGCGAGGGTGACGTACCCGCGCTTCTTTCGATGGCTGTACTCGGCGCCGTCACGGGTGAGCCGCTCTTCATGTGCAATCCCAGCCGCTTCGACACCAAGGCCGGAACCGCCGTCTTCGCCCACTGCACCATTCCCGTCACAATGCTCAAATCCTTCTGCTTCAACACGCACTTCGAGTCCGGCATCGGCGTGGCCGTTCAAGGTACGTTTGAGGAAGGCCCCTGCACCATTTTCAAGTGCGAAGGTGATCTCTCCCGCTTCCATGCGCAGGAGGGCACGATTCTCGATATGCCGTGGAGCGATATGCTCTGCCGCACGCAGATTAAGGTAAAGCTCGACGATTTCAGCTATTTCCTGACAAATCCCATCAACAACCACCACATTCTCTGCCGCGGCAATCACGCCGCCGATATGGAGGCTTTCTTCAAGCTGATTGGGTAACGCAAATACCTCCCTCTCTGAGGGAGGCGGCACGGCGCGTCTCCCGCAAACGCCGTGGCGGAAGGACTCCGCATGCGTTCCTCTGCATGTTCGGAGGGCGGCGCAGCTCCTTCAGGGAGGGAGCCCATAAGGAATACATTATTTTACATAGGGGGCGGTCAATTTGGCAAAACAGTATGTGGACATGAATACGCCCGTCATCGAAATGCGCAACATTGTCAAGCGCTTCGGCAATTTCACAGCCAATGACGGCATCAATCTCACCGTCCACAAAGGCGAAATCCACGCGATCCTCGGCGAAAACGGCGCGGGCAAATCGACGCTGATGAACCAGCTTTACGGTCTGCTCAAGCCCACCTCCGGCGATATTCTGGTCAACGGCAAAAAGATCGTCATGAACAACCCCCGCGACGCCATCGACGCGGGCATCGGCATGGTGCACCAGCACTTTATGCTGATTCAGCCCTTCACCGTCACGGAGAACATCGTCCTCGGCACCGAGCCGACCAAAGGCGTCAAGCTGGACATGGCTGCCGCGCGCAAAAACGTGGTGGAAATCTCCGAGCGCTACGGCCTGTCCATCGACCCCGACGCGAAGATTGAGGATATCTCCGTCGGCATGCAGCAGCGCGTGGAGATTCTGAAGGCTCTCTACCGCGGCGCGGACATTCTCATTCTGGACGAGCCCACCTCCTCTCTCACGCCGCAGGAGATTACCGAGCTCATCGCCATCATGCACAATCTTGTCAAGGACGGCAAGAGCATTATCATCATCACCCACAAGCTCAAGGAGATCAAGGAGTCCGCCGACTTCTGCACCATCATCCGCATGGGCAAGTACATCGACACCGTGGATGTGGACAAGGTGGATGAGAACGACCTGGCCGCCATGATGGTCGGCCGCAAGGTCACCTTCAAGGTGGACAAGCCCGAGCAGGAGCCGGGCGAGGTCGTGCTTGACGTAAAGGATCTGCACTGTCTGGACTACCGCGGGATAGAGATCGTCAAGGGTCTGAATCTGCAGGTTCGCCGGGGCGAGATCGTCGGCATCGCCGGTATCGACGGCAACGGCCAGACCGAGCTGGTTGAGGTCATCACCGGCCTGCGCAAGGGCACCTCCGGTCAGGTGCTGGTCAACGGCGCCGACGTGTTCAACAAGTCGCCGTCCTACGGCTTCAATCACGGCGTCTCCTCCATCCCCGCCGACCGTCAGAAGCACGGTCTGGTTCTGGACTTCTCCATCGAGGACAACCTGATCCTCCAGAATTTTGAAAAGAGTCCCTTCGCCAAAAACAACGTTCTCCAGCGCGATCCTATTTTCGCCCATGCCACCCAGTCGATCGAGAAATATGACATTCGACCGGGCAACAGTGAAAAGCGCCCGGCGGGTACGCTCTCCGGCGGCAACCAGCAGAAGGTCATCATCGCCCGCGAGGTGCAGAACGACAAGGATCTGCTCATCGCCGTAAACCCCACCCGCGGTCTTGACGTCGGCGCCATTGAGTATGTGCACAAGTACATCGTCGAACAGCGCAACAAGGGCAAGGCGGTTCTGCTTGTGAGCTTTGAGCTGGATGAAATCATGAGTCTTTCGGATATCATCGACGTCATCTTTGACGGTCAGATCGTCGCCTCCATCCCCGGCAAGGACGCGAATGAGAACGATCTCGGCCTGATGATGGCGGGAGGAGGGAAAAAGGCATGACACGTAAAAAGAGCTTCCTCGAGGTCATTGCGGAAAACCGCTTTATCCACATTCTGCTGTCTATCTTCCTGGGCTTTCTCGTGGGCGCAGTTTTCCTCTCGATCATGGGTCTGTCCGTGAGTGCCGCCTACGGGCGTCTGATTTCCAGCGTCACCAGTCTCAAGGGCTTCTCCTATGTGATCGTTTACTCTGTGCCCTACATTGTGGCAGGTCTGTCGGTGGCCTTCTCGTTTAAGACCGGTGTTTTCAACATCGGCGCGGAGGGTCAGTTCGTGGTCGGCTCCATGGCAGCCGCCTGCGTCGGCATCCTCGCGGGCAGCCTCCCCAAGCCCATCCTGATCCCGCTGTGCTTCCTCGCGGCAATGGCCGCGGGCGCTGTCTGGGGCATCATCGTCGGCGTGCTGAAAACCAAATGGGGCATCAATGAAGTGCTTTCCATGATCATGTTCAACTGGATTGCCTTCTATCTTTCCAATTTCATCGCCGGTATCCCCGCGATCAAGAACGACGGCACCGCCGAAGCAACCAAGAATATCTCCGATAACGCAAGCCTCCTCTTCTCCAAGGACTTCATCAAGAGCATGGGCCTCGCCCCGACGGCTAACTGGGGCTTTCTGGTTGCCATCGTTGTAACGCTGATCGTATGGTTCGTCATTGAAAAGACCACCCTCGGCTACGAGCTGAAGGCGGTCGGCGCCAACAAATTTGCGGCCGAGTACGGCGGCATCAACGTCAACCGCTCCATCCTCACGGCGCTGGCCATCTCCGGCGCGCTGGCCGGACTTGCGGGCGCGCTGCAGCTTATGGGCATGGGCAAGCGCATCTCCATCTTCTCCAGTCAGGAGGGCTTCGGCTTTGCCGGCATCGTGGTCGCGCTGATCGGCTGCTCCAATCCCTTTGGCGTATTGGTGGCGGGCATCTTCTACGGCGGGCTGATGTACGGCGGCAGCAAGCTGAATCTTGAGGGCGTCCCCACCCAGCTCATCAGCGTCATTGTCGGCACAGTCGTCTTCTTCATCGCCATCTCCGTGATCTTTGAAAACCTCGGCCGCTTCAGCACCCACGCCAACCGCAACGCAGAGGCTGCGGCTGACAAGACGGCTCATGAACAGCAGCAGAAGGAGGATGAGAAAAAATGACAAACTTTGTGAACAGTCTCGGCATTATCCTCTTTGCCACGCTGGTCTACGCGACCCCGCTGCTTTACGGCGCGCTCGGCTCCTGCTTCTCGGAGGTCTCGGGTGTGGTCAACATCGGCATTGAGGGTATGATGACCGCCGGCGCCTTTACCGGCACAGTCGTCGCCTACTTCACCGGTAATCCCTGGATCGGTTTCCTGTGCGGCGGTCTCGCGGGCGCCTTCTTCGGCATGCTCCATGCCGTCGCCACCGTCAACCTCGGCGCAGACCAGACCATCGCCGGCACTGCCATCAACATGCTCGGCCCCGGTATCGTCATCATGCTGGCCAAGGTTCTCTTCGATTCCACCGACACCATTCCGCTGACCGCTTCCCAGAAAATCCCGAAGCTCTTTGCGGGCGTCTTTGACACCTCCACGGTGTTCGGCCGTTTTATGGACAACGTCTTCGCCAACTACGTCTCCACCTATCTGGTCTTCATCGCGGTTGTGATCGTCTGGTTCGTGTTCTACAAGACGCGCTTCGGCCTGCGTCTGCGCGCCTGCGGCGAGCACCCCCAGGCCTGTGAGACGCTGGGCATCAACGTCATCGCCATGCGCTTCGCCTGTGTGTGCATCTCCGGCTTCCTCGCCGGTCTGGGCGGCGCCTGCGTCACCATGACCATCTCCACGCAGTTCCGTCCCATCTCCATCGTGGGCCAGGGCTTTATCGCCATCGCGGCGGTCATCTTCGGCAAGTTCCGTCCGCAGGGCGCACTGATCGGCTGTCTGCTGTTCGGCTTCTGCTCGGGCCTCAAGGTGGTGCTCGGCGGTTCCTCGGGCGTCAACATGCACCTCATTTCCATGATCCCCTATGTGGTCACAGTCATTGTGCTGGTGCTCTTCGTCGGCAAGTCCCGCGTCCCCGCTGCCAACGGCAAGCCCTACATCAAGGCCAAGTAAGTTCCGTTCTTACCGCCGCCTTTGTCATCCTGAGCGCCGGCGAAGGATCTTAACCGCCATATTGTAAAAGATTCTTCGTCGCTTCGCCCCTCGGCATGACACACAGAAGAGGCTGTGAAAGCAAGTTCTTCACAGCCTCTTTCGTGTGACAATATCAACTTTACAGGAGTATACTATGAATCAGCATCTTGATATTTCCCCCGAAGTTAAGGCCGCGCTGGAGGCGGGCAAGCCCGTCGTCGCGCTGGAAAGCACCATCATCTCCCATGGCATGCCCTATCCAAAGAACGTAGAAACAGCGCTGCTGGTCGAGCAGACGATTCGCTCTAACGGCGCGACGCCCGCCACCATCGCCGTCATCGGCGGCAGACTCAAGGCAGGTCTGAGCCGCGAGGAGATCGAATACCTCGGCAAAACCGGAAGAGGCGTCGCCAAAGCCAGCCGCCGTGATCTGCCCGCGCTGGTCGCGAGAAAGGCCGACGGCGCAACCACTGTCGCCACCACCATGATCATCGCCCACATGGCGGGCATCAAGATTTTCGCCACCGGCGGCATCGGCGGCGTACACCGGGGCGCGGAGGTCACCATGGACATCTCCGCCGATCTGGAGGAACTGGCCCAGACGCCGGTCATGGTCGTCTGCGCGGGCGCGAAGTCCATCCTCGATCTCGGCCTCACGCTGGAATATCTCGAGACCAAGGGCGTGCCCGTGATCGGCTACGGCACGGAGGAGCTGCCCGCCTTCTATACCCGTCAGTCCGGTTTCGGCGTGGACTACCGCGTGGATTCCCCGGCGGAGCTGGCCGCCATGTTCCGCGCCCAGCGTGAGCTGGCCTACAAGGGCGGTATGCTGGTCACCAATCCTATCCCCGAAGAATACGCCATGGACAAACAGGTCATCGACGCCGCCATCGAGCAGGCGCTGCAGGAGGCAAAGGCGCAGGGCATCCACGGCAAGGAGACAACCCCCTTCCTGCTGGCAAAGGTTGTGGAGCTCACCGGCGGTGACAGTCTCGAATCCAACATCAAGCTGGTGCTCAACAACGCCAAGGTCGCCGCGCAGACCGCAAAGGCACTGTGCGAATAAGCTTTCCGATAAAGCAAACCCCTTCCGCCGCCGAAGCGGTCAGCAAAGCTTGGAATGTCGCGCGCTTCCCGCGCGTCAGCATCCTCCCCCATTCGCCGCAAGCGGCTGGGGGAGGCGAGAGAAAACAGTTTGGAGCCAAATATGGAGAACAACATCCTCGTCTCAATCTGCTGTCTGACCTATAATCATGAGGATTACCTCCGCGACACGCTGGAGGGCTTTCTCATGCAGAAGGTGAACTTCCCCATTGAGATTCTCATCAACGACGACGCCTCGACCGACTCGACGGCGGAGATCGTGCGCGAATACGCCGCAAAATATCCCGAGCTGATCCGTCCCTTTTATCAGCCCGTGAATCTCTATTCCCAGGGGAAGGATCTGTGTCTGGAGGTGCTGTATCCCCAGGCGCGCGGCAAGTATATCGCCCTGTGCGAAGGGGACGATTACTGGACGGATCCCATGAAGCTCCAACGGCAGGTGGATTTTCTGGAGGCTCATCCGGAATACTCCGCCTGCGTGCACAACACCATGCTGCACTACTGCAGCGGGAACGGGAAGGACAGGCCGCTGCTTCCGCACACGGAGGATTGCGACGTGCGCTTCGAGGATATCTGCAACGGCATGTCCTTTTCCTTCCACACGAGCTCCATCGTCGCGAAAAAATCCATTATCGCAAATCCCCAGGACTTTTTCTATGTCGGCCTGAGCTATGGCTTCGGCGATCATCCGGACGCCCTCTGGATGTATGTCAACGGCCCGATCCGCTGTCTCAAGGAGTGCATGTCGGTCTACCGCATCCACTCGGGCAGCGCCTCCTGGAGCGCCGCCGTCGATGGGCAATACGACAAGCTGCGCGAGTTCATCATCGGCAAGTGTGAGCTGCTGCGCGCCTTCCGCCCCTGGGCGCCGAAGGATCAGCTCGACGTGGTGGATCAGGCGATCCTTGAAAAGGAATTCGAGCTCATGTATATTGAGGGGCGCGACGCGGATCAGCGCAAGCCGCCCTACGACGAGATCCTTGCGCAAAAGCCCTTCTCCTACCGCTTCAAGAACCGGCTCAAATGTCTTTTCCCGGGTATCCAGCGCATGTACCGCAGACAGCGCGGCTATGTGTCCGTAAAAGCGGGCAGTCTGCCGGTACTCCCGCTCTCTCCCGAAAATCTGTCGGAGATGCGGGAGCAGGGGGCTTACATCGGAAAAACCGTCTCGGATCAATGCCTTGTGTCTATACTCTGTACCGCGTACAATCACGAGGCCTTCCTGCGCGACGCTCTCGACGGCTTTGTGAACCAGCGCACCCGTTTCCCCTTTGAGGTGCTGGTCAACGACGACGTCTCGACTGACTCCACCCGCGACATTATCCGTGAGTACGCCGCGAAATACCCCGACATCATCCGGCCCTTCTATCAGGAAAAGAATCTCTATTCCCAGCATATCGACATCTATCAGGTCGTCTTCTACCCCAACGCCCGCGGCAAATATGTCGCCTTCTGCGAGGGGGACGACTACTGGACCGATCCCACGAAACTCCAGCGGCAGGTGGACTATCTTGAGGAGCATCCGGACTATTCCGCCTGTGTGCACAACACGGTGCTCCATTTCTGTGAGGATGGGCACAACGAACTGCTGCTCGACCGCTATGAGGGCGGCGTCGGCTTTGAGTATATTGTTCCCGGCATGTCCGGCGCCTACCATACCAGCTCTCTTGTGGGCAAGCGTGAGATTCTGGCCAACCCGCCGGACTTCTATGAAGTCGCCTGCGAATACGACTTCGGCGACTACCCCGACGCCCTCTGGCTGCGATTAAACGGCAAGATCCATTATATTGACCGGTGCATGTCCGTCTATCGCATCAACTCCAACGCCAGCGCCTGGAGCTCAGGCGTCGATCGGCAGTACGACAAGCTGCGCCGCTTCATCATCGGCAAGGTGGAAATGCTGCGCGCCTTCCGACCCCACGCGCCGGAGGAAGTCCAGGTACTGGTCGACCGCACCATCCTTGAACGCGAATTTGAGCTTATGTATATCGAGGGCCGCGACAGTGAACAGCGTAAGCCTCCGTACAGCAAGCTTCTCAAGGCAATGCCGCTGGGCTATCGCCTCAAAAACTGGGTCAAGTGCAGCTTTCCCGGCGTGCAGCGCGCATACCGCCGCATGCGCGGGTATGACAGTTAAGGCGTCGAACCCCTGCCGGTTTTAATGGGCGGATTTCCGCCGATACGGCGTCAAACGCCTTGAAAATACAGACGCCCAGCAAGTGAGGCGGAACAAAAAGCGCCGAAAAGGGACGCTCACAGGCGGTAGGTGTTCGTTCCCCTTCGCCCTGACCATGTAATCATCGGGAGTTTTCTCTCTTATGGATAAAAAGCAATCTGTTATCACCAATTTCATCTGGCGGCTGATGGAGCGCGGCGGCACCTATGTGATGAATTTCATCGTCTCCATCGTGCTCGCCCGTCTGCTGGAGCCGTCGCTCTACGGCAGCATCGCCCTGGTCACCGCGATCACCACCATTCTGCAGGTCTTTGTGGACAGCGGCATGGCCAATTCGCTGATCCAGAAAAAGGACACGGACGATCTGGACTATTCCTCCGTCTTCTACTTCAATCTGGTTTTCTGCCTGGTGCTGTACCTGGGGCTGTTCCTCGCCGCGCCCATGATCGGGCGGATTTACCGCGACGAGTCGCTTGTCCCCGTGATCCGGGTGTTGGGCCTCACGATCGTGGTGTCCGGCGTCAAAAACGTGCAGCAGGCGTATGTCGCCAAGACGATGCAGTTTCGCCGCTTCTTCTTCGCCACCCTGGGCGGGACGATTTTCTCCGCCATTGTGGGCATCACGCTCGCTTATCTGGGCTACGGCGTGTGGGCGCTGGTGTTCCAGCAATTGATCAATGTCACGGTCAACACGGCGATCCTGTGGCTCACCGTCGGCTGGCGGCCGAAGCGCATGTTCTCCTGGGAGCGCCTCAGGGGGCTCATCTCCTACGGTTGGAAGCTTCTGGTCTCCCAACTTCTGGACACGGCGTATCTAAAGCTTTATCAGTTTATCATCGGCCTGCGCTATTCCACGGACGATCTCGCCTTTTTCAACAGGGGCGACCAGTTCCCCAACCTCATCATGGAGAACACCAACGCCTCCCTCGACAGCGTGCTGCTGCCGGTACTGTCTTCCGAGCAGGACGACAGGGATCGTGTGCGGGAGATGACCCGCCGCGCCATCCGGGTCAGCACCTACGTGCTGATGCCGCTGATGGCGGGTCTCGCCGTCTGCGCCGAGCCTACGGTGCGTCTGCTGCTGACGGAAAAGTGGCTGCCCTGCGTGCCGTATATGCAGCTGTTCTGCATATACTATGCCTTCTGGCCCCTGCACACAGCGAACCTCAACGCTATCAAGGCCACCGGACACAGCGGGATTTTCCTTTATCTTGAAATCATCAAAAAAGTATTGGAGACGGCCGTGCTGCTCATCACCATGCGCTACAGCGTCATGGCAATCACGCTGGGGCTTCTCTTCTCCGGCTTTGCCTCCGTGATCATCAACGCCTGGCCGAATAAAAAGCTTCTCAACTACAGCATCCCGCAGCAACTGCGCGATACCGCGCCCGCGCTGCTTCTGTCGCTGGCAATGGCCGTACTGATCCTGCCCGTGACCTGGACGGGACTGCCCGATCTCGTCAAGCTTCTGATCATGGTTCCGGCGGGTGCGCTCATCTATGTCGGCGGGTCTGTACTGTTCCGGCTGGACAGCTTTCAATATATCTGGGAAATCGTCAGGAAGCTGCTTCACCGCGATTAAGCCCGTCAGTCTGTCATCATACAAAACCGAATTCCAAACAGAATGGAGAAGGATCATACATGAAAAAACTGCTCATGCTCGGCACCAGTTACGGCACCGGTCTCATGCTCGACTACGCGAAAAGTCAGGGAGTCCACACCATCGTCACCGACTATCTGGAGCCTGAGCACTCCCCCGGCAAGCTGATCGCCGACGAGTACTGGATGATCAATACCGGCGATCTCGACGCGCTGGAAGTCAAATGCCGCGAGGAAAACGTAAACGCCGTCGTCTGCGGCATCAGCGAGTTTAACCTGGAAATGTGCATGGCCCTGTGCAAAAGGCTGGGGCTCCCCTGCTACTGCACGCCCGAAGCCTGGCACTACTCCCGCGACAAGGTGGATTATAAAAGGCTCGCCACATCGCTGGGCGCGCCGCTAGCGACAGACTACTTTCTCTCCGATCCCCCCACGCGGGAAGAACTGGACGCGGTGCAGTACCCCGTCGTCGTCAAGCCCGTCGACCTGAGCTGCAACCGGGGCATCAGCTATGTCCACGATGAAAAGGAGCTGCTGGAGGCCTGCGACTACGCCCGTTCCATGTCCAAGAGCCGCAAGCTTGTCGTCGAGCGTATGCTCCACGGCGAGGAGTGGTACGGCGTCTACGCCCTGGCTGACGGCAAGGTCAGCCTTCTGGGGCTCTGCGCCATGTATGCGCAGCCGGGCTATCCCAAATTCTGCTATTCCATTACCTCCACGCTCTCCAACCATGTGGAGGACTTCTGCCGCGACATCAACCCCCACATTGAAAATGTTCTCAAGGCGGTAGGCTGCCGGGAGGGCTACGCTTGGACGCAGGCCATGCTGGACGAGGACGGTCATTTCTACATTATCGAAATGGGCTACCGTCTCGACGGCGACATGATGTTCGTCCCCTTCAAGGATCTGCTGGGCTTTGATACCGTCGCCTGGATCGTGGACTACGCCCTCGGCAAGCGCAACGATCCGGCTCAGCTCCCCAAATCCCAGGAAAAGGCCTTCACCCGCTGCGCCACCAGCTACATGCTCTGGTGCAACGAAAAGGGCGGCACCATCGCCTCCATCGAAGGGCTGGACGAGGTCAGGAGCTGGCCCGGCGTGACGGTCGATTCCCTCGCCTGCGTGGGCGATTCCATCCGCCCCTACGGGCCGGTGGGCTGCATTCTCTTCACTACCGACGACGCGGAAGAGATGTTCCGGCTCATTCAGCGCGTCAACGATACGGTACGCATTCAAAATACCGACGGAGAAAATGTGCTGATCTACTACGATGATTTCGACTATCTCCGCCGCGTATACCGCGAAGGTCTGGAAGGAAAGTAAAGGAAACGCTGAATAAATCGACGCTTCCTAAAAAACCATCTCATACAGGAGGTCATGTGTCATGCTCACAAAATGGAAAATCATCACCGCGCTGGGTCTGGCCGCCGCTGGCGCCGTGGCTTCGGGTATTGCGGTGCTGCTGCAGAAGCTGCCGCCGGAGGAAGCAGCCCCGGCCGGAGAGCCGCAGGCCAAGCCCAAAAATCTCGTCACCGGCTCCTACAGCTTTATCTCCGGGTTTCAGGATGCCGCCACCGTAGAGGTCTGCCTTGACTACGATCCCGAGGCGTTCAGCTTTGTCGTGGTTGAGGACGAGTTTCTGAACTATTCCAGCGCATCGCACGCCGCCATCGTCTGCGGCAGGGACTTCAACCTTCAGTTGGAGTACGCAGGCTATTACAACGGCGAGGACTTTGCGGCGCACAAGGCCGCCCTCGTTGAGAAGTACCGGACGCACGGCGATTTTTCCTGCGGCGGTCTCGCGGGCATCTGGGTGCAGGACGGCGACAACATTCTCATTCACCTGCCTATCCCGGACGATCAGCACAGCTATCTGCTCATCACCGTGCAGAAAACGCCCGACTACGACGATGAACTCACCGCGCTGCCCGACTACGCGCCCCTCAAAGAGCTTCTCGGCACCCTGCACTTTTTCAGACACTGAGAGAAATAGAAGGGGCTGTCTTAAAACATACTTATATACGCAGTGGATGAATTTATACCGTAGGGAGGGGTCTTGACCCTCCCGTGTGGAAAAAGCTGAATCAACAAAGAAACGTGGGGCAAATCCGCAGAAATGTTCGGATTCGCCCCACGTTTTTTCAAGTTTTATGCGTTTAACTGCCGGGAGGCAAGCCCCTCCCCTACAGTGATATACCATTGTTTTCAGACTCATTCACGTTTTGAGGCAACGTTTTCGTCATGGATATCGCCTTTTCCCTCTGTTTCTTCCGGCTTCGTGTCCGCTTTATCTTCGCTTTTCTGCGTTCTGCGGTTGAAGACCAGCACCCAGCCCATCACGCCGATCACGAGGCCGATCATGAGGCCTGTGTTCATGTTGTCCATAAGTCTGCCGATCACCGTGCCGATGGCGACGCCGATCACGATCGCCCAGCTCAGTCCTTTGGTGCCGGTGTACTGCCGCGGTTCTTTGTTGTTCTGCTCCATGGCTTTTCTCCTATTTATGTTAACTATATTATGTTGTTTCTATTATGTCAATAGATTGTTTTGATCTCTCTCCGTTCGACGTGATACCGCCGACAGAAGGCGGCAAGATCCTCGTCCGTGCGGATCAGCATCAGCTCATGCAGCCTGCCGGTGTTGCGCTCACGCATACAGGCTACGCGCTCGCCGGTGCAAATGCTGGAACGGATGACCGGTTCAAATGCAGCCGGGTCAAACTGCGTGGCAGGCGGCTCCGGCTCTTTTTTCTTTCCGAACAGTTTCATGCAGAATTCTCCTTTTCTACCAGATATGCGGGATCAGGCGATACCTGACCTTTTGTTTATATTCCGAATACCCCTTCAGCTCCCGTTCGAGCAGCGCTTCCTCTCCCCGGATTCGCGCCGCGAGTACCGGGAGATAAGCGAGCATAACGAGAAAACCGTAAACAGAACCGAGGATCAGCGGCATGGACAGGAACATCAGCAGCGTCGCAAAATACATGGGGTGCCGCACAACGCCGTAGAGCCCCGTGGAGACTACCCGCTGTCCCTCCGTAACCTCAACCGTACGGGAAAGGTACTCGTTTTCCCGCAGCACCTCGCCAAAGAGTGCGTAGCCCAGCAGGAAAACCCCTGCAGACAGCAGGCACCAGGCGCGCGGCAGCATGTACCAGCCGAAGCGAAAACCGAAACCTGCCAGAAGAAACGACGCGATAAACAACAGCCCGCTCCATGCGATCACGCCTTTCTGTTCCGTTTGCCGCTCCTTCGCGTTCAGGCGGCGCCGCAGAAGCTCCGGCGCCTTAAACAGCATGACCAGGCCCGCGATAAGCATCGGAACAAACAGAACCGCCATCAAAAGCCATGCGTTCCACCAGTGCAGCGTCCCGGCCGGGAGAAACAGCAGGAGCGCCGTCAGCAGCACGCCAAGCAGCAGCTTTCCCAGCGCCTGCCGCAAGAGCTCCTTGTCCATTTGCGCACCTCCTCTGTATTGTTAACATAATTTCATTTACAGAATTTTGTTTTCATAATATTTTAATTTGTCCACTTGCGAAAGTCATTTCCGAAGTCCGGCCGGATGGAGATCAGGTAAGCCGTGTAGAGGGACGGGAAGCGCTCGAACAGCACCCTGAGCTCTCCGTTTTCGTCAAGCGCGGCGGCATCTTGCAGGTCACCGGTAAAATAGGCGCGATTGAGATTGATGATATATTCCGTCATGCGCGCGATCTCGTCCTCCGTATACGCAAACCAGCCGAGCTCCTCCGGCGTCTGCCGGCGGTTGCGCGCGTCAAAATAGTCCGCCGCATAAGTTCTGAAGTCGAGAAGATCCGGGTTCTCGCTTCCCTGTTCGATCATCCACGCCGCGACGTCGGTCTCCCGCGTCTCGTAATGCAGCTTGTCCCCGCGCACGTCCAGAATCCCGTACTGGCAGGGTGAGACAGACAGAGCAGAGGTCGCGATCTCGGTAAGTCCCTGCTCCGTCTTCCAATGCTGAATATGCAGATGCCCGCTGAGATAGAGCGGCACGCCGTATTCCCGGAAGAGCACGGCAAGGCGCTCCGCATTCCGGATCACGTAACCGTCGCGGAACATGGACTGTTGAAAGAGGTTTTGATGCCCCGCCGTGAGGATACGCTGTCCCGCCTGCTTTGCATCCGCAAGCCGGTCTTCGATCCATTTCAGCGTCGTGTCCGAGACGCCGCAGGGATCGTGCGGAGTGTTGAAGTCCAGCATCAAAAGCCGCGTCCCGTCGCCGAGTTCCGCGACATAGCTGAGGGAATCCGTGTCCACGCTCAGCGCCTCGTCAAATCCAAAGTCCGCGTAAATACGACGGAAATCCGCCGCCGTCGCCGAGGGGACGAGGGTGTAGCCGTCGCCGGAAAAGGATGCCGCGCTTGGATTGTCCAGATCGTGATTGCCCGGCAGCACCAGCACCCGTATGCCCGCCGATTCCAGCGACCGCAGCTTTTCCGCGAGGGCCGAATGGCTCAGGAGGGCGCCGTTGAAGGTCAGATCCCCGGTCAAAAGCACGGCTTCCGGTTTCTGCTCTGCGGCCTCGTCCAGAAAAGCGTCTGTGATTTCCTCGATATACCGCATGAGCTTGCCGTCGCCGCCCTCGGTGAGAGCTGTAAAAAAACTGCCTTGATCGGTCAGGGCGGGCGCGATATAATGCAGGTCCGTCGCGATGATCAGGCTGAATCCGTCCTCTGCGCAGGCGGGCGGCGCAATGCAAAGAAGCATCAAAAGAACAAGACATATTGTTACAGTCTTTTTCATCGCGCTCCCCCCCTTATTTATATTCTATCCGATTCCCCGCTTTTTTTCAACCACGCAAACTCCGGCTTGAAAGCTTGCACCGCATCTGTTACAATAGGCAGGATTTCACAACAGGAGGCGTTCCCATGCATCCCATCGCCCATTTCAAAACCATCACCCGTCACCGCCATCTGGTGTGCCAATACTGCTTCCGCCTCGGCCTCATCAGGCAGGGGCTGGGTCACGATCTGAGCAAGTACTCCCCGGTGGAATTTCTCACCGGCGCAAAATACTACCAGGGCAGCCGCAGCCCCAACGACGCCGAACGCAGGGCCAACGGGGTCTCTCTCGCCTGGCTGCACCACAAGGGCAAAAACCGCCACCATTTGGAATACTGGGTCGATTACGTCATCAACCCGGACGGCAGCGTCGGCTTCGGCGGGAACAAAATGCCGCTGCGCTATGTGGCGGAGATGTTCTGCGACCGCATCGCGGCGTGCAGGGTATATCTCGGCGACAAGTATACAGACGCCTCGCCGTACAATTATTATGTAAACTCAAAAGGCTCCCTCATGATCCATCCCGAAACCGGTAAGGAGCTGGAAAAGATGCTGCTTGTCCTGCGGGATGAGGGAGAGGACGCGGCTTTCGCCTACGTCCGAAAGCGTTTGCGGGAGGATAAGAAAGCGCGGCGGAATAAAAGATAAGGAAACGCGGAACAAATCAGCGCTTCCCTAAAAAAACAGGGGCGGTCAAGTGACCGTCCCTGAAGATTTTTTACCATATGAAATTGGACTTGAGCATTTCGCCGTTGTCGATCAGGATATCTTCTCCGGTGATGGAGCGATTGATCACCGTGAGATACCACGCGAGATCCGCGATCTCCTCCGGCTCCGCCCATTTGCCCAGAAGCGTCTCCGCTTTGACCGCCGCATAGAGCGTTTCGCTGTCAAGAATATGCCGGTTCATGGGGGTGACGACGCCGCCCGGCGAGATGCTGTTGCAGGTGACGCCGCGCTTTGCCAGCGTCAGCGCAAGGTTCTTCATGTAACCCACAAGCCCCGCTTTGCTCGCTACATACAGGGGAAATTCCGCGCCGTTTCGGGCGGAGGCGGAGGTGATGAAAAGCACCGAGCGCAGCTTTGGACTCTCCAGAAAATGCCCCGCAAAGCGGATATTGCCCTTGAGATTTACGTCGATGGCGTCTGCTTCTTCGATGGTTCCGGCGTTGCCGATCACGATCTCCGGTCCGGGCAGCTCCGACAGCTCTCCGTCGCGGATGTCGTGGATTCTGTGATGATAGCGGGGATGGCTGATTGCGCTTTCCCTGATGTCAAAGCCCCAGACTTCTGCGCCCTCACGCAGGAACTTTTCGGCAATGGCCTTGCCGATCCCGCTGGCGCTGCCGCTGATAAATACAATCATCGCTTCAGGCAGCCGCCGGCACTTCACGGCCGGAGAGGATGTTTTTGGTGAGGCCGTAGCCCAGCGGGGAGAAGAAAACCTCAAACAGCAGCTCCAGCACCGCGCCTGTCAGGGCGCAGGTGAAGCACTGCACAAAGGTCCAGCCGAAGAAGATTTTGCTGACCAGGAGCGCGAAAACCAGATTGTCCACAAACTGGGCGATAAAGGTGGAGACATAGGCGCGCACGGCAAAGCCGCCGAAGCCGCGCCTGCCCTTGAGCAGTCGGCCGACGCCGTAGTTGAGAAAGTTATTGACCAGGGCGGAGGTGAGGAACGCGATCGAGCTGCCGAGGATGATAAACCAGGTGCCGCCGAAGGTGTTGTTCAGGGCAGTGTTCAGGATCTCCTCGCTGCCCTCCACAAAGCTCTCGCCCCAGACGCCGGGGATGCGGCTGGCCACAAAGAAGATCAGCGCCATCAGCAGATTCATCCCGAGGGCCAGGACGGAAAGCTGCGTCGCCGCGCGCGGTCCGTAGCCCTGGGTGAGGATATCCATGGAGAGGAAGGTCATCCAGGAAAACAAAATGCCGCAATCCAGCGCCAGCCATTCCACGCCGGTGTCAATGCTCTTGTTTGCCAGCAGATTCATCCCCACGATGGAAAGAAACAGCATCGAAACGACCAGCGGCGGAACGCTTTGCAGCAGATTGCGGAAATCGGACATTGCTTTTTTCATGATTCAATTCTCCTTGTTTTTTTGAAAGGTGGTTTCCAAGATACACCTTGCTGTATTTCGCCCAGATTTGACGAAGCCCACGCATCATAGCACACCCCACCGGAAAAAGCAAGCTTTTTCTGGTGGGCTGGTTTTATACTATTCCCTGATAGGAAGCTGACTTGACATTTCGAGCATGAATTGCGCCAGACAAGGCGGCTTTCGCAGAGCATAATGGAGATATATGGTCAAGAAAGCCAACGCAGTATGGCACGATTCCTGCCGAAAGGGCTGTCAGATTCCTATTAGGGGATAGTATTACGTCCGGGCACTGCGCTGAACGCCGTAGATACCCAGCAGGATCAGCGCGCAGCACAGGAGACCGGCGGCAGAAAACGGCTCACGCAGGAAGACGGCGCCTGCGAAGACGGAGACCGCCGTGGTGAGATTGGCAAAAACCGTTGCCCGCGCCACCGGCAGGCGCGTCAGCACGAAGCTGGAGAGAAAATAGCAGATGACGGAGCAGCACACGGCAAGGAACAGAACGGAAACCGTATAGCTTCGCACCGTGAACGGGTGAAGATAGGCGGCCAGATCCCCGCGCAGGGAGAGCAGCGCAAGAGGCGTAAAGATCGCGGCGCCCTGCGCCAGCATGGCATAGGTGCGCTCAAACGCTGTATAGCGGCCCGATAAACCGCGATTTAAGAGCGTATAGGCCACGGCCGAGAACACCGCCACCAGCAGCGCCGCGACGCCGATCCAGTCGAGCCTTCCGCCGCCGTTGCTCAAAAGCCCGATGCCGATCACACCGGCAACAGACAGGAGGCTGTAGAAAAGCTGCCTGCCTGTGGGCTTCTCCCCCAGAACCGGCACCGCCGCAAGCGTCGCGGCAATGGGGATCATGGAGATCATGACGCCGGAAAATATCGTGGTGGAGTGGAGAATGCCGTACTGCTCGCCGAAAAAGTAGATCACCGGCTCAAACAGACCGAGAAGCAGGAGCGGCAGGAGGGACTTTCCCTTCATCCGAAATTCGGCGACGCCGAGGGGCAGCAGCAGCGACATCAGCAGAAAAGCAATCAGAAAGCGGTGGCTGAGCAGGACGAGCACCGGCGCGGTATTCAGCGCCGTGCGGGAGGCCATAAAGCTCAGGCCCCAGAACGTGTGGCACACGATGGCGGCAAGAATCGCTTTTTTTGCGGCAACGGGATTTCTGTCCATGCCTCAGTCTTTGCTCTCTTTCTGAAGTACCCGGATGCGCTCGGCCGCGTCCTTTTTCAGCGCCGCGATGTCGATTTTGCCGCTGCCGAGAAGCGGAAGCTCCTTAAATACCAAGAAGAAGGACGGCACCTTGTATCGCGCAAGACGCGCCGCGAGCGCCGTGCGGGCTTCCGCTTCATCGAAAACAGCGCCGGGTTTGCATATCACGCAGGCGCAGACCTCCTCGCCGAAGAACTCACTCGGCACGCCCACGACCTTGACGTTGGCGACCGTGTCCAGCTCCGTCAGGGCGTACTCGATCTCGCCGGGCATGACGTTCTCACCGCCGCGGATGATGAGTTCCTTGTAGCGCCCGAGCAGGCGCAGGTAACCCTCGCCGTCCAGAAGGCCGCGGTCACCGGTATGCAGCCAGCCCTCCGCGTCGATGGCCTGATCCTCGATCCCGATGCGGTAATAACCGCCCATAAGGCTGAAGCCCCGCACCAGGATCTCGCCGTCGGCACCGGCCGGGAGCTCCGCCCCGGTATCGCGGTCGATGATTTTCAACTCGATATCCGGCCAGGGCTTGCCGACCGTGAACATCACATGCTCGTCCGTGTCCCCGTACTCGGTGATGCTGACAGGGGCCATCTCGCTCAGACCGTAAGAAGAGAGAAAATGGTTGTTCGGCATGGCGGCCTGGAAGCGCTCCATCTGCGCGCGTGTCGCCGCGGCGGCGGAGATGATGGTGCAGCGGAGACTTTCAAGCTTCTCAGGCGTGAAGTTCTTATTGTTGATCAGCGCGACCAGCATCGCGGGTACCGAGTGGAAGACCGTGCAGCGCTCGCGGCGGATGAGTTCCAGGATCGTGTCCGTGCGGATATCCTTCGGGATATACAGCACCGCGTTTGCGCAGGCCCCGGCGACGAGACCCGCGACCAAGCCGAAGATATGGAACATGGGCAGAATCAGGCAGATCTTGTCCGTGTCCGTCAGGCGCTGGTTTTCCGCGCTGCCGCGGGAAGCGTTGAGCACGCCGTAGGACGACAGCAGCACCCCCTTCGGGGTTCCGGTGTAGCCGGAGGTGAAAATCATGACGGCGGGATCGTCCGCCTCAACGGGCTCGACGGGATAGCAGACCCGCTCACCTGTCCGTGCGCAAAAGTCGATCGTGCTTCGGATAGAATAAAACTCCCTGAGCCGACCGCCGGAGGCGCTCTCGATCTGTGAGAGGAAGGCAGCCTCATCCTTCATTTCCACGATCTCGCCGCAGCAGAGGAAGTCCGCGTCCCCGCCGCAGGCGACAGCCGCGATCTCATTGGCCTTGAGGGAGGGATTGATGAGCGCCGCCACCGCGCCGAGCTTCTGGACGGCGAAAAAGGCATAGACCCAGTTGATGCTGTTCCTGCCGCAGATGGCGACATGGCTCCCCCGCCGTACGCCGCGCTTTGCCAGATCCGACGCGATGACCTCTGCGCAGGCGTCGATCTCCCGCCAGGTGTGGCTGCCCGCGTCAGTGACGATAGCGACACGCTCGCCCGTCTCGCAGCGTTTATGGTTCAGGAACTCCCGGAAGCTGAGGCGCATATAGACCGGTTTTTCCTCCGCCCCGGTGATCTCAAAGAAGTCCCGGAAGCCGGTGGTCTCCAGTGCCTCCATCACGCGGGGGCGCACATTTTCAAGGCGCATAACCCCGTCTGAGAAGCGGCGGCGGGCAATCAGCAGCTCGCGCAGTCCGGCAAGGGAGGCGTATTCCAGTTCGCCGCAGTCTATTATGATGCGCTCCGCGCTGTCCGGGATCGCGGCGAGGGCTGCATGAACCGCTTCGGCGCCGTCAACATCCAGTCTGCCTTCCGGGCTTAACGTCCAGCTCAGAGCATTTTGTTTTTCGGTCTTGATTTTCAAAAAATGTTTCCTCCTTCAGCTTCGGGGTGCGGCGATATCCATTATCACAAATTCGGACTTTGCGCCGGTCTTAAAGGGGATGGCCCAGCCGGAGATGCCGGAGGTGACCACAAAGGTGGTGTTTCCCCGGCGCTCGACGCCATAGTTTGCGTCGTTCGCGCCCATGAGCAGGCCGATGATTCCCGCGGGGAAAATGTGTCCGCCGTGGGTATGGCCGGACAGGACAAAATCGACGCCCGCCGCGGCCTGTGCGTCATAGTCGTTGGGCTGGTGATCCAGAACCACCGAGACCTTGTCCGGATCAAGCCCGGCCGCCAGCTCCGCCATATTCTTTCGGGTCGGGTCGGAGCGATCCTTGCGGCCGATGAGAACTAGGCTGTCGCCCAGCAGGACGCTCTCATCCTCCAGAATGACGACGCCGTTGTTTTCCAGATTCTCCCGCAGCTGGGCAGGGCTGAAATCCCGGTTGTGATAATAGCCCTTGTCGTGATTGCCGTAGACATAGAAAACGCCGTATGCGGTGTTCAGCTCGCCGAGCGCTTTGCAGGCGGCGATCATATCCTCCGCCTTGCTGCTGTCGTCCACGAAGTCGCCCACGATCACCACCGCGTCCGGCTGAAGCTCCTGGATGCGCCGCATCTCGCGGGCAAAAGCCTCGCCGTCGAGGGTGACACCGAGATGGGAGTCCGCAAGAGCCGCGATGCGAAAGTCCTGCCTGAGGGGCTTGCCCGTCTCAAAGCGATAATCGGTTTCAAAAACGTGGTGCGCCATATACCAGCCCGCAGAGAGGTAGACCGCCGTGAGAACAATCGCGGCCGCGCCCTGTATATCATACGGGATTTCAACTCCCGCAAGCCTTTTGGTCAGAGACGCGATCAGGCCGCACAGCAGGAAGCCCGCGGTCAGGTGCAGCAGCACGACGATGAGCGTCGTCACGTTTTTTGCCGCAAAGAGCCCCAGCAGCGCAAGCGGCAGAAAAGCCACGAGCCAGGACAGCGCACGGTGCCCGGCGGCAAGTTCCTGCACAAAGGAGAAGCGGTGGAAGCGCGTCAGCAGATAATACACAGCCAGCAGCGCCAGCCCCAGGAGAATCAGCATAATCATGAGCCACATAAGAAGCTCCCTTTCTTTGAAAAAACCACGTTGTCGGGACAACTGCAAAACACCTCGGATTCTTCACATGCCCTGTAATACAGGCAGTTTGTTTATTATATCACAGTCCCCCGTGCAGTTCAACTGCTTGAAAACAACTTGTGTTTTACACAAAACGAAAGCGGGAGCAGAGAGTGGATTCCAAAGAAGCACAGGGGAAATGCAAGTCATTCTCATCCGGCAAAAGTTTTTTTCACAGCCTGTTGCAAGAATTGGCCGCATTTGGTAAACTAACGGCAGAAAAGCAAAAGGGAGAGGATGCTATGCCGCACACATTGATTGACAGAGCCTTTTACGAGGCCATCGTGCATTTTGATGATTCTGAGGAAGCGCAGGACTACTATTACAAAATCATGAACACCCCGAGCGGGAAAGCGGGACGCGGCACGGTCCGAGACCAGATTCTCAGGGCGTACGCCATGCTGTTCTGTGAGGACATGGACGCCGCCCCCGGACAGCCCGCCGGGCCCGACGAGGTGGAGGCGACCGCCGACCGCCTGCATATCGGCGCCATGGGGTATGATCCCCGGCACTGGTATCGGATGCAGCACCATTTTCCAGTCATTGACGAGGACAACTATGACCGTTTCGCCGCGCTGGTGATCGCCGATCTGAACGCCGGCCCCCTCAGGGACGCGGCTGTCAACGGCGGGGACATGCTGCTTGTCGGAGAGCTGAACCCCCTTGAAATGACAAGGGCGCAGCGGCGCAGACAGCATGTGCGCGTCGTTCAGGGCGGAGGGGATCTCGGATGAGGATTCTTGCGGTAGACAACAGGGCACAGGCGCTGGAAGAGACGGCCGCCCTTGTCGGCGAGCTGCAGCCCGAGGCTGAGCTTCTGTGCAGCGGCAGCAGCCTTGAGGCATTGGGTGTGGCCAGAAAAGCGGAAATCGACATTGCCATCCTCCGCGTAGAGACGCCGGAGCTGGGCGGCCTGGATCTGGGCCGCTATCTTGTGGAGCTGAACCCGTTGGTGAATCTGATTTTCGTGTCGGAAAAGCGGCGGCACGGCTATGAAGCCATGACCGTCCATGCAAGCGGCTATCTGCTGGAGCCCTATGAAAAAACGGCGCTCAGGCGTGAGCTGAAGGAACTGCGGCACCCGGAGCAGGAGAAGAAGCACAAGCGCGTCTTCGCGCAGACCTTCGGCAACTTTGAGCTCTTTGTGGACGGGAGGCCCGTGGATTTCAAATATTCCCGCACCAAAGAGCTGGTGGCGGTGCTGGTCAACAACCGGGGCGCACAGACCACCAACGGCGAAATCATTGCGGATCTCTGGGAGGACGACGGCGATCCGGAGAAAAAGGTCTCCTACCTCAGCAATCTGCGGCAGGATCTGCAGAATACCTTTAACCGCCTGCGGCTCACGGGGATCATCCTCAAGCAGCGGGGCAGTCTCGCCATCGCTGTGGATCGCATTGAGTGTGACCTCTATGACTGGCTTGAGAAAAAGCAGGATTCCAGGTATCATTACATGGGCGACTACATGAACCAATACAGCTGGGCGGAGTATGTCCATGCGGAACTGGACGACATCAGCTATGCCATGGAGGAGTGACCGCACTCCCGGCGGCGAATCTTAAAAAGTATAAAACCGCGCGGCGGGTGCTTGAAAGATTGCCGGAGAGTAATATATAATGTTCCTGTAAAAAGGGACCGGCCCGCACCTGTAAGGGGCGGGAGCCTTAATAAACGGAAAGGAAGAGAACGATGGAAGATATCAAGAAGAGCGCGGAAAGCCTGATCGACGACAGACTGGATGATGTTTCCGGCGGCCACGGCGGACATATCGAATATATCATCTGCCCTACCTGCGGCTATGAGATCAGACTGAAGGGCTGGTACACCAACATCTGCCCCAGATGCAAAGCAATCGTCAAGAAATAAGCGCGGGTTAAACGAAAACCGGGACTGCAAAAATCTGCAGCCCCGGTTTTCGCTTGCGTTTATTTGAAATAGCGTCGGTAAAGGCAGAGAACGAACGGGTCCAACTCCTTCTTCAGGTTGACTTCATGATCCCGGATCAGCTTCTCAATCCTGCGTTTTTGAATCGCAAACCCCTTTGTATGATGCAGTCCGTGCTGAATATGGAGCCGGGTGAGCGTCTCGATCTCTGCGCTGAGATCGCGGATCACTTCCTGGCGTTCCATGTTTTTTCTCCTTTGTGGACTGTCGTTGCTTAAGCTGCCGCGCGCCTGACGTTTCCCCTTTCATCCCTCCGTTTATTGTCAGATTCGGCCGCGCCGCAGGACTTTTTCTTACAGTTATAATAACATGGGGCCTGCGTCTCGTTCAACATGGGATTTCGACGAATAATGTTCTGAAAAACTGTCATTTCTCACAGTTAATCAAATATTTAAAGTTTAAATAGTTTTAATTTTTGCTTTATTATTTCCACGATTCCGGCAGTCTTTATTTCGTGCGCCTGCAGATTGGATTATCGTTGACAGCGCCGACAATAAACGATATTATAGAAGCACCCTGAACGGTGAATTAACAGGATCGGAGGAACTGCCATGGATAGACAGGGGTGGCCAAAAGAGTTCCGTACCCGCTTCGAACGGCATGAGGAGGAACTTCGCTGGCTCTTTATGGAACTGTATCACGGCGACGATAAGGCTTTTGAATATTTTCTTGAGATGCTGCTGCGGTCTTATGAAGCAAGAAGCGAGGAGCTCCGCGCGCTTGACTGCCGCAGACTGAAGGATCCGGACTGGTACAAGGGCAACAGCCTGGTCGGCATGCTGATGTATGTCGACTGCTTCGCGGGCACGCTCCAGGGCGTGCGGGGGAAACTGGACTACTTAGAGGACTGCGGCGTCAACTACCTGCATCTGATGCCCCTGCTGGAAAGCCCCGTCGGACGCAGCGACGGCGGTTATGCCGTGTCGGACTTCCGCAAAGTGCAGCCCTCCCTCGGCACAATGGAGGATCTGGCCGCCCTCGCTTCCGACTGCCACAAGCGCGACATCGCGGTCTGCCTCGACTTCGTCATGAACCATACAAGCGAGGATCACGAGTGGGCCAGGCGCGCCCGCGCGGGTGAAAAGGAATTTCAGGATCGCTATTTCTTCTACGACAACTGGGACATCCCCCGCGAGTTTGAAAGAACCGTGCCCCAGGTTTTCCCGACCACCGCGCCCGGCAACTTCAGCTGGTGCCCGGAGGCCAATAAGGTCGTCATGACCACCTTCTATCCCTATCAGTGGGATCTCAACTACGCAAACCCCACCGTCTTCAACGACATGACGGAGAACATGCTCTTCCTCTGCAATCAGGGCGTGGACATTATCCGTCTTGACGCGGTACCCTATATCTGGAAGCAGCTCGGCACCAACTGCCGCAACCTGCCACAGGTACACTCGCTGGTGCGCATCATGCGCATGGTCTGCGAGATTGTCTGCCCCTCCTGCCTGCTGCTGGGCGAGGTCGTCATGGAGCCGAGCAAGGTCGTGCCCTACTTCGGCAGCGTCGAAAAGCCGGAGTGCCATCTGCTCTACAACGTCACCACCATGGCCAGCACCTGGCATACCGTGGCCACCAAGGATGTGCGCCTTTTGCAGCACCAGCTGAGTCAGGTCTTCGCCCTGCCGCGGGAGTATACCTTCCTCAACTATCTGCGCTGCCATGACGATATTGGCTGGGGTCTCGATTATGATTATCTCCGCCGCTTCGGCGCCGAGGAGGGCGAGCACAAACGCTTCCTCAACGACTATCTCACCGGCGCATGGTGGGGCAGCCCCGCAAGAGGCGAGCTGTACAACAACGATCCCCGTCTCCGCGACGCGCGCCTCTGCGGTACCACTGCCTCCCTCTGCGGTCTGGAGACCGGACGCTATGAGCATAACCACGGCAAGATCGAATGGGCGACGCGGCTGGATATCATGCTGCACGCCTATATGTTCACGCTCAGCGGCATCCCCGTGCTGTACTCGGGCGATGAGATCGGGCAGCAAAACGACTACAGCTACCATGACGATCCCAACAAGGCCGATGACAGCCGCTATCTGCACCGCGGGAAAATGAACTGGTCAGCGGCCGAAAAGAGGAACGATCCCGAGAGTGTGGAGGGCAAGCTCTTCTCCTCCATTGTCTTTCTGGAAAAGCTGCGCTCGGCCCACCGGGTCTTCAATGCCGGGGCCGATACCTGGCTCCTGCTGACCGGGGACGACGGTCTGCTCGGCATCGGACGTTATTATAAGGGCGAGAAGCTGGCCGCCTTCTTCAACTTCTCCGAGGGTGAGCGCTGGGCCCCCGTCAACACCCCCGGCGACTTCAAGGATCTGCTGACCGGGGAGCATGTGGATTACGGCGGTGTGCTGCTCCCGCCGGGCGGCTT
>ONVI01000045.1 GCA_900321275.1 uncultured Eubacteriales bacterium | reverse complement strand
TCCGCGCGGTATTCCTTGTAATCAAAGTAGGTATAGAGATTGTCAAGGCTCATCTTGACCTCGAAGATCTCATTCGGCGTGGGCGTCGGCGCAGGCGGCTGGGTCGGCTCGGCCTCCGGTTTTTCCTTCTTTTTGCAGCCGACAAGCATAACAACCATGCACAGCGCAAGCAGCAGCGTGATGATCCGTTTCATATGTATCCCTCCCGCTCAGAGGCTGACCGGCAGGGCGCAGGCCCCGTCGGTACAGACGTAATACGTTGCTTTGCCGTCCTTTGCGATCATGGGAGCGGTAAAGGGTGCGGCGGCGGCAAGCGCCTCCGCACAGGCCGGGGTTTTGACCAGCATGCTCATCTCCGGCGACCATTTGCGGAGAATCATTTTCAGCGCGTCCGGAAACATCTCATCCGGGAGGACGGCGACGGTTTCCCGTCCCGGTTCTTCCGACAGCATCAGGGCCGTGAGACCGAAGCAGCAGGCTGCGGGAGTTGCCCCGGCGGAGCGCTTGAGAAAGTCGAGCTGTGCATCCGAGAGCGCCCGCCACATCTCCTTCGCCGTCAGGCGGAAAAGCCTGTCGAGCAGCACGCAAGCCGCGCTGTTGCCGCAGGGCAGCGCGCCGTCCTGCGTCTCCTTCGGTCTGAGCAGCAGCTTCTCCCCGTCCTCGGGGGTATCGAAGTATCCGCCCTTCGGGTCGGCAAAGCGGCGCATCTCAGAAGCGAGGCCTTCCGCGTCCAGAATGTGACGCGGGTCGAAATCCGCGGCATAGAGCTCCAGAAGCCCCAGCGCGATAAAAGCGTGATCGCTCAGGGACGCGTCAAAGCGCAATTCCCTATCGCAGAGGCGCGCCATGAGCTTTCCGTCCCGGCGCATGTTTTGAAGCAAAAAGTCCGCCAGCTCCTGCGCCTCCAGCAGATAGCGCCGATCCTCAAAGGCCCGGGCCGCACGGGACAGTGCCATCAGCAACAGTCCGTTCCAGCCCGCGAGGATCTTTTCATCGGTAAAGAGCGCCATGCGCCCCGCCCGGTACTCGCGGAGCTTCTCGCAAAATTCCTCATAACCCTCGGGAAGGAAGTTCCATCGGTTGTTGAGCAGCAGATTGGGGATGCTCCCGCCCTCAAAATTGCCCTCGTCGGTGATATCGTAACATTCGCAGAAGTGCTTCCCTGCCTCCGCGCCGAGAACATCGCAGACCTCCTCCGGCGTGAAGAGGTAATATGCCCCCTCCCGTCCGGCGCTGTCCGCGTCCTGCCCGCTGTAATAGCCGCCGTCCGGCGCTTTGAGTTCCCGCAGGCAGTAGTCCAGCGTCTGCTCCGCCGTTTCACGCCATATGGCCATGTGTCCGTCCTGCCAGGCTTCCGTATAGGCGAGGGCAAGCAGGGCGTTGTCGTACAGGGTTTTCTCAAAGTGCGGCTTGAGCCATTCGCGGTCGGTCGAATAGCGGCAGAAGCCGCCGCCAAAGTGGTCATAAATGCCGCCCCGGAACATCTGCCGCAGGGTATGCTCCACAGCTTCGCGCGGTTTCCGATCGCCCTTGAGCGCAGCGTACTCCATCAGGAAAATCAGATTGTGGGGTGAGGGGAATTTGGTCTGTCGACCGAAGCCGCCGTACTCCTCGTCATAGACAGCCATGAGCTGTTCGGCGGCCTTCCCGGGCTGATCCCCGGCGGGCTCCCCCGCTCTTGCCTCCTGCCTCAGATAAGCGGTCATTTCCTTTGCGGTGTGCAGAAGCGCATCACGGTCATGCGCCCATTTATCGGCGATGGCCGTGAGCAGGAATTTGAGACCCATGCGCCCACCGCGGCTCTCCTTCGGGAAATAGGTGCCGATGAAGAAGGGCTCCTGTCCGGGGGTGAGGATCGCGGTCAAAGGCCAGCCGCCGCTGCCGTTTACGGAAATGCAGGCGCGCATATAGACGCTGTCCACGTCGGGCCGCTCTTCGCGGTCGACCTTGACGGGGACGAAGTGTTCGTTCAAAATGGCAGCGATCTCCGGGTCCTCAAAGGACTCGTGCGCCATGACGTGGCACCAGTGGCAGGTGGAATAGCCGATGGAGAGGAAGACGGGCTTGTCCTCCCGCCGTGCCTTCTCAAAGGCCTCCTCCCCCCAGGGGTACCAGTCCACAGGGTTAAAAGCGTGCTGACGCAGGTAGGGAGATTTTTCGTTTTTCAATCGATTGCTCATGTACGCCTCCGGCAGAATTCTTTGGTAGTATTATACCCTGCGGCCATTGTTCTTTCAAGGAAAAATTCCCCTGCGGCGAATTTGCGGGAAGCGGTTGGCTGTTTGATGCACGTGTGCTATAATAAGCGTACGGCGCTATATTGATTAAAGTCATTTTTCCCGCCGCTGACGCGGCAGCCGAAAAAATATGACAAGTATACCTTAGCCGCTTTGTTTCAATGGCATGCTGAATGAAAAAAGTGGGAGAGCGCACATGGATCACAACGAATTCTGCTGTATTTTTGATACGAGTCAGTATACCGGGACCCCCGACACGACGCCGTGCCCGAACGTGCTGAGCGTGCCGCTTCTGATTCAGGAGGTAGACGAGCTCTGCGGTGAGGGGCGCGAGCAGGAGGCCCGCGATCTGCTGGAAAAATCGCTTGCAGACGCACGCTCGCACAGTGACTGGCGTTCCGAGCTCACGGTTCTGAGCGAGCTTTTGGGTCAGTACCGCCGCACGGGCGAAAAGGACAAGGGGCTTCAGACGGTCAGTGAAGCGCTGGAGCTTACGCGCGTCCATCACATGGGCCGTACGGTCTCCGGGGCGACGGTGCTCTTAAACGCCGCGACGACGCTCAAAGCCTTCGGTCACGCCGCCGAGTCGATCCCGATCTTTGTCCACGTCGCCCGCGTGTATGCCGACAATCTCGATCCCGCGGATTACCGCTTTGCGGGGCTTTATAACAACTTGGCGCTGAGCTATGACGAGACGGGTGATGTGCCGAATGCGGAGCGCTGTTTCCGCCTCGCCCTTTCGATTCTCGAAAAAATCGGCGGGCAGGAAAACGACTGCGCCGTGACCTGGTGCAATCTTGCGGAGATGTACGGCAGGCGCGATTTGGAGGACGAGCGCATTGCGGCGTGCCTGGAAAAAGCCTGGGACTGCCTCAGCGCGCCTGGTCTTAAGCATGATGGCTACCACGCGTTCACCATCTCCAAGTGCGCGCCGACTTTTGACTATTTCGGCTTCTTCCTCTACGCGAAGCAGCTGCGGGAAAGGGCGGAAAAAATCTATGCAGGGACTTGAAGAAGCGCGCCGTCTCTATGAGAAATACGGCGTGGATATGATCGACCGGCTCTTTCCAAAATGGGCCGGGCGCATTGCCGTGGGACTCGCCGGTCACGGGTCGGAGTGCTTTGGCTTTGACGATGAGCTCTCGCGCGACCACGACTTTCCCGAGGGCTTCTGTCTCTGGCTTGACGATGAGACGGACCGCGCCATCGGGGTTCAGCTTGCCCGCGCGTATCGGAGTCTGCCCTTCAGGAAAGCCGAGGATCGCAGCGCTCTGGGCGAGACAAGCCGAGGCGTGCGGCGCATTTCCGATTTTTACAGCCGCTATACCGGTCTGCCCGGCGCGCCCGAAAAGGAGCTGCAGTGGCTCGCCATCCCCTCTCATGCGCTGGCCGAGGCCACGAACGGCGAGGTCTTCCGGGACGATCAGGGGCTTTTCAGCTCCATCCGTGAGACGCTCCTGCGCGGTATGCCGGAGGACGTGCGGCTCAAAAAGCTGGCGGCGCGGGTCATCACCATGGCCCAGGCGGGTCAGTACAATTATCCCCGCTGCGTACGCCACGGGGAATACGGGGCCGCGATGCTGGCGATGACGGAATTCGTCAATGCCGCCTGTGGGGCAATTTATCTGCTGAACCGCCGCCACATGCCCTATTACAAGTGGCAGCTGCGCGGGATGGACGGCCTCGAAAAGCTTTCATCTATGAAGGACGCACTGGAATTTCTGCTCACCGCCGAGAATGACGAACATGGCCGCATTTTGAAATCCGCCGTTGCGGAGGACATCTGCGCCGCCGTAGTCAAGGAACTGACGGCGCAGCACCTCACGCACGGGAGCTGGGACTATCTGGAGCCGCATGCCTTTGAGATCGCATCGCACATTGAGAGCCCGCAGTTAAGGGCGATGCACATTATGGAGGGGTAACTTACGGAGGAAGAGCCTATGGAAATCCGCTGGCTGGGACATGCCTGCTTTACAATCACACATAATGGCTATACGCTGGCCATCGACCCCTACAACAGCGATTACGTCACCGGCTATCCGAAGCTGCGCGGCGTGAAGGCCGACAAACTGCTCATCAGTCATGACAGCTACGGACACAATTACCGGGAGGGCGTCGTGCTCTCCGGGCGTCCCGAGAGCGACTGTCCGTTTTCCATCACGCCCATGGAGGTCTGGCACGATACGGTCTGCGGCATCATGCGAGGCTCCTGCCTTGTACATCTGATTGAGGCCGACGGTATCAGGGCAGCCCATTTTGGCGATATCGGCGCGCCGCTCACCGGGGAGCAGGCAGGCAAGCTCTACAATCTCGACGCCATGATGGTCACTGCCGGCTCCTGCACCGCCCTGCCCTCACAGGAGGTCTTCCGGCTGACGGAGGAGCTGTTTCCCCGGGTCGTCATTCCCATGCATTACCGTGACGGAAACCGCGGGCCGAGAAGGCTTGAGCATGTGGAGGAGCTGACCAAGCACTACGCGCCTGACATGGTGAAAATCTATGACACCGACCGCATCACCATAACAAGCGATATGGAGCCGCAGATCGCAGTGCTCAGATTTCAGGGCCTGCCGCCGGAGGCCTTGGCAGCGTCCGGGAAAAAGGCCTCCACGCTCTCCCGTATTTCGTCAAAAATGCCTTTTTTCAGACGGAGATAGGGCATTTTCGTTTCCGCAGCTCTTGCAAAATTCCCGGATTGTGCTAAAATAATAAGGTATGACTACTATGTTCGGAGTGTTTGCATGAAAGCATTTCAAAAGATACTTTCCATGATCGCCGCACTGCTCCTGTGCCTGGGGGTGTGCGTTCCCGCTTTCGCGGACGAGATGGACAGCAGTCCCGAAGAGGACTGGGATCAGGTCAATGCCGCTGTTCTGTCGGCTTACGGCGTCAGCCCCGACAGCGTCCGCGCGGGCTATCGCAACCTTGTCACCGGGGAGGAGCATTACCTCAACGGCGACGAGTATACCGTCGCGGCCAGTATGTTCAAGGTGCCGCTGTGCATGGCCTGTACGGAAAAGCTCCAGAACGGCGATGTCGACTGGAGCGTCTATGAACAGTATTTCAGCTATAAAGATGTTCAGGATCAGGTGCTGATTGAGTCCAGCAACGAGCAGGCCAGCTTTCTCAAGGACATCTTCTTTGGCGGAGACTACAACCAATTCCGAGTTGAAACCGCGCCCTATATGGGGGTCGAGCCGGGATCGGAGCGCATGGAAGACACCATGTACAACGAATACACCGCCCGCGAGTTCATCAATTGCCTGAGTCTGCTGAGCAATGAGTCGGAGCGTTTTCCCGGCATTATCGATACCATGCAGCAGGCCATGACCGACCGCTTCTTCAAGATCAACGAGCCGCGTTTCCGCATTGCCCACAAGCCCGGCTGGATTTCGGAGGACATGATCCTCAACGACTGCGCCATCTGCTATACCACGCAGCCTGTTGCGCTCGTGCTCTTCACCAGGGGCGACAGCACCTCCGAAGAATTCATGAGCGCCTGGTGCACCGCCATGTGCGAGTATACCGAGCGCCTTGCGAACAAGCCCGCCCCCACGCCGGAACCTACGCCTGCACCGACGCCCGTGTCGGCGCCCGTCGTCACGCCCGCACCCACGCCCGCCCCGGCAGCGGCAGCGCCCGATCGCGTGATGCTGCCGATGCTCGTTCCTGCAGCGGCAATCTGCGCGTTCCTGCTGTTCGGTCTGATTTTTGTGATTGTCCTCTGCGTAAAATACAGGACGCATTTTGTCGGTCTTTTCCTCGCGCTGCTGTTGAGCGCCGCGGGAATGGCGCTGGCGGCGGCGGGCACGTATTACGGCACCGTCTACGCCATGCCGAGCGGCAACCCGGCAGAGAGCGCGGCACGTTTCCTTGACGCGGTCTGCGCCGGGGATTATCCCGCCGCATACGTGGAGCTCCGGGATTATTCTGACCTGGGTCTCGCCGAGGCTCCCGCCTCTCCCGCGGGGCAGCGGGTGTATGAGGCCCTGCATGACAGCTTTGCCTATACGCTCTCCGGAGAATGCCGCACGGACAAGCTGGAGGCCGCTCAGCCGGTGCGTTTCACCTATCTGGATCTGAAGCGCCTGGAGGACGCCGTCGCGGCGGAGACCCAGCACCAGGCCGAGCTGATCGTACAGAGCCGCCCCACAAGCGAGGTTTACGATGAGAACAAGCGTTACCGCCCCGAAGTGGCGGACGAGGCCTATCTCGCCGCGGTGAACGCAGTACTGCAGACGCCGCAGAACTACTATTACGAGACGGAATTTGAGCTCCCCCTGGCCTATGCCGACGGACGCTGGCAGGTTTTGGCGAATCCTGAGCTGCTGCGTGCTCTCGCCGGCGGGATCGCATACTGACGGAGACATGGTATGAGTAAAGACAACTACGATTTCAATGACATTGACGCCATCCTCGCCGAATTTCGAGACGCGGATGCGCCGCCTGCCGCTGAGCCGGAAAGTGAGGTCGTCCCCTCTCCCGCACCGCAGGCGGACGTCTTCTCCTTCACGCAGACGGCAGAGGAGCCGGCGGCATCCGAGCTTCCCGAGCAGATTCCGGAGGCCACTGTGCGCTTTGAGCTGGGTGACATTCCCGCTGCGGAAGAGAACACCGGACGCAAAGCGCGCAAAAAGACCGCTTTCATAGAGGCGGAGAGCGAGTCCGCCCCGGCAGACACGGCGGAGAGTGAAGCGGAAGAGCCCCGCAAGGGAAAACTCTCCCGACTCGGCAGACGCGCAAAGCGGGCCGGGCTTCCCGAAGGCATTGAGAAGCCCGCCAAATCGGAAAAGCCGCCGCGCGTATATACCAAGCGGCGCATTCCCTGGATCATCCGCGCCTTTCTTTCACTGGTATTCGCCGCTTTTACGGTGGGGCTTCTGGGCTGGGCGGCGCTGAACCTGCACCCGGCCTCCGACGCCCGCTCTCAATCCGGCGCAGATACCAGGCTCCGCCTGTCGGACAAGCTTGACGTCTATGTCAACAACGCCGCCTCCGACGCGCTGGGCGAGCTGACCTACATCCGTAAGATGTACACGATTCAGGAGAGCGCCACCGTCGCCCCCCGGCCCGATCCCAACAGCTTCGGCACGACTTATGATCCCGCCGATATCGAGGAGCTGATTCAAAGGGCGTCGATCCTGCTGGACGGTCAGAAGGTCGTCTTCGATCCAACCGCCGACTTTGTACCGGACGAGCCGATCCGCTATTATCTGGACGACACAATCCTGGTCATCGCCTGGAAGGAATACATTGAGCAGCGCTGCTGCACCTTTGCCGAGGTCAAGATTGCCCACGGCTCCCAGATCAGGAGAAAGCTTGCCGAGGACAGCTACAGCTCCAGTGTGCAGCTCTATGCCTCCGACATGGCGGAGGCCGCCAATGCGGTCGTAGCCATGAACGGCGACTTCTATGCCTTCCGCGATCTGGGCATCACAGCCTATCAGCGCAAGGTCTACCGCAACAATCCCGCCCAGGTGGACTCCTGCTTCTTCACCGCTTCGGGCGATATGCTCTTCTCCCGCGCGGGCGAGCTCATGGGGCCCGGCGAGGCCGAGGCCTTCATAGAGGCCAACGACGTGCTCTTCGCCGTCGCCTTCGGCCCTGTTCTGGTGGATAACGGGGAACTGCAATACTGCTCCGGCTACCCCATCGGCGAGGTCAACACCGAGTATTCCCGCTCCGTCATCGCCATGACGGATGAGCTGCACTACCTGCTCATGACCATCAACCACACGCCCGACGCACGCCCCCGCGCCACCATCAACGAGCTTGCACGCACCATCTATTCCAAGAACGTGTGGAAGGCCTATACGCTCGACGGCGGTCAGACCGCCGAGATCATTATGATGGGCGGGCCCATCAACCATGTGGACTTCGGCTTTGAGCGCGCCGTCAGCGATATCATCTACTTTGCCACCGCGATCCCGGAGGAGGTGCGTTCATGAATCCCATTGCCGTCTATATCGGTTCCACCGTCCTCTACTGGAGTGCGATCATCATCGCCGTCGGACTTCTGGCCGCGCTGCTCATGAGTCTGGCGCTGCAGCTTTCAAACGGCGGGCGTATGGTCTCCATGCTGCTCTTCTTCTCGCTCACGCTTCTGTTTTCGATTCCGTTGTGCAGAATCCTGCACTGGTACTGCCATCAGGAGCAGTACGACGGCTTTATGAGGGCTGTCACGGACTATTCCACCGGCAGCTATGTCTTATCCGCCGCCCTGCCCGCCGCCTGGATCGCCGCCTGGATCGCGGCGAAGCTGGACGACGGTGACACCGCGAAGCTCCTTGATGCGGCAGCTCCCGGCGCCGCTCTGGCGGTCGCCTTTATCCGCCTGAGTTCTCTGTTCAATAACGCATGCCGCGGCAAAATCGCCGTGACCACCGGCATTCTTCAGCATCTGCCGCTGGCCGCCGCCAATACGACCTCCTCCGGGGCTGTGGAATTCCGCTTTGCCACCTTTTTCGTGCACTTTCTGTTGCTGCTTCTGCTGTGTGCGTGTATGCTGCGTTTCTTCTCCCGCCGCAGGAAAATCCCCATGAAGGCCGGCAGAAGCGAGGGGAATGCCGTTTGCATATTCCTGGCTTATTTCTGCGCTTCCGAGTTTCTGATGGACTCCACGCGCTATGACTCGACCTTCTTCCCCATGAACGGCTTTGTCAGCGTCGTGCAGATCTTCTCCTGCGTGTGCATCCTGCTCCTGCTGATTCGATACAGCCGTCTTTCCGTGAAGGCCAACGGCTTCCGCTTCTGGCATGCTCTGCTGTGGGTTTTCTTTCTGGCCGCGCTCGCCGGCGTCGGCATGACGGAGTATCTCATCCAGCGCCACGGCGACTGGTATCTGAGCTGCTATACCGGCATGACCTTCTGCTGTCTCGTTCTTGCATTCATCGTGCACCGCTTCTATCTGAGCTGCTGCGGCGTACCGTATACCGAAACCGAACCTGAAACCGAATAAAAAAAGTTCATCCCCGGGACTTCCCGGGGATGATTCGTTTTATACAGTTATTACTTTTTGTTCCCGAACAGGCCGCGAATAATGGAGCTGGTGCCGGAGCGCATCGCGGAGCTGAGTGCGTTGCGTGCGGCACGCTTGGCAATGGTCGAGGCATTGGTGGTCTTGCCGCCGGTGGCCGCGTTGACGATGTTGGTGGAGATAGCGCCCACTACTGCGGACGCGGCTGTAGTCGCTGCCTGCTGGGCAATCTTCTTCTTTCTGGCTGCTTCGCGCTCGGCCTCTTTCTGGGCGGCAAGGGCCTCCTTCTCGGCGGCTTTCAGCGCGGCGGCCTCTTCCTTCAGTCTCTGCTTCTCGGCCGCGGCAGCTTCGCGAATGCGCTGTCTCTCCGCTTCGGCAGCCTCGCGCAGGCGCTGCTTCTCCGCTTCGGCTTCGGCTTTCCTGCGGGCGGCCTCTTCCGCTGCGGCAGCGGCGGCTTCGGCGCGCTGCCTCTCCAGCTCGGCATTCGCGCGGGTCAGAACTTCAAACGCGGATTCGCGATCCACACAGTCGCGGTACTTCTGATCCAGCGGATCGCCATAGATGAGGAGCTGGACCTGCTCCGTCCCGGCGGCGCCCATCAGGCTCTGCGGCGGGAGGATAAAGGCGCGCTCAACCAGGCTGGGGATGCCTTCCTCATCAAGGAAGCTGACCAGTGCCTCGCCCACGCCGAGCTCCATAATGGCGTTCTCGGTCTTGAAGGCGGGATTTGCACGGAAGGCGCGGGCTGCGGCGCGGACGGCCTTCTGCTCGTCCGGCGTGTAGGCGCGCAGGGCGTGCTGCACACGGTTGGAGAGCTGGGCCAGCACGTCGCCGGGGATATCGCTCGGGCTCTGGGTGATGAAGTAGACGCCGACAGCCTTGGAGCGAATGAGCTTGACGACCTGCACGATCTTCTGCAGCAGCGCCTTGGGCATGCCGTTGAAGAGCAGGTGCGCCTCATCAAAGAAGAAAATCATCTTTGGCTTATCCAGATCGCCCACCTCGGGCAGACGCTCGAACAGCTCGGTCAGCATCCAGAGCAGGAAGGTCGCATAGATCGTGGGGCTCTGGATCAGCTTCTGGCTGGAGAGGATGTTGATAAAGCCGCGGCCGTCCGCATCGGTACCGAACCAGTCCATGATATCCAGCTCCGGCTCGCCGAAGAACATCTCTCCGCCCTCCTGCTCAAAGGCGAGCAGGGCGCGCTGAATCGCGCCGATACTGGCGGCGGAGACATTGCCGTACTCCACGGTGAACTCAGCCCTGTTCTCGCCCACGAACTGGAGCATGGAGCGCAGATCCTTGAGGTCCAGGAGCAGCAGACCGTTGTCGTCGGCCACCTTGAAGACAATGTTCAGCACGCCGGCCTGAATCTCGGTCAGATCGAGAAGGCGGGCCAGAAGCACCGGGCCCATGGAGCTGACGGTGACGCGCACGGGATGGCCAACCTCACCGAAGATATCCCAGAAGCGGGTAGGATAGCTCTTAAAGGAGAAATTCTCGATTCCAAAGCGCTGGATGCGCTCCTGCATATCGGCGCTGTCCCTGCCGGGCTTGCACATGCCGGTCAGGTCGCCCTTGATATCCGCGAGGAAGACCGGAACGCCCATATCGGAAAAAGACTCCGCCATGACCTTCATGGTGACGGTTTTGCCCGTACCGGTCGCACCAGCGATCAGGCCGTGGCGGTTTGCCATATTCGGAAGAAGAAACAGCCGCTTGTCCGACTGCGCCATCCAGACTTTGTTTTCTGTAAACATGGTTCTGTCCCCCTGTATGTTGGTTATATTTTGGATTGGATGGAGTTATCATACCACATCTTGTTTCTGGGTACAACAAAAAGTTGTTTATTTACGAAACGATTGTGGATTTTTTACAGAATAACAGAAGTGGGCCATCCGTTCGGACAGCCCGCTTTGTTCATTGCCTCTCTTCGGATAAACCGGAGACAAATTTTTGCTGAGATCAGCTTATCGGCTTGAATACTACAAACTCGTGGTTCTCCGCGAATGTCTGCACGGTGCTTTCAGGCAGCCCATACATAAAAAGCTCTGTCATGGTGCCGAATGCATCGTCATCTATGCTCACGTCCGGATTCATCATGCTGATACAGACAAGATTCGGGCAATCGGCAAAAGCCCGTTCCCCTATTGTATTTGTATTCTCCGACAACACCACGCATGCGAAATTACCTCCGGCGAACGCCTCCTCTTCAATCGTTGTCAGATCTTCGGGCAGGATGAAGTCTGTCTTGGCCCACCTGGCATAGAGTGTAATATCCGTTAGGACCGGCGTTTCAAAATCATAGGGGACAGTCAGCTCCTTGTCACTGTACCAGTCAAGGAACCAGTGGTCTTCTTTCTTCGGATCAACAGGCCTGGTTGCCTTATCCCCCGCGGCAATCATTTGATTTTCAATCGTTGTGCCGCCTTTACTGTCAAAGCTGACAAAAACCAGATTTGGAAGCCAGGTCAGCTTCCCGCCATAATTGATCATGTTGGAAGCAGTGTAGGTGTTGTTATTTCCGGGAAATCTGACTTCCGCGACAACACCCGCAAAAGCGTTTTCAGCAATTGTCGGCATATCGCCCGAAAAACCGATAGCAGTCATCGTCGTGCAGCCGCTGCAAGCCTCGGCGTCAATGCGTTTGATGCTTGCGGGAAATACCAGACTCTTCAAAACGGCGCAGTCATGAAAAGCATTTTCCTCAATGGCAGCAATCTTTTCCGGAAGCTCAACTTTCTCCAGCTTACCGAAGTCTGCAAATACGGATTCCGGTATCGACGTTACACCAGCAGGCCAATGAACCCTTCTCAGGCTGTTCTGAAGTCTGGACACACCTACCGCGTAATCTTGAATCGCATTACCGGGCAAAGCAGTCACGCTGTCCGGGAAAACCAGCTCTACAATTGGAGAATTTACGAACATACCGGCTCCGACTGTTTTCAGTCCATCGTTCATCGCAAAGCTTGACAGCGTATCACAATCGTAAAACGCGTAAGCGTCGAGCGTTTTCGTTGCCGTACCCAGCGTCACACTTTTCAGCCCATCGCAGTCATGGAAAGCATACTGTCCGATCAAAGTCAAATTGTCGGGCAACGCAAGTACAGCCAGCTTATCGCAATTATCGAAGGCATGATCTCCTATTATATTCAAGCTGTCCGGCAGCGAAAGCGTGCTCAGCGCCGTGCATCCGCTGAAAGCATAGTTTCCGATCGCCTCTACCCCATACGGGAACACGGCTGCCTCTACATAAGGGAGTTCCACTTCCCCCAGTTTGGTAAAGCCGCTGAATACATAATCAGGCAATGCCGGAACGCCCGCTGGCCAGTGAACTTTTTTCAAGCTGTCCCGCAGAATCGGATTTGCCTTCCCCTGTGTCTGAATTGCGCTCCCGGGCATCGAGGTCACGCTGTCGGGGAAAATCAATTCCACAATAGGCGAACCGAAAAACACTTCGCTTCCAATCGTTCTCAGGCCATAGCTCATTTCAAAGCTTGTCAGAGAATCGCAGCTGTAAAAAGCGGAATCGCCGATCGTCTTTAAGCTTCTGCTCAGCTTTACGCTTTCCAATCCGTCGCAGTCGTAAAACGCTCTGTTTCCAAGCGAGGTTACCTCGTCCGGTAGCGCAAGCGCCGTCAATGCATCGCAGTTCTCAAACGCGTTTCTTGCGATCGTATCAAGCGTGCCGGGAAGCGCCAGCGTTTTAAGCTGCGCGCAGTTATAGAACGCATATTCCTCAATAATCTCCACGCCCTCCGGCAGTATCGCGTTCGTGAGCTTGGAAAAACCGTAAAACACATAAGCCGGCACCGTCGGCACTCCCGCCGGCCAATGGACCTTCTTAAGGCTCGCCCGCATGACCGGGTTGCTGCTGCTCTGAGACTGAATCGCGTTGGGGGTCAGAGATACCACCGAGTCAGGGAAAAGCAGCTCCTCGATCGGAGAATAACCAAACGCCAGTTCTCCGATTGACTTCAAAACTTCGTTCTTTTCCATGTCGAAGGTTGCCAAAAGATCGCAGCTGTAGAACGCGCTGTCGCCGATTGTTTCGGCGCCGCTGCCAAGCGTCACGCTTTCCAGTCTGTCGCAGTCATAGAAAGCCCTGGGCCCAATCGTTTTCAGATTATTCGGAAATTTGATCTTAGTCAACTTAGCACTATCACAGTTATAAAACGCGCCATTCTGTATTTCTTCAAGCGTGGTCGGCAGGGACAGCTTTGTGGAATCCAGCGCCGAACAGTTGCGAAACGCAAACTGTCCGATCGTCGTCACGTTCATCGGGATGGTTACAGTTGTCAGCGCAGAAAAGCCATCAAACTGATAATTTGGCACAATCGTTACGCCCGCAGGCCATGTGACTGTTCTCAGGCTTGCTTTCAGCTCGGTGTTCGGGTCATTGTTCGCAGCATCACCCGCAATCGCGCTTACCGGCAGGGTGGTCACGCTGCTCGGGAATTTCAACTCCCCGATCGGTGAATGATTAAATGCAAGCTCGCCTACCGTTTCCAGAACGTCGTTCATCTTAAAGCTTGTCAGCTTTTCGCAGCTTCCGAAAGAATAATCCCCGATCGTCTTGACATCTGATCCAAGCGTTACGCTTTTCAGTTCGTCGCAGTCATAGAAAGCCCTGTTGCCGATCACGGTCACGCCATTCCAAGCCGGGATCACCGTTAGCGCGTCGCAGTTATAAAACGCGTATTCGCCGATTTTGTTGAGAGCGTTCACATCCGGCAACGTCAGGGTTTCAAGAGCTGTGCAGTTATAAAACGCATTATCTCCGATCGCCTCTATATCCGCGCCCAAAGATACAGTCTTTATCGCATCGCAGTTATAAAACGCGTATCTTCCAATTGAGGTCGCGCCGTCTTCAATCTCGACATCGGTAATGAGATTTCTGTGCTTATGCCAAGCAGTCACCGAAGTCGGGGAAAAACTCTCCATAAGACCGGTGCCCGAAATATTCAGAACACCATTGTCGTACAGCGCCCATGTCAGTTCATCGCCGCAGGAGCCTTCATCAATGATCTCCGCTGCATATGCCGCTGTCGGAATCGCCATAAAAAACAGAATACACAAAAGTGTGATGCACGCGTAAGTCAGTTTTTTCATTATTTTGTATCCCCCATTCATGCTGTCAGCATAAAAAGAATCTACTGTTAATATTATAAGAGATTAATCAATCTGTGTCAATTCATTTTCAGTCTCATACCGCAAGATCGACATCAGCATTATCCTTTTGCAACTTTTCAGTCGTGACGTTTCATAGCTTCACGCAAGCGAAAGCTCTCCGTAAAAAGCGCAAAAATCGACGGGATTCTTCGGAACGAAGTTCCTCAGAATGACATGGACTGAATAGCTGCTCCCTTTTTTCATTGCTGTGCACTGATTATCTTCAATTTATGGCATGCGGCAGCTTGAGTTTGTCGATTGTTTATGTTATCTTATAAATACATCGCAGAAAGAGAGGGAGCCGTTTTGAAGGATCGTGTCAAATCCGCCATTATTCTGATCGCCGTCACCGCGGCGTGCATGCCGTGGGCGATCACGCGTATTATGTATTTCGGCGTGGCCGGCGGTCTGTGCGCCTATGAATACAGCAAGAATGTGGAAAAGCTCAACGCCCGCTGCACGCTGTGGGTGATGATCGTGTATCTTGCGGTGCAGGCGGCGCTGGCCTACTTCCATACCGGGCTTTTCACCTATGTGGTCTGCTTCGTCTTCTGCCTGTATCTGTCGCTGTTTTCGGGCGTTATCCATCAGAAGGTTTCCGGTATCGGCGCCCTCTACACGCTCGCGGGGATGAACTATCCCTGCGTGCTCTTCGGCATTATCATGGTCATCGCGGTGAGCGATATATGGTGGCAGACGCTGCTCACCGCCTGCCTCGCCACCTGGGGCTGCGACAGCGCGGCACTCTTCGGCGGGATGATGTTCGGCAAGCACAAGCTCGCCCCCCATGTCAGCCCCAAAAAGACGATTGAGGGCGCACTCTGCGGAACACTCTCTTCCCTGCTGACCGGCTGGTTATCCTGGCTGATACTGGGTCTCTCCACACCCGTGCCGCTGCGTCTGTGCCTGTTCACCGCTTTCCTTGCCACCATTATGGGTCAGATCGGCGATCTGTCGGAGTCTCTTTTAAAGCGCATGATCGGCGTGAAGGATTTCTCCAATCTGATCCCCGGCCACGGCGGCGTTTTCGACCGGGCCGACAGCCTGCTCTTCTCTATCCCGACGGTGTATCTATGCTTTCTGCTCTTTGGAATTTAAAAGCATGAAATCGCATTTCGGCGCCCGTGCGATGCACAGGCGCCGATTTTATCCCGGTTGTGTTTTTCATTCCCTCAAAAGCGCGAAAAAAAAGCACCCGGCATAACACCGGGTGAAAGGATTACCAGAGATCAACGTCGCCGGTCTCAAGACCGCGAACCCAGTACGCCTTGTTCTGATCGACTCTGACATAAACCTTTTCTGCTTCGCCGACCTTGGCAAGAATCTCGGCATAGGAGATCTCACCACCGTACGGGGACTGGATAATCACTTCTGTCGCCTTCTTGGCGGCCTTTTTTGTTGCGGGCTTCTTTGCAGCGGGAGCCTCAGCCTTAGCGGGTGCTGCCTTCTTGGCAGGCGCCTCCTTCTTGGCGGGTGCTGCCTTCTTCGCGGCGGCATTCTCTTCGCTTGCTTTTCTGGGTGCCATTTGAATTGCCTCCTGTTTTTACTTCGGATATCGATATTGTTCAAATATCGTTTATATAGTATAGCACGCTTGTTCCAGAAAGTAAATACTTTTAATCGCTGTTTATGCCCAAATTCGTATATTTTTTATAAAATACTCTTAATTAGCCCCTGCGCAGAAAGAAAATCGCGGAGAACGCCGTCAAGTGTAGTGGTTTTGCCCGGTTTCTGTCGCCCCCAAACGCATCCTCTCTCAAGCGCACCGAGGGATCACGATGGGCTTTTCCAAAAAACTACTGGACATAGACAATCGCCGTTTTTTGAAAAGCGGTCACGATCTGCGTGCAGGCGGAATAGACCAGACAGGCGGCGTAGAGGTAGACCAGATCTCTTGTCGAATGCAGGAAAAAGCCGGCGATGACCGCAAAAATGGCAACCGCCAGGTTGCCGGCGCCGCCGAGAAGGCTGCGCCGCCAGGAGGGCGCCCGATATCGTCTTGCCTCCAGTGCGCGAAGGATATCCATCACACCGGCAAACGCGTGGATGCCCAGCAGATAAAAGATGATGAAGAGTTTCGGGTTGTCCACCATGCTCAGGGTAAAGACGCCCAGATCCAGAATGATGATCCCTCTGTACAGGATGGCTTTTCCGCCTACCATGTGCCGTGCCATGAAGATGTATAAGCTCAGGCAGCGGATGCCGTATGCAATCAGCGATCCGGAGAGAAGCAGCGCCACGATATACAGGCCGTTTTCCGGATCATAGAACATACCGCCGCTGCAGAGCAGCATGAGAAGCCCCGCCAGGATTTTCTTTGCCCGCTGCATGTTAGTCATGGCTTTTCTCCCCCTTCACAGCCTCAATCAGCCGCATATAATCCTTGATTCCCCGAAACCCCTTTTCCGCGTAGTCAACGGAAAAGCCGGCCAGCAGGTTCCCCGATTTGAAAATTTTGTTGGTGACCATGCTCTTCTGCGCCATGGCTGCGAGGAAAAAGCGGCCGAGAAAGCTGTCTCCCTGCGCTTCACGCGGCAGGGACATGTATTCCTCCTGGTATTTTTCAAGCTCGAAATCCTCCACCTGGCAGTCGGAGAGCTTCTCGCCCAGCGCCTTCCAATCCTCGCAGGCAATAAGCTGACGCTTTGCGATAATCGCCCGGATCTCTGTCTCCCAGGGGGCGGCGGCTTCAAAATCGTAATGTCCGGTTTCAAACGCACCAAGTCCGCCGCGGAGGTATTTCATCGCATAGATCATCTGGCAGAAGGCGTGGTAATAATCGTCGGGGTTGTCCTTGACGATCTCCCGGTATCCGCCCCAGGCCGGAAGATATTTATAGCGGATGAAGCTGTAATCCGGCAGGTGTCCGGCCCTGCCGTGGCCGAGGTTCATGATGGAGTTTTCACTCCCCTGGTAGATGCTGCCGTTATAGACGCCCTTTTCGGGATCGTCCGGACTGCCCGGACTGTGGCTGAAAGCAACGGGCCGCTCGCCGCCGTCAGGGAGAAGCTCAAAGAAATAATAGTTGGTGTTGTTGATGACCAGGGAGGGCGTACCGGCAAAGTACTGATGCGCCCAGGTGTCGGCCAGGACATGCATCGCCAGGCCGACCGCCTGCAGGCTGCCGCCCTTTGCAAGCTCCACCGTGTCGGAAAGGAGCGCGCCGTTCGGCTTGCAGATCATTCTGAATTTGCTTTTGTACAGCGGCGAGATGCTCTGCACCTCGGCATGGAGATTGCCGGGCAGAAAGTGAAAGGACGCCCAGATGCGCGTGATATCCTGCAGGCCGATGATGTCGGTGCGCGCGTCCATCAATTCAAGCTGAAGCTGCGTTGTGGCGGCGGACAGCGGCGCGCGCAGTTTTGACAGAAGCGTTTTTGAGCAGCAGTCCACAAACTGCGCGCTGTAGGCGATTTTGAGCGCGTCTTCGTGAGAATAGCCCGCGAGAAAGGCGGCGCAGTAAGTGGCGTAGTAATGAAAATCCTTCTGCATGTCTCAGCCCTCCATCTGCTTTTCCAGCTTCCGCGCCCGGAGCGCCGTATACAGCAGATCGCCCAGCGTGACCATCGCCGTGATATCCACAAACAGGGAGACATAGTAATCCAGCGCCGCCTGGTTTTCCATTCTTGTACTGCTGTTCGTAGCCCATGCTATTATGTAAGAAGCCGCACTCATTGTGAAAAGGATGGCGGCGGCGACAATATAGCCGCTGCCCTTTCTTCTTCCCTTGCCCTCGGCGCGCGCCGACAGGCCGATATACAGCCGCAGTGAGAAGTCGAGCGCCAAAAAAAGCCCGAGCAGAACATGGAAAATCAGACTGACGACCGCAGCATCTTCGCCGGCGTCTTTCGCGTCATAAAAGCTGACAGAGCTTGCGAATATATATAATATCGTCTTCAGGACGTTCCACACCCCGAAGGCCACCACGCCTGTTCCGAGCGTGGAAAGATTGATTCTGCGGCGTCTCAGTTCGATATCCATCATACGCCCTCCGTTTTTAGGGAAGCGCTGATGAAAGCGCAGGAATACTTTGTGTATTTCAAGTTTTTCAGGCAAAGTCAGGCGGAAAAGATGTCGTCAAGACGTGCGCGGCGATTTATTCAGCGTTTCCTTAGATTGCGGGTCTTATTATATCACCTTTTCCGCAAACTGAAAAGCACGGCAGCCGGTGTTCAACTGAAAAAAACAGATATACAAGCGGACCTTCCTGTGCTAAAATAGCGAACCGGGCATGTTTCCCGGCTTTTCAGTTTTTTCACAGTTTTTTCACATTCTTTTCAAGCATTTTTTCAGGAATCCGGTTTATTCTTTAAGCCATGAATCGCAGAGAGAAGGGATACGATGGAACTGCGCTACCGCCATGAGTGGAAGCATGAGATCAGCTATGCGGATCTGCTGGCGATCCGTCAGCGTCTGCGCGCCGTCGCCGAAAGCGATCCGCATGCGCAGGGCGGCCGATATCTGATTCGGAGCCTGTATTTTGATAATTTGGACGACAAGGCGCTGCGCGAAAAAATTGACGGCGTCAATCTGCGCGAAAAGTTCCGCATCCGCTATTATAACGGCGATACCTCGGTCATCCATCTGGAAAAGAAAAGCAGACGCGCCGGACTCGGAACCAAGTTCAGCGCGGCGCTCAGCCGGGAAGAAGCGCAGCGCATTGTGGACGGCGATCCGGACTGGATGATGGACAGCGGCAGGCCACTTGTGCAGGAGCTTTACTGCAAGATGCGCTGGCAGGGTCTGCGCCCGAAGGTGATTGTCGAATACACCCGCGAGCCGTTTATCTACCGACCCGGCAATGTGCGGGTCACCTTCGACTACGACATTCGCACCGGCCTTTCCTGTACCGATTTTCTGAATCCCGACTGCGTGACCATACCGGCCGGAGACGCGCCCATCCTTCTGGAAGTGAAGTGGGACGCATTCCTTCCCAACATCATCCGCGACGCGGTACAGACGCCCGGCAGGCACGCCGAAGCGTTTTCCAAATACGCCCAGTGCAGAATCTACGGTTAAAAAGGAGCAGAACAATGACCTTTAATGACATTTTCAAGTCCAGCTTTCTGGAGAACGTGAACGCGGTAAGCGTTCTGGACATGGTGCTGGCCCTGGCGCTGGCCTTCGGGCTCGGCCTGTTTATCTTTTTTGTTTATAAAAAGACCTGTGCCGGCGTCATGTATTCGTCCAGCTTCGGCGTGACCCTGATCGCCCTGACGATGATCACGACGCTCGTGATCCTCGCCGTCACATCGAATATCGTGCTGTCCCTCGGCATGGTCGGCGCCCTGTCCATCGTGCGTTTCCGCACCGCGATCAAGGAGCCGCTGGACATCGCCTTTCTCTTCTGGGCCATTGCCGCAGGCATCGTGCTGGCCGCGGGGCTGATCCCGCTGGCGGTTTTCGGCAGCGTGTTCATCGGTGTCGTCATCCTCCTCTTCGCAAACCGCAGGGATACGACGCGCCCCTTCATCGTGGTCATTGACTGCGACGGACATGAGAGCGAAACCGCGGCCCTGGAGCTTCTGAAGGAACATACCGTCCGCTGCGCCGTCAAGAGCAAAACCGCCCGTCCGGGCGCGGTGGAGCTTAACGCGGAGGTGCGCCTTAAGGACGGCAACACCGATTTTGTCAACGACCTGGCAAATCTCAAGGGTGTCAGCAGCGCGGTGCTTGTCAGCTACAACGGCGATTATATGGGATAAGGAGGGCGCAGGTGTCAACGCATAAGCATATTGATCTGATCTGCGTTGCCGTCCTTGCGTGTACGCTTCTTCTCACGATCCTGTTCATCAACGGCAAAAGCTTCGGGCTGGAAGTAATTGTGGATTGGGACGCGGAAGGAAGCAGCGACTCCGTCTTTTTCACGCTCAACGACCGGGACGGTTCCTGGAATACCGCCGGCGCAACAAGGATCACCCTCGCCGGGGATCATGCCGAGGTTGCGGGAGGCGGGGCCTATGCCTATGGCGGCGGCGTCGTCATTGCCCAGGCAGGCCGCTATGTTCTCTCGGGCTCTCTGACCAACGGCAGTGTCACGGTCAGCGCGGACAGCAGCGCCAAGGTCTGGCTCCTGCTGGACGGCGTGGATATCCGCTGCGAGGACAGCGCGTGCCTGATTACAGAGCAGGCGGACAAGGTTTTTCTGACGCTCGCGGAGGGCACGGAGAACAGCATGAGCAGCGGCGCTTCGTATTCCGAAGCCGCCGCAGCCGACAATATCGGCGGCGTTCTCTTCAGCCGCGACGATCTCACCGTCAACGGCAGCGGCAGTCTTTCGATCACAGGCGCATACAAGCACGGAATCGACGCCAATGACGAGCTGGTCATCACCGGCGGCAGCATCAGCGTCGAAGCGCCCCAGGACGCCATTCACGCAAACGACGGCCTGCGCATCGAAAATGCGGAGCTGAAGCTCCGGGCCGGGGATGAAGGGCTCAACCTCCAGGGGGAAGAGGCGCTTCTGTACATTGCCTCCGGCGACATTGAGATCTCCAGCGAAGGCGCCTGCATCAAGAGCGCGGGCGGGCTCTTGGTTGAGGGCGGCAGCTTCCGTCTCCGCTCGTCCGCCGACGGCATCCACGGCGCGGACAGCGTTGTGATTACCGGAGGCGCGCTTACGATCCATGCATCGGACGACGGCATTCACGCTGACAAGGCGGTCAGCATTTCGGGCGGCAGCCTGAAAATTCCCTCATGCTATGAGGGCGTCGAGGCGCTGACCATCGACATTTCCGGCGGCGAGATCGAGATCTATCCCGCCGACGACGGCATGAACGCATACGGCGGCAGCAGCTTCGGCTTCGGCCCTCCCGGCATGTTCGGCCAAAACGCGGACACCGGCGAGGGCGAGACAGACGCGGAAAGCTGGATTCATATCAGCGGCGGCTCCATTACGATTGTCAACAAGACCGCCCGGGATGCGGACGGGCTTGACTCCAACGGCGATATTCTCATCAGCGGCGGCAGCATCCGCATCAGTCTCCCGGGCAGCGGCAGCAACAACGCCATTGACTACGGCAGCGAGAGCGGCGGCATCTGTGAGATCAGCGGCGGCGATGTTGTGGCCTGCGGTGCCGGTATGATGGCCGAGAATTTCAGCGACGGCTCCGCGCAATGTTCGATCTTCTACATTCCCGGCTATACGGCATCGGCTGAGACAACGGTGACCCTTAAGGACGCCGCCGGCAAAGTGCTGCTCAGCTATACCCCGCCCTGCAGCTTTTCTTCGGTGGCCCTCAGTTGTCCGGAGATGAAGCTCGGCGAGACATATACCGTTGTCATCGGTGACCGGGAGGAACAGATCACGCTGGACACGGTCAATACCACGAACGCCGGTACGGGCGGCTTCGGTGCCGGGCAGATGGGGCCCGGCGGCGTCAGAGGCAATCGCCCGGACGGGATGGAACGCCCCGAAGGGATGGGACACCCGGGCGGCAGGGGCATGATGCCCGCAGGCGAAGATGGGGTTATGCCATCCCCTCCGGATTTCGGCGGTGAAATGCCGGACTTCGCCGGTATGCCCGCTCCCCCGGATTTCGGCGGCGCGCCTCCCGAATTTGAGCGTGAACATCAGTCGGGAGAACAGCGGACTCAGCCGAATCAAACCGGATCAGCGCAATCCGAAAACACGCAGCATGAGCCTGACACCGCTGCGCTCATGGCTGAGGGAGCGGATACAGGCCCGCAGCCCGTGAGCCGCGAGACCCGGTATATGATTGGCGCGTGCTTCCTCATTCTCGCCGCAGGCGTCCTGTTTGCCGCGAAGTATAAAGTCTAAAGCAATACGGCGATTTCGCATCAAACTGCGAAATCGCCGTACATTTATTTATCCCTCGTTTTCGGGAAAAAACGCGGGACTATTCGTATTTTTCACCATTACGAATAGATTGGCACGCTTGCGGTGAAGGAGATCTCCCCGTTCTCCCATTCGCAGAAGAGCTTTCCGCCGTGACGTTCAACAATCCCCTTTGCGATCGGCAGGCCGAGGCCATAGCCGCCGGAGTAGGTGCGCGCTTCGTCCCGGCGGTAGAAGCGCCTGAAAATCTCTTCGCACTCTTGCTTGTCAAACGGCGGAGAGGGATTTAAGATGCTCAGCTCCGCAAGGCGGCCGATCTTGCGCAGCCGGAGCCTGACAGTGCCCGGCTCGGAATATTTCTGGGCGTTATCCAGCAGGATGTCCACACAGCGCCGCAGTGCCTGCTCATTGCCTTGTACGTGCAGGTTCGGCTCGATCTCGGATTCAAATGTCAGCCCCCGCTCAAAGAACAGCGGCTCAAAGGGCAGGATGCAGTCCTCCACCATGGCGGAGAAATCCAGATCGACTCTCCCCTCTTCTCCCTGCGGATTGTCGACGCGTGCAAGGAGCAGCATGCTGTCCACCAGATGCCGCATCTGCTTTGTCATTGTGAGGATGTTATCATTGAATTGCGCGCGCTGCGTCTCGTTATAACCAGGCTGCTGCAGGAGCTCGGCATTCGATACGATGACCGTGAGCGGTGTTTTCAGCTCATGCGAGACGTCGGCGATAAACTGCTTCTGCTGTTTCCACGCTCTTTCCACCGGGCGTGCCACCCAGGAAGCAAGCAGCAGGCTTACCAGGTACATGCCCCCCAAAAAGACCACGCCCAGCAGCATCGCAACTTCGATCAGACCGCTGGCCGCGGCGCGCTCAAAGGACATGTCGGCAAAGACGAATTTCGGCCCTCTTTCGGTTTCCGCGCGGACAAAGCGCAGGTTGTAGTCCAGCAGTACGCCGCTCAACTCATCCGCCGCGCCCGCCTGACGATACAGCTGTCGAAGGAAGTCCTCGTCCTTCAGATCATAGCTGCTCTCCCCGTAGCCGCGCAGCTTGCCGCTGTCGTCAAATTCGACGGTGAAATGCAGCGGATTCGGCTTGCCATCGCGGTTCTCATCGACATCGGCTGCGGTAATCGAACCGTTGGCGATGCGGTGCAGCGTGGCAAACTGCTGTCTTTCAACGCTTCTTTTCACAAAATAGACCAGCATTCCGATCAGGAGCGACAACATGATGGCAACAATGACCATGTTGACGCAGATCAATTGAATGCGTAGCTTTTTGATCAAGTCCCCTCGACCTCCAGATGGTAGCCCAGTCTGCGCAGGGCCTCAATTTTCACGTTGGAGCCGATGCTTCTGAGCTTTTTGCGCAGGAAGCCCACATAGACCTCCACATGGTTCTCCACCGCGTTGGAATCGTAACCCCAGACTTTGGCAAGGATAACCTCTTTGGAGAGGTTTTTGTCCTTATACTGCATCAGCAGGCGCATCACGTCAAACTCCTTGGCGGACAGGCGGACGCTCTTTTCCCCGCAGACCAGCATGGACGTCGCCAGATCCAGCGATGTATTCCCGAAGACCATCTCGTCCACCTGATTTCCCTGCCGCCGGAGCAGGGCGTTGATGCAGGCCAAAAGCTCCCGCATGTCGAAGGGTTTGGTGAGGTAATAGTCCGCGCCGGCGTTAAGGCCTTCGATCCGATCCTCGACGCTGCTCTTCGCGGTCAGCATCAGGATCGGCGTGCCGCAGCGCCGGGAGCGCACACGCCGCGCCACCTGGTAGCCGTCCATCTTCGGCATCATCACGTCCAGAATCAGCAGATCATAGACGCCGAGCTCGGCATAGTCGGCTCCGGTCTCCCCGTCATAGACGGCCTCGGCCTGAAAGCCGCGCCCCTCCAGCATGGTTTTGATGGAGTCCGCCAGGATTTTTTCGTCTTCGACAATCAGTATTTTCATGTACAACAGCTCCTGTTACAACTTTGAACTGTATTGTACTCTGTCTTCCTTAAAGCAGCATGAAAAAATATAGTTTTTTCATGCTTTTTATAGTTATCCTGTTGTTTGAGTCGGGAATTGTATTGACTTCCGACACGCTGCCATCTTATCCGTTATAGAGCGGCATGGGCAGCGGCTTTTTCAGCAGCACCCGTCCAAGGCACAGGCATGCCGCCTTCTCCGCCGGAGCGATGGAGAGGTTCTCGCTCTCCCGCTTCGGATTGGCGCAAAGCAGCCAGAGCGTGCCGGTACTGTCCTCGCACCACTGGCGGCAGAGAACGCGGCCGTCGTACCAGAATACGCCGGGCTGCATTTCCTCCGGGCTCTCGCTCCGATCGACATAGACGAGCTCGCCGCGCCTGATCCACGGCTCCATGCAGTCGTTATCCAGGCGCAGGCAGAAGTCCGCCCCGCGGGGCGTCTTCCCCGTCCGGGGCAAAAGCATATATTCTTCGTCCATCCTCTCACCTCATTGCACAGGGTAACCCATCCGGGCGCTGCGGTCAAGAAGGATTTGCTTGAATTTTTTCAGGAGAAGACTATAATAATCTCTGCGACAACAATCATTCTCGGAGGATTTGTCATGGCACTTTGGATTATTTTGCTTCTTGCGCTCCTTGCAGGCGCGGGCGCATTTCTTGCGGGCCTTGTCTTATGGAAGGCGCTGCTTGTTTTCCTTGGCGTTTTCGTCGGGCTGAATCTCCTTTATGTGGCATTCTGGTACATTGTCGCCCTGACGGTGGACAGGAGCAAGCCCCTCGAAAAGCAGAGCGCGATCTGCCGCTTCGGCTGCGCCTCCATCGCGGGCTGGCTCAGCGCCTGGGCCGGCATCCATACCACGGTCAGCGGTGAGGAGCTTCTGCCGACGGATACGCGCTTTCTGCTGGTAAGCAACCACCGCTCGCTGTTCGATCCGATCGTGAAGGAATACACGCTGCGCAAATACAATCTCGCCTTTATCTCCAAGCCCTCGAACATGGCAATTCCGGTCATCAGCAATCTTGCCTGGGGCGCGGGCTTTTTGGCCATCGACCGTGAAAATGACCGTAAGGCTCTCAAAACGATTCTTCAGGCAGCGGACTATCTCAAGCGCGATATCTGCTCCATGGTCATCTATCCCGAGGGGACGCGCAGCAAGACGGGCGAGCTGGGCCCCTTCCATGCGGGCAGCTTCAAGATCGCCCAGAGGGCCAGGGTTCCCGTCGTGATCGCCTCCATTCAAGGTACCGAGAAAGCGTTGAGGCACATCCCCTTCCATCCCACGCGCGTGAAACTCGATATTCTTGAGGTCATCCCCGCAGAGACGGTAAAGACCATGAGCACCCAGGAGCTCGCCGAACACAGCCGCGACAGGATTGCGAAAAATCTCGAAAGCACGGAGGGCGGCAAATGAGAAAGGTCGCGCTGATCACCGGCTCGTCCCGCGGCATCGGGGCGGCCTGCGCCGAAACACTGGCCGCTGCGGGCTGGGCCGTCTGTCTTAACTGCATTGAGCGCGCGGATCTCGCCGAAGCGCTGTGCGATAAGCTCCGCTCCCAGGGTGCCGACGCCGTCTGGGTACAGGCGGACGTCGCCGACGCGGAGGCGGTCAAGGCCATGGTCGCCCGCACGGAAAAGGAGCTCGGCAAAATCACGCTGCTGGTCAACAATGCCGGTATCGCAAAGCAGCAGCTCTTTCAGGATATCGACCGGGAGACCTGGGATCGGGTCTTCGCGGTCAACCTCGGCGGCTGCTACAACACGATTCAGGCGGTGCTGCCCTCGATGCTCCACGAACACGCAGGCTGCATCATCAACATGTCCTCCATCTGGGGCAGGCACGGCGCGTCCTGTGAGGTCACCTATTCCGCCACGAAGCACGCCATCATCGGTCTGACCCGCTCCCTCGCGGCGGAGCTCGCGCTCAGCGGCATTCGCGTCAACGCTGTCGCCCCGGGGGTTATCAACACCGACATGGTGCAGGTGCTCGGTCAGGAGACGCTTGACATGCTGGCAGACGAAATCCCGCTCGGCCGTCTCGGAAAGGCGGAAGAGGTCGCCCAGGCGGTGCTGTATCTCGCGGACGCCTCCTATGTTACCGGGCAGGTGCTGCATGTGGATGGGGGATTCCCGAT
>ONVI01000041.1 GCA_900321275.1 uncultured Eubacteriales bacterium | reverse complement strand
TCCTTGAAAATACACAAAGTATTTCCTGCGGACGCTGCCTCGCCTGACATAATTCTGCCTCGCGAAAATTCCAAGCCATCTTATTGGATAATAGTATTAAATATCTATCTGGGTATCGGGTTTATTCAGCAAACAACCAACATGCACACCATAGGGGCCGTTCACGAACGGCCCGGCAGTACACGATCGGTTTTTCGGATTCGTCCGGGCGCATTCGCCGGACGCGGCCTCTGCCGCCGGGCGATTCGTGAATCGCCCCTGCGGTCATACAGGGAAGCTTGCTGTGTCAAGCCGATACCCATAAATATCTAAATAAAGAGGTTACACCAAATGAAAAAGCTATTGCTTCCGCTTCTCTGTCTGCTGGCGGCCGCTGTGCTGAGCGGCTGCGGCGGCAAAACGATGGTCGCCCCGCTGCCCGCGCCGACAGCGCCGACCGCCCAGACGCCCGTACCCGTTCCGGCCGCGCCCGACGCCTACCCGACGGCTGCGCCGACGGCCCTGCCGTTCCCGACGCCGGTGTCCATCCCGTCGCCGGCAGCCACGGCCATGCCCTTCCCCACCGCCGCGCCGACGCCGGTTTACACGCCCGCGCCCACGCCGGTCTATACGGCCGCGCCGGTCTACACTTCCGCGCCGGTCTACAATACGCAGAGCAATCTGCCTCGCATTACCAAGAATCCCACCGATGAGACCGTGAACGTCAACGGCTGGTGCCAGTTCGTCACGCGCTACGAAAACGCGGATCTGGCCGAGTGGCATTTCGTAAACGCCAACGGCGTCGACGCAAGCTATCTGGACGTGCAGAAGCAGCTCCCGACGCTGACCATCATCGGCGGCAACACCAAGGACATGACGCTGGAGAACATCCCCGCGGTGCTCAACGGCTGCCGGGTCTACTGCCGCTTCAGCAACCGCTGGGGCTCGACAGACTCGGGCTCGGCGCTGATCACCGTGATCAACAGGCAGCAGTATAATACCCCGACGCCCGCCCAGGAGCCGGGCTACGCGGGCCGCTGGGCGGAGGAGATCGCCGGCCGCTGCCAGATCACCATCACCGGACGCGGCGACGGCGACCTGAACGTGGATATCTCCTGGTCCGGCTCCGCGTGGCAGCGCTCCCGCTGGCAGATGACCGCCACCGAGCGCTGGGGTGTCATGTACTACGACGACGGCCACACCTGGGTGGAGACTTACACCGACAACGGCAGCAGCTATTCCATCTCGAACGAGAGCTACAACGGCACCGGCAGCTTCTATATCCAGGACGGCAAGCTCCACTGGTACAACGACCAGACCGGCGAGGAGACCGTCTTCCTCCGGGCGTAATAACAAAGAAAGCAAAGCCGCCCGTTCAGCCTTTTTTCGCTGAACGGGCGGTATTTTTGTCCTTTATCCTATTTTTCCGACGGTGCCGCCGCTGAGAAATTCAACGGGCACAACCGTAGGCAGCCAGGAGCCGACCCCCGGATTTTCGATCAGGCCGATCAGTCTCTTCGCGGCTTCCTCGCCGATGCTGTCGCACTTCTGACGCACCGTGGTCAGCCTGGGGCTGATCGCCTGCATCATGGGGACGCCGTCATATCCGGCGAAGGAGATCTCCCCGGGGATGCTGAGGCGCAGCTCTCTCGCCGCGTCCATCGCGCCGAGGTAGCTGAGATCGTCCGGCAGGAGGATGCAGGTGGGGCGCTCCGGCAGGCGCAGCAGCTCGCCCACGATTTTGTGCGCCAGCCCGATATCGCCGTAGAGGGCGCTGCGGACATATTCTTCGGGGACGGGCAGCTTGTAAAACTGCATGGTCTGTTGGAACTGCTTGATGCGCGTACGGGTGACGATGGAGTTGTTGTGGCCGTGAATAAACGCGATACGCTTATGGCCCATGGAAATCGCATGCTCCACCAGCTTCTGTACGCCGGTCTCGTTATCCGACAGGACGGACGGGATTTTTTTATAGATATGGTCCACCGTCACGCAGGCGATCCCGCTTTTGACCAGCTCGACAACCTGGGGATCCTCAAAATCGATGCAGGCAATGCACACGCCGTCGAGCCTGCGATACTGGCAGTATTCCAGATAGGTCATCACATTGTCGCCGATGCGGTGATTGATGAAGGTGACGTCATAGCCCTTCGACTCCGCCGCGATCTTAAACGCGTCCAGCACCGCGGCGAAAAACGGATGCGTCAGCCCTTTCGCGCTCTCATCCATAAACAGCACGCCGAGTCTGTGGGTCTTCGCAGACGGCACGTAGCCGAGCGCCTGTGCCGAATCGAGGATCGTCCGGCGCAGGTCTTCGCCGATATCCGCCCGGGATGCGTCCAGTACCCTGCTGACAATGCCGGGAGACACATTGCAGTGATGGGCCACATCAATGATTGTTGCTGACATAATACTCCCTCCGTATCCTCACATTGAACGTCTGTATTATATCATGTATTTTCCGTTTGCACAACATCGCGGAGAAGAAAAATTCACACTGTGCCCCGGGGCGGATCAAAACAGGCCGTTGATGAACTGCGTCAGGGCTTCTCTGTCGTAGAAGTTCGCGATATCGTTGATGTAGTAATCGGGATCGATGCCCTGGTCGATATCGTAGAAGGAACCGTTTTTCAGGAAGGACATGCGCTTGGAGCTGGAGATCTGGAACACGGTGCCGTACGCGGTGGAGAGCGACTGCACGGTGCAGCTTCCGCCGCCGGAGGTCCTGCCGAGCAGCGTGACCTTCTGCGAGGATTTCAGCGCGTTGGGCACGAGATTGCCGCAGGAGAAGCTCACCGGGGAGATGAGGCAGTAGAGATGCTTGTCCGCGACGGTATCGCTGTCGTCAAACTGCCGGTCAAGGTTCACGTCCGCCCGGTAGACGGAGGTGGACATCGCGCCGGTGGACATGTTCTTGACGCTGAAGGGCGCGTCGCCAAGCATCCAGCCCAGCACAAAGATCGCCGCGTCCACCGCGCCGCCCAGGTTGTTGCTCAGATCCAGCACAACGTTTTCGATCGGGCTGTCCGGGCGGGTGATCTGCTCGTGGGCATGGATGATCAGGGCGATGGTGTCGTCCGGCGCCTGGCCGTCCTCCATCTCTGTGTAGTAGGCCTGACCGATATATCTGGAATCAAAGCTGTCGAAGGTGATGTAGGCCGTGTTGCCGACCTCTTCATAGGCGGGAACGCCGTCCGGGTATTTCGCGGCTCTCGCCTCACCGTAGGCGTCCCCGTGTTCCCTGATCTTGCGGTTTGCCATACCGGTGCTGTTGCTGATGTCCTGCTTGCCGGCCATCCAGGAATACTCGTCAAAGACCGAGTGCAGATCGTCGAGATAGTAGTCGATGAACATCTTGAGGGCGTTGTCCGCGTCGGTCGGGTTATTGCTGCGCAGTGCCTCGTCAATGCCGATCTGCCAGAAGGTCTCGGCAAAGGTGTTGATATCGTGGGGGCCCTTCAGGCCGTACAGATTGTCCATCACCATGCACAGCTCATTGTAGCTGTATTCGGACAGGGCGTCGCTGCGCTGCGTCGGGGCAGCCTCGTAATACAGCTCCGAAAGCGGGGTGTACGCCCCCTCGCCGTAATCGAAAAACAGGTCGTCGCTCGCCGCGAACAGGGCCTGGCCGTTGAAGAGCAGGCTGAATCCCAATGGGGGCGCGACAAAGATATCGCTCACGGTCTGCATCGGGATAAAGTATTTGTCCCCCCGGATTTCCATCTTGATCCCGTAGTCGTTCAGATTGAAGGTCTTCATGTCGCCGTAGCGGTCGAAGGATTTCTCCTTGTCGCGCTGGAAGAGCTGTGCCTGCCCGTTCTCGTCAAAGCCAGACTCGGAGAGCAGGTCGATGAGCGTGGTATCGTTGGAGCTGTGCTGGAAGGCGTCGTAATCGTTGAAGGTGATGGTGCCGTTGTCAAAGTCAAAGGTCGCGGAGTAGCCGTTTTCGCGCTTGACGGTCACCTTGGAATAATCATACTCGCAGCTCAGCTTGTAGCCGTCATCGCCCATGCAGTCCTGATTCAGGAAGACAAGCAGATTCAGCATGTCGTCCATTTCCAGATACGGCAGATCGTCGACGCCGTCGAGGAAATAGACCGGGAAGGGAGCTTCGAGCGTCTCGTCCGGATCTCCGAGATAGAAGGTGTACTCCCGTTTTTCTTCGGATTGCTCGGCCGCCGCGCCCGCCGGAAACAGCCCGACAAGCAGGACAAGCGCCAGCATCAGCGCAAGTGTTCTTTTCATACTGCATCTCCTTTTCTTTTTTGTCGATTGCGAAACTCAGGTTTCGCATGTTTTCCTTTCAGAGCTTGATATACGATCCGCAGTAGGGGCATTGGGTGACCTCGCCCCGGAGGCCGGTCAGCGACGCGCCGCAGGACGGGCACTGTTCGGCCATCTGCTCGTGGGACTTCATGCCCAGGGCGTCCCGGACCTTGAAGATCGAATCGGAGAGCGAGCCGGAGAGGTTTTCGGCAAAGGCCGCCATCTTCGCCATGTCCTCTTCCAAATCCTCAAACTCGTTCTGCTGCGGAAGCGGCTCTCCCCTGACAAGGGCGGTGATGGTCTTGACCCACTGCCTGATGTCCTTCTCCCAGGTTATGAGGAAGCTCTCCATCCCGGATTCAAAATACACGTCCAGGCTCGGGGTGACGAAGTCCTTCTTCCCCATCATGACCTGCACCTGCCCGTTGACGACGCGGATCTCGGCAAGGGGAAAGCGCAGCACATACTTGGGTTTCCCGAACAGGCCCATTTTCTGGAGCAGGATCGCCTGATTTGTCAGGATCAGCTCATGATTCTTACCGAACATGGTATTCCCATAGCCGACGCCCTCGCACCGGAGGACGACGGTCTCGTCCGGATACAGTTTCGGTCCGTTTGTCATTTCTGTCTCCTTTGACAAGCGCTGCGCGCTTTATCGGATCTGGCCGCTGCCGCGGACGATGTATTTGTAGCTGTTGAGCTCCTCGAGCCCCATGGGCCCGCGGGCGTGGAGCTTCTGGGTGGAGATGCCCATCTCGCAGCCGAGGCCGAATTCCCCGCCGTCGGTGAAGCGGGTGGAGGCGTTGACATAGACGGCGGCGGCATCCACAAGCCTTGTGAACTTGTCCGCGTTCCCGGCGTTTTCGGTGAGGATGGCCTCGCTGTGGCCCGTCGAGTGCGCGGCGATGTGCGCGATGGCGGCGTCCACGTCGTCCACCACTGCCACGCCGAGGATGTAGTCCAGAAACTCCGTGTCGAAGTCCTTCTCCCCCGCCGGGACGCCGGGGATCAGCTTCGCCGCGGCGGGATCGACCCGCAGCTCCACCGGGGAAAGGCTCTTCTCCGCGCGCTCTTCCGTGAGGCGGCGGCGGAGCTTCGGCAGAAATTCGGGCGCGATGCTCTTATGCACCAGCAGCACCTCCTCCGCGTTGCAGACGGACGGGCGGCTGGCCTTCGCGTTCTCGATGATGCGCAGGGCCTTGTCCTGATCGGCCGTCTCGTCCACGAAGATGTGGCAGATGCCGGTGCCGGTCTGGATGCAGGGCACCTTTGCGTTTTCGGTGCAGCGGCGGATGAGGCCCGCGCCGCCCCGGGGGATCAGCAGATCGATATAGCCGACCGCCTGCATCAGCTCATCGGCGCCGGCGTGGGAGGTATCCTCGACAAAGCCGACGAGCTCCGCGGGTAGTCCCGCGTCCTCCAGGCCGCGGCGGATGGCGGCGACGATGGCGGCATTCGAGCGATACGCCTCCCTGCCGCCGCGCAGGACGACGGCGTTGCCGGATTTGAGAGCCAGCACCGCGGCGTCGGAGGTGACGTTTGGGCGGCTTTCATAGATGATGGCGACGACGCCCAGGGGGACTGAGGTCTTCTCGATGACAAGGCCGTTCGGGCGCTCGATCCGGCGCAGGACTCTCCCCTCCGGGTCGGGCAGGGCCGCGACCTCGCGCACGCCCTGAGCCATGCCGGCAATGCGCTCCGGCGTCAGGGTCAGGCGGTCGATCATCACGTCTCCGTAGCGCTCCCCTGCCGCGTCCACGTCGGCGCGGTTGGCGCTCAGGATCGCCTCCTGCTCCGCCTCAAGCCGGTCCGCGATGGCAAGCAGGGCGGCGTTTTTCCGCGCCCCGGATGCCGTCAGCTTCGGCAGCGCGTTTTTCGTTTCAACCAGAATTTCATGTGTTGTTTTCACGGCGTTTCTCTCCCGATAAATCTTGTTCCGACTTTCTTTCCCTCCAGCACCTCATAGATCAGCAGCGGCTGCGCGCCGTTGAGGATGTACATATCCGTCCCGGCCTCCATGCAGATGCCCGCCGCCGTGAGCTTCGTGGCCATGCCGCCGGTGGAGAGGGCGGTGCCGCCGCCCCCGGCGCTCTCGCGCATCTGGGGGGTGATCTCCCGCACCTCGGCAATCAGCTCGGCACTCCTCTCCCTGCGCGGGTCGGCGGTATAGAGGCCGTCGATATCCGAGAGGATCATGAGCATGTCGGCCTTCACGCTCACCGCGACCAGCGCGCCGAGGGTGTCGTTGTCGCCCACGCCGATCTCCACGGTGGAGACGGTGTCGTTCTCGTTGATGACGGGCAGCACGTTGAGATCCAGCAGTCTCTCCACGGTGTTGGAAAAATTCCGGTGCCGGTTCTCATCCCGCAAATCCTCCCCCGTCAGCAGGATCTGCGCGATGGTGTGGTTATACGTCCCGAAGAGCTGGTCATAGACATACATCAGCTCGCACTGGCCCACCGCGGCGGCGGCCTGCTTGGTGGCCATGTCGGTGGGCCGCTCCCGCAGGTTGAGCTTTCCGACGCCCATGCCGATGGCGCCGGAGGAGACGAGCACGATCTCATGCCCGGCGTTTTTCACGTCGCTGAGCACCTTGCACAGCGTCTCCACATGCCGGATGTCCATCCGGCCCGTCGGGTGCGTCAGGGTCGACGTGCCGACTTTGATTACGATTCTCACGGAATCACTCCTTGTGCTTTCAAATGATCTCGAACCGGAAATTCTCAAATTTCAGCCTGCTGCCCTCGTCTGCCTCCATCGGCAGCAGGGCGCGGGCGATGAAGTACGGCTCCTCCTGCGCGCTGGTGCAGGTAAGCCAGGCATAGTCACCGTCGATGCGGTCAAGAACATAGTACTTGGTTTCCATTTCGCACTCTCCTTCGTCCTATGACAAAAGAGGCTCGTACACGGCGAGTCTCTTCTGCCCGGTTCACCTGGCCTTCTTTTCGGGCGCGGGCGCTTCCTCCTCCGGCCACTCCTTGGCGACGGCCTGCTCCAGTCTCGCGCGGGTGAGGGCGATGAACTGATGGCCGGTGACCACCAGGGGGTCGGGCTTGGAGGTGATTTTGGCAAGGTCCGCAGTCATGATGCCGCGCGCCTCCACCACGTTCGCCGCAGCCTCGCGGATCATGCGGCCGAAGCGCTGCAGCTTCTCGTTCCCGTCCAGCTCGCCGCGCTTTTCGAGGCCGCCGCTCCAGGTATAGATCAGGGCCATGGGATTGGTGGAAACCACCTCGCCCTGGAGGTAGCGGTAGTAGTGGCGGCGCACCGTGCCGTGGGCGGCCTCGTACTCGAACTTGCCGTCCGGCGAGGTCAGCACGGAGGTCATCATGGCGTTGGAGCCGTAGGCCGTGGCCAGCATGTCGCTCATCACGTCGCCGTCGTAGTTGTGGGTGGCCCAGACGTAGCCGCCCTGGGACTTGATGGCACGGGAGACGGCGTCGTCGATCAGGCAGTACTCGTACTTGATGCCCGCGGCGCTGAACTTTTCGATGTATTCATCCAGATAGATGCGTTTGAAAATATCCTTGAACTCCCGGTCGTAGACCTTGGAGATAGTGTCCTTGGAGGAAAAGAGCAGATCCTGCTTCAGATTGAGCGCGTAGTTCATGCAGGTGCGGGCAAAGCCCTCGATGGATTTGTCCAGGTTGTGCATGCCGGAGACGACGCCGGGCTCCTTGAACTCATGCACCGTCTGGCGGGTCTCGTTCCCGTCCTCGTCGGTATAGACAAGCTCCACCTTGCCGGGCTTTCTGATCTGCATTTCGGTGGCGCGGTAGACGTCGCCGTAGGCGTGGCGGGCCAGGGTGATGGGCTTCTTCCAGGTCTTCACCAGAGGCTCGATGCCGCTGATGAGGATGGGGGTGCGGAAGACCGTGCCGTCCAGGATGCTGCGGATGGTGCCGTTCGGGCTTTTGTACTGCTTTTTGAGCTTGAACTCCTCCACCCGCTCGGCATTGGCGGTAATGGTGGCGCATTTGACCGCGACGCCGTATTTCTTCGCGGCGAGGGCGGAATCGACGGTTACCTGGTCGTCGGTCTCGTCACGGCTGCGGATGCTCAGGTCGTAGTACTCCTCCTTGAGCTCCACGAAGGGCTCCACAAGCTGCCTCTTGACTTCCTTCCACAGGATACCGGCCATTTCGTCGCCGTCCATCTCCACGATGGGGGTCGACATCTGTATTTTTTCCATGCTTGTTCCTCCGTTCCACTTCCGAATTCACAGGCGCCGTGCGCCCTGATTCTTGTTTTTACAGTATACAGCGGCACACGCCCTTTTGTAAAGCGAAAAAACCCGCTCATCCCGGTTTTTCGGACGAGCGGGTTTTCGTGTCGGGAGGCGGAACGAGCCGCGTCCCCTCAGGTTTCCGTATATTTTGCCTCGAATTGCTCCACCGTGATCGGGCAGGAGAAATAATATCCCTGGAAGCGGTGGCAGCCCATATCGATGAGCGATTTCAGCTGCGTCCCGGTCTCCACGCCCTCCGTGATAACGTCCATGCCCAGGGAGCCTGCCATGTTGATAATGGACGCCACGATGGCCCGGTTCCGCTGCTCGCTCTCGATCCCGCGCAGAAGGCTCATGTCGATCTTGAGCACATCCGCGTGGATATCCCGCAGCAGGCCGATGGAAGAGTATCCCTTGCCGAAATCGTCGACCTCCACCAGAAAGCCCAGGCGGCGCAGCCTGGAAATCACCTCGTTCCCGCCCTCCGGGTCCTCCAGAAGCGCGGTCTCCGTGATCTCCAGCCGCAGGCGGGAGGGCGGCACGTGATAGCGGCTTGTAAGCTCCGTCAAAACTCCATAGATGTCGATGCTGTAAAAATCCTTTGCCGACATGTTGACGGAGATCGAAAGGGCCTGCCTGTCCGTCCCGTTCCACGCGGCGAGCTGTTTGACCGCGCACTCCCACATGTACATGTCCAGCAGGTGGATAAGCCCCGCCCGCTCCAGCGTCCCGATGAACGCATCGGGCATGACGACGCTGCCGTCGGGGCGGTGCCAGCGCACAAGCGCCTCCGCGCCGATGATATCCCCGTTCTCGAAGACGAGGGGCTGGAGATACATGCAAAACTGCCCCTCCCGGAGGGCCGCCTCAAAGCCGCTGATGACCTCCTGCTCAAAGAGGCTCTTTTTCATCATGTCGTCGTCAAAGTACGCGAGGATCGCCGTGCGCTCCTCCCGGATCGTGCGCAGGGCGATGTTGGCCCGGTCGCACATGACGGAGATGGGGAGTGAGGTGTCGCTCACCTCATACACGCCGAAGTGGACGGAGAAGGTATAGAGCCCGCTGCTGAATTCCGTCTTCAGCTCCAGCGCCGCCCCGGTCAGCTGCGCCTCCTGATACGTCTCCTTCGGGATGAGCAGCACGAACTGATCCCCGCCGAGACGCCCGCAAAGGCCGTTGGACTTAAGCGCGATGCGCTGGAGCAGGACGGCGTTGCGCACCAGCATCTCATTCCCCCGCTGGGCGCCGAAGAGGGTGTTGACCAGGCGGAAGTCCATGATGTTGCTGGTGACCATGATCCAGGGCAGATTCGGGTTTTTGCCGATCATCTCCCTGGAAAGCTCGTAAAACGCGTTGGGATTGAGCACCTTGGTCAGGCTGTCGTGCTGCGCCTGATACAGGGCGGCCCGGTTGTTTTTGTTCTCCGCCGCCCTGTCGTTGGCGGTATGGGCACCTGTGTTCTCCTTCTCGATGCTGACCAGCTCCACGACCGCGTCATAGGCCCCGCCGTCCGGCAGCCTCAGCCGCACGGGATTGGACTGGATGTGATAGAGCTGATCGTTGAAGTACTCCGCCTTCTCATGGTGGCAGCCCGTCCGGCAGGCCTGGGCGCTGGTGCAGTTGACGCATTTCTGGTTCGCGTTCCAGATCCCGTAGCAGCGCTCCTTCCTGCTGACTGTCCCGTCCTTGCCGATATCCAGGATGCGGCACTCGATGGGATCGACCACGCGGGCAAGATCGTACATGCCGGAAACGTTGTTCAGGAAGGCCCTCATCTCCTGGGCGGTATACTCCGCCGCCTTGATCTCGGCCTCCGCGTGCTGCGTCGGCTTCCCGTGCGCCGTCTCCGTGCGCTGCTTATCGCGCTTGATCTGATACATCTTTTTATCGGCCTCGGAGAAGAGATCGCGGAGATCGCGCCCTTCGTCCAGAACGGCGTGCACATAGCCGACGGAATAGCCGACCGGGGAAAACGCCCCGTCCCGTTCGAGAACCGGGCGGTTCTGCATAACGGTGTCCAGCTTCTTTACAAATTCGGCCTCGGGCAGATCCGGCACAATGACCAGAAATTCGTCCCCGCCGTAGCGGTAGCAGTGTTCTTTTTGAAACGCCTCCGCCAGCAGTCTGCCGGTTTCACTTAAAACCCGGTCCCCCTCCTCGTGGCCGCAGGTGTCGTTGATCATCTTGAAGCTGTCCAGATCCAGCAGCATGACCGTGACCTCGCGCCCGTCATAGGAGTCATAGTCGTTTCGCAGGGCCATCCGGTTGCGGATGCCGGTCAGGGCGTCCGTCCGGGACACGTCCTTCAAAAGCTCGTTTTCCTCGGAAAGCTGCACCGTCAGGCTGTTGTAGGCGCGGGCCAGATAGCGAAACTCGCTGGCGCCGGTCTCCCGGATGGGCTTGTCTGCGCGGATGCACTCCACCGCCCGGAGCAGGGGATTGATGCCGTGACGGATCGTCAGCAGGATCATGAGCAGGGTGCTCAGGATCTGCAGCACGATCACCGTGCGCACGAGATTCAGGACGTTTCGCAGCTTCGTCAGGGCCTCGGATTCGGCATTGTGCGTCAGGACCTCCAGCACGTCGAGACTGTCCTGCATGTCCGCGCGGATGCGGTCCTTCCGGTCATAGTATTCGTCGTCCAGCACCATCTCCGTGGCGCGGCGCATTTTCCCCTCCGGGGAGAGGGCCGCGTCCTCTTCACGCAGCGCCACATTCCGCAGCTCCGCCGGGAAGTCGGTATAGCCCCTGGCCTCGATCACAAGGCGCATGGCGTAGTATTCCCGGCGCATGAGATCGAGCGACTCCTCCATGGCCTGCTGAAGCCGTACCAGCGCCTCGGAAAAGCCCGGAGTCCCGGACATTGTTTTGATGGCGCTCTCCCGGCGGGCGGTTTCAAACGCTTCGGTAAAATACTCCCGCAAAAAGCGCATGTCCCCGTTTACCGTGAAGCGCTGCACCCGCTCGGTCAGATAGTCCGAGGCGTCCATCAGCTCATGCGCCGCCTTCTGCATCGCGATCTGGTTCTCGGCCGCCTCCGCAAGTTCACCGAAGGTCCGGGTCAATCTGTAGGTGGCGTAAAACATCAGGCCGGAGAGGATAAGGGCCGCGATCACTACCCACATATAGACAGCGCGAAGCGAGATCCCGTCCTGCTTTTGTCTTCGCATTTTCTCATTTTCCCCTTTTTTACAGGGTCCAGGAAACCCCGAATAAATCTGCTCGTCAGTCTGCACGCTCCGATTTCATCGGCGCTTCCTTATTTTTTCTCTCTGCCGCTCAGGGTGTAGATGGCGAACAGGGCAAGCGTCCCGAAGGCCACCGCATACCACAGCGCCTCATGCCCGCCGAAGAAGCCGATCATCTGGCCCGCCAGCACGAAGGCCATCACCACCGGCGCGACGAAGCGGATGCAGACCGTATAGAATTTCACGAAGAAGGTGGACCTGTACCCGTGGCCCACTTCCTCCAGAACAAGCTGCGGGCTGCGCTCCCAGCCGATCATCAGGGCCATCAGCATCGCGCCGAGGGGCATGGCAATCCCCTCCGACCAGCAGTCCATGAAATCGAGCCAGTCTGCGATATAGTCCGGCACCGGCCCGGTGATCCCCATGAGCGCCGCCGGGTGGATGTTGTTGGAGCCGAGTCCGTCCACCGCCACGATCAGCGCCGCGATCGTGATGAGCGCCGAGACCGTGAGGGTGATGCGCTTTCTCGTGTCCCCCTTGCCCGCCTTGAGATCCATATCGATCCAGTGGGCGCCCACCGCCTCCATCAGGGAGATGGCGGAGGAAATGGCGGCGAGCAGGACCAGCAGGTAGAAGATCACGCCGAAGAGCGGGCCCGCCTTGCCCATGTTGGCAAACACGTCCTGCAGCGTCACGAACAGGAGCTTGGGGCCGTTCATGGCGATCTCATTGACCGGGATGCCGTTGTTGATGCCGTTTGCCACCGCCGCGGGGATGACGGCGACGCCCGCCATGATGGCGATCAGGGTATCGGCCGCCACGATCGTGATTGAGTTGCTGACCAGGTTCTCCTCTTTCCCGAGGTAGGAACCGTAGGTCAGGATGGCGCCCATCGCCAGCGACAGGGAGAAGAACATCTGTCCGCCCGCGGTGCCGAGCACAGAGATGAGGCCAGGCGCTTCGTCGATAAAGCCGCCCTTGACCGCGTAGCCGGGGACGAACATGAATTTGAGGCCCTCAACGGCGTTGGGAAGCGTCACCGAGCGCGCGATGACAATGACCAGCATCAGCGCCAGCGCCGGCATGCCGATCTTGTTGAAGCGCTCAATGCCGCCCGAGACGCCGCCCATCACGATCACCATGCAGATGACCATGAACAGCAGCGTGAAGAAGAAGCACCCGAAGGGATTGGCGAGCATCGCGTCGAAGGTCGCCACGCCCGTGATTTGCTGCCTGAAAAGATCGCTCAGGCCGAAGCTGAGCTCCGCCAGGTTCAGGGACATGTACTGAAGGACGTAGCCGCCCAGCACGGCGTAGAAGGTCATGACCAGAAACGGCGACGCGACCGCCAGCCACCCGATCCATTTATACTTCTTCGACACCTCACGATAGGCGTCGATAGGGCTCAGGCGCGTCTTTCTGCCGATGGCAAGCTCGCTCACCATAATGGTGAGACCGACGAAAACCGCCAGCAGCAAATAGACGAGCAGGAAGGTAAAGCCTCCGCTCTGCCCCATTTTGTACGGGAAACCCCAGATGTTGCCGAGGCCGACAGCCGAGCCGATGGCCGCCATCAGAAATCCGAAATTGCTGCCGAATGTACTGCGTTTACTTTCCATGTTGACGCCCCTTCTATTATTTATTATGCGGCTATTATACCCCATGCTGCGCTTTCTTTCAACAAAAATCGGAAGCATTTGACGCCCGGCGCTCCATTTGCTTCCGCTCGGTTCGAACTTCGTGCGAATATGGAAAATCCCCCATCGCAGGATGGAGGATTTCTTGGTGACCCGTACGGGACTCGAACCCATGTTACCGCCGTGAAAGGGCGGTGTCTTAACCACTTGACCAACGGGCCATATAGAAAACGCAGCAGCGTACTGCTGCGTTTTCGTTTGGTAGCGGCACCTGGATTCGAACCGGGGACACTTCGGGTATGAACCGAATGCTCTGGCCAACTGAGCTATGCCGCCATCTGCCGTGTGAACAGCATATGAAATATAACAGATCGGATCCCGATTGTCAACACCCAACCGGAATTTTTTCTGTCTTTTTTCAAAATCCGAAAAGTTTCTCTTGCAATTGCGGCTTTCCTGTGGTAATATAAACAAGCTTTTGGAGGGTTAGCTCAGCTGGTTAGAGCGTCCGCCTCACACGCGGAAGGTCGACGGTTCGAGTCCGCCACTCTCCACCACGATTGAAAAATCCGAGCTTCGTTCCGATGCGGACGGCGTTCGGATTTTTTCTTTTCCGGAAGATATCGAAACCCTGTGCGTTCGTTTTTCGCACATTCGACTTTCCGAAAAAGACGTGCCGACGCCGATCGTCTGGCGCCTGTGGACGTATGATTCCGGCCGCAGGTTTATTTCTCCCGGACGCCCGGCAGCATCCTCCTGCACGTCCCTGTCGAAGCTTTCGCCGTCACCCCGTTTTCCCCCTTGTCATCTCCTCATTTCTCTGTTACAATCAACGCATCCGACCTGGAAAAACGCCTGCATCGCCGCTGTTTCAGCGTAAACGGGCAGGCTTAAAAGCGTTAAGCTCCGCCGCGAAAAAACGTGAAGGACTGATGTTCTATGGTAGTATTCTTTTCAGGGACGGGAAACAGCCGTTTTGTCGCGCAGCGAATTGCGGCGGCAACCGGCGACGAGCTGTTTGACGCGTTTGCATGCATCCGCCTGAAAAAAGGGGCTTCTTTCACGCAGACCGGCGTCTATGTCTTTGTCTCCCCTGTCTATGTTTCCGCCCCGGCGATGGTTTTTCTTGACTTCCTGCGCCGCTCGCGTTTTCCCGACGGCTGCCGGGCCTATTTTGTCATGACCAGCGCCGGCGGCATGGGCGCGGCGCCGTATTACTGCCGGAAGATTGCCGCGGAAAAGGGCTTTACTTACCTGGGTACCGCCGAAGTGAAGATGCCGCAGAACTATATCCTCTTCTTCCGAATGGGAACGCCGCAGGAAAACCGGGCCAGGATCGAAGCTTCGTTCCCTGTTATTGACAGGATCGCCAGGACCGTGATCGGCAGCCGCGCTTTGAACGAACAGACGCCAAAGCTTTGGGAGCTTCTCGCAACGAAGCTGGTGCTGGGGCCCTATTACAGGTTCTGTATGTCTGCCGGGCCCTTTGCCGCCAACGATCGATGCGTCGGCTGCGGAAAGTGCGCGGCCCTGTGCCCCTTTGGGAATATCACGTTGAAAGACATGCGGCCGGTCTGGGGAAAAAACTGTACGCACTGCATGACCTGTATCAATCTCTGTCCAAAGGACGCCATTGAATACGGCAGCATCACATCCGGCAAGCTGCGTTATCACGGGCCTGAAGTATAAATGCCGACGCGAAGGAGATAGAGGCATGAAAAGCAAAGAAAGAAGAGACTTCCGGGGCATACCGGCAAACGCGATGCTCCTGCCGGTTGAGATTATTCTGATCATATTGCTCACCCTGATTGTCATCCTTGTGTTCGAGGTCAACCATTCCAGCAACAAGCTTTCCGATCTCATGGAGAACTTCGGCATCTGCCAGCAGGAGACCATGAGCATGCAGGCAGGCATCAACACCCTGTCGGAGACCGCCAGCAGCTTTGTGCAGTCGCCGGTTCTCGAAGACGGTTCAACGAATATCGGCCCCATGTCGGCGTTTGCGCAGGAGCTTGGCAGAGACCGGCAGGGCCCGCAGATCGCGGAGCGCTTTCACGGCTATGACGTCAGCGATGAGGTGAAGGCCTATATTGACCACGCCGCGGAAACGACGGTGATCATGAGACAGACCCTGGATCACGCCGTCGCGCTTGTGACTTCCGTGTATCCGCTGCCTCCGATCCCGGCGCTGTCCGCCATCCCGGACTTTCCGCTGACAGCGGAGGAGCTGGCAATGCCGGACGAGGCCCGTGTCGGGCTTGCGCGGAAGCTGCTCGGCGGAGACTATGCGCAGCTGAAACACGCGGTTGCCGAGGATGTCGGCAGCTGCGGCGCTTTGCTGCAGCGGGACTTCTCCCGCGCCGCCGATGAAACCAGACAGCATATCGCAAGCCTGCGCATGTCCCTCTGGATCGTGATCGTCGGCATTATCGGCATCCTGCTTCTCGTCTTCATTATGCTCCACTTCTGGATTGTCCGGCCGCTGCGGAAGCATGTCGAGGATATAAACGCGGATCTGAGCACGAATCAGATGAGCGGTATCCGGGAGATGCGGGTCCTGGTCAGTGCGTACAACGAACAGCTCAATCGACGCAGCAGGCTGGAATCCATCCTTCGCTCCGCCGCGGAGACCGATGCGCTCACCGGCCTGCCGAATCGCTACAGTCTCGAGCACAATATGCTGGAGACCGGCGAAGACGGCGGTTCCATGGCTGTGCTGATGTTTGACGTCAATTACCTCAAGCAGACCAACGACTCCAAAGGGCACCTTGCAGGCGACAAGCTCATCCGCACCGCCGGCGAGTGCATCCATGAGTGCTTCGGTGACAACTGCTACCGGCTCGGCGGGGATGAATTTGCCGCCGTTGTCAGGGGGTGCAGCGAGGAGGAGGTCAAGTCCCGCCTCGACCGCTTTGCCCTGGTTCAGGAGCGCGAGAACATCAGTGTCTCGGTCGGTTATGCCTACGCCGCTCAGACAGACGAGGACAGCTTCAAGCAGCTTCTGAACAAGGCGGACAGATGTATGTACAGGGAGAAAAAGCAGATACACATGCTGATCAGCGAAGCCTCCCGCTGACAGCCTGCTTTTACGTTTCCGCCCGGATTAGGGGAAGCGCTGATGATCGTATGGCGAAATCTGTCGAATCCCCGATGGATTCGGCTGCCAGGCAGCAAGTCCGGGTGCCGTGAGAGTCCCCGGACAAAATGGAGCATATTCGCATCACGCATTTGAGTCATGGTAGCACAATATTTATCCGGGAGGAATCGACATGAACAACAAGTCCCGCATCGTCCTTTCTTTTTTGCTGTGCCTGAGTCTCTGCCTGCTCCTTCTTCCCGCCGCTTTTGCTTTGGGCGAGACACACGATGACAGCAGCGTCATCACCTGCTTTGAAAGCCTTGGTGATTCTGCCGTGATTGACACGGATTACAAGCTCGCCATGATTGAACTTCGCAAGCTGTTTCCCGCTCAAATCTCCGTGCGGACAGGCTCGCTCTCCCGTACCCTTGACGTATCGTGGGAGTGTCTGGAGGACTATGACGAGGATTTGGATGTTTTCCACTTTGTCCCCGTATTTGCGGATTACACCGTCGCGGACGGCACAGAACCGCCTGTGATCACGGTCAACGTTCTCGGCCGGATCGAAATACCGCCGCTGATCGACATGCCGGATGAGGATTTGGAACCGGCGCCGGTTTTCGGATCGTCATATCAGGGAAGAGGCGTCCTGCCCATATATTACAATGGCTTCGAGCTCGGCGTGCTTCCGCCGGTGCGAAACCAGGGGTCCTACGGCACCTGCTGGGCCTTTGCCGCGATCGCCGCGATGGAGGCGGATCTGATCCATGACGGCCACGCCGGAACGGACATTGATCTCTCCGAGCTGCATCTGGCCTATTTTACCTATCACGATTTTCTGGATGAAAAAGGCTGCAGCAGCGGCGACCACATCGTGCTGAACGGGGCCGACTACCTGAAGACGGGCGGTTCCGCCTTTAATGCCTCCCTGCGGGCCGCAAACATGCTCGGCCCTGTGCAGGAAGCGGAGGTTCCGTACGGATGGGCGGACAGCTACGCGCCCGACCCGGCCGCGGGCCGTTCCGGCGTCTTTCAGGTCACGGATATGCGCATGATCAGCCTCAAAGACGCCGCCGCGGTGAAGGCAGCCATTGTAGATCACGGTGCGGTCTGCACGGTTTATCGTTCGGAGGGGAAATATTACAGCGCCACTTACAATTCCTATTACTATTCCGGAAAGGAAAACCGCAATCATGTCATCACGCTGGTCGGCTGGGATGATGCTTTCCCCGCAGAGAATTTCCGCCAGGGAACGGCTCCGGGGAACGGCGCGTGGCTTGTCCGGAACAGCTGGGGAACGAACGAATATAACCATAGCGGGTACTTCTGGCTCTCTTACTATGATACTTCCCTCGCCGCTTCCGTGAATGTGATAGACGTCCAGCCCTGGCGTTATGACCATTGTTATTCGTATGACAGCATCCCCTCCACATGGTTTTGGAAAGCCGCCGGCGTGGAAGCCGTCGCCCGGCAGATTTACCAGGTCGACGGCGGCGAGGAGATCCAGGCGATCGGCTATTACAGCGAAATGAATTCAAACAGCGTCAGTCTGTCGCTGACTTACGGCGATAAAACGGTCACTGCATCTGCCGAAATTGTCAACCGCGGGTATCTCCTGATTCCTCTGCCGGAGCCGCTGCTGATCGAAGAGAAAGGTCCGGTAACCGTAGAGTGCCGCATCACCTCCGGTGAAACGCCGCTGCGCTATTATATCGAGCACTCGAAAAACTACTCCGGCCAATATACCTACGACAATATCAATATGATTCCATTCTCCGTCGACTTCAACGCCGCGTGCGACAGCGGCGGGATGCTGGTAAACGGGCACAGCACGAACTACGACGGTCCTTTCAAGCTGTTTACATGTGATGCGGCAGTTCCCCCCGGCCTTGCCATCGACCAGAGCAATTTCCCTGACAACGCTTTCCGCTCTTATGTAGCCGAAGAATTTGACAAGAACGGCGACGGCGCTCTCAGCAAATCCGAGATCGGCGCCGTAACGATAATCGATGTCGGCGAGGACGGCGAGAACCCCGGGACCATCGCCAACCTGAAGGGAATTGAGCACTTCACCAAACTGCAGCACCTGTTCTGCTATCGCAACCGGCTGGAAGCGCTGGACGTCAGCAGGAACACCGCGCTTGTGTCTCTCTACTGCAGCGAAAACCAGCTGACCGCGCTGAATCTCAGCAAGAACACCGCCCTTTTATATCTGGATTGCTGCGACAACAGGCTCACGGCGCTGGACGTAGGCAAAAATATCGCGCTGGAAGTTTTGTGGTGCAGCGGCAACAAGCTTAAAGCGCTGGATCTCAGCAAAAACATCGCGCTCGTGGATCTGGAATGCGGCAGCAATGCGTTAAGCGCGCTTGATGTTTCCGGAAACACCGGGCTGACAGGTCTGGACTGCGGCGGCAACAATCTGACGCAGCTGGATGTCAGAAACAACGCTGTGCTTGAGGTGCTTGACTGCAGCGGCAATAAGCTTGTGAAGCTCAATATCGCCTGCTGCCCAAGCCTTCTCAAGCTGATGGCGGAGGTTCAGCCCGAGGTGGAGGACGGCGTTGTTACGTATTTTAACATGAGTGGTTCCGCCGGGGATCCCTTCGACGAAGATCCGCTTGAAGAGGCGTCCTTCCTTTTGCTCAGCTATGACGCCGATGTGGTTCTGATTTTCTCCGCGGAGCCTGATTTCCTTCTTCCCGCCGGTCTGAACGAGATCTGCGAGGAAGCCTTTGCCGGCGGTGCGTTCGTCTCGGTGCATGTGCCCGAAAGCGTTCGCACGATCGGACCGCGCGCCTTTGCCGATTGCCCGTATCTTTCCTATATCCTCATTTCCGGCGCTGACGTCAGTATTGCGGAGGACGCCTTTGCCGGCGATTCGGAATATACCGTTTTCAGGCCGGACGAAAACGAATCGAAAGACATGCTCCTGCCATAAGCGAAAGGGGCTGTCGCAAAACGAATTCATATACGCAGAGACTGAATTTATACCGCTGGGGAGGGTCTTGACCCTCCCGCGCGAAAAAACCGAATCAAAGCAGAAACGTGGGGCAAATCCGTAGAAATGTTCGGATTCGCCCCACGTTTTTTCAAGATTTATGTGTTTAATACTATTTTTCCATAAAACACTGTGTTTTATGGAAAAGGCAACGCGCGAACGCGCGCTGCCTGTTTTGTGCCAAAGGGCACAAAACACGTCTCAT
>ONVI01000006.1 GCA_900321275.1 uncultured Eubacteriales bacterium | reverse complement strand
GGCGAATCCGAAAAACCGATCGTGTACTGCCGGGCCGTTCGTGAACGGCCCCTACGGTGTGCATGTTGGTTGTTTGCTGAATAAACCCGATACCCAGAATTAGAAATATGCCGTGCCCCAGAGCGGAGAAAGCGCCTGATTATTACGGGAAAAATCGAAATTGTTAACAGAAAAAAGAAACGCTTTATATAATAAGAAGAAACGCGAAAAATCAGAGGAGTTTTTAAATAAATCATGAACGATTTAACATTTCTGAAATAAATGCTTGACAAATACGAAATGTAGCGTTATACTGTGCCTGCACAAAGGGAAAACCCCTTGTGACATATTTTAAGGAGGACATATCCAAATGAAGAAACTGCTTGCACTGATTCTTTGCGTTGCGATGGTCATGAGCCTTGCTCCGGCCGCTTTCGCAGCAGGCACCACCGGCGGTATCGCCAGTGCCTACGACGATGATCGCCTTCCCGAGTACGTTGACACCAGCGTCGCCAAGAAGACCATCACCGATCTTGGCAAGGACATGAAGGCCATGTACTATGCCATCGCTGCCGATGAGGCTGTTTTCGGCACTGCCAAGGGCATCTACAGCATGACCGATTCTCTGGCCAAGGAACTGCTCAAGAACATCGACAAGTACGAGACTCCCTTCGGCGACATTTACCAGGAAGATCTGATTGACAACGTCCGCAAGGGCCTCAACCACGTCATCGGCAACGAGATCGCCAACTACCTCAACGACAGAGTTGGCACTTTCACCAACAGCAACGGCTACGTCCAGCCCGACAAGTACATGAACGTCTTCGTCAAGGCTGTCAACAACGCCCTCACCAGCAATAAGGCTCAGAAGAACATCCAGGCTATTGTTTATGGCCTTGCTGCTCTCAATCTGCAGAAGACCGTCAACGATCGTGCTGACGACCTGTACGATGATATCATTGATTGGGATCACTGGAAAGAATTCCACTGGACCACGGATGAGGAAGGCAACGCCATCAATGTTACCGAGCCTGATCTGTATGGCTATGCCTGGAGCTGGCTGCCCACTGAGGGCGAGACCAACACCGTTCTGGTCCCGACCGGCAGCGAGCAGACCATTAACTTCCTGATCCCGACTGGCTACACTGGCGATGCCGCTCTTGCTGCTGAGATCCTCAGCGGCCTGCTCAACGACTAATCCACGCATAAAAGAATCTAATCGCTGATCCTGACAATCAGTGAACCACGCACAGGCCCTGCGAAAGCAGGGTCTGTGTTTTTTTTATGTGCGGTTCTGATATAGTGTAGTTTATCACGCCGCAGCGATAATATAAATAGAAAGCACGGTGTTAACCGTACTTTAACAAATCGTTCTTTTTTGATTGACAAGATGCGTGCTATTCTGTAAAATAATAATAAACCGACAGATAATTCACCATCTCCTCATAATTTCAACAGAGATTATCTCAAAACGTAAATTGAACCCAAAAAACGTAGGGACCGATTCCCAGATCGACCCGTCGAATTACGTGCAGTGTCGTAAAACGGCGGGCCGATGACAAGGCATCGGCCCCTGCGTTTTCACGTGCTTATTCGTTTCAAGGCTGCTTTTTCGCTGAACATATCGTGTCCAGAGCAAAAAAACACAGACCCTGCTTTCGCAGGGCCTGTGCATGGTTCACTGATTGTCAGGATCAGTGATTAGATTCTTTTGCGTGTGTGATCAGTTGAACAAGCCGATGAGCATATCTCCAGCAGTTGCGGAATCGGCCGCAGCAGCCCAGCTGCCGGTCGGGACGAGGACGGTGTTGTTCCAAGGAGCGGTGGGCAGCCAAGTCGTAGCATAGGCGCCGTCAGGATCATCAACCTGATCGGCAATGACCTTTTCAAGCTCCTCATCATAATGGCTCGTCCAGTAGAACTCTTTCCAGTGATCCCACTCAACGATGTCGTCGTACAGATCGTCAGCGCGATCGTTGACGGACTTCTGCAGGTTGATTGCAGCAAGGCCATAAATAAGAGCCTGGATGTTCTTCTGAGCCTTGTTGCTGGTGAGGGCTTCGTTGACAGCCTTGTTGAAGACCTTAATGTACTTGTCAGGCTGGATGCGGTTATCACCGTTGACGAAGGAATCAACTCTGTCGTTCAGGTAGTTGGCAATCTCGTTGCCGATGATGTGGTTGAAGCCCTTGCGGACGTTGCTAATCAGATCTTCCTGGTAGATGGTAACATCTTCGTACATGCCGGTGGACGGATTCCATACTTTGGCATCGAGCTTATCGACGTCCTTGAGCAGATCCTTGGCCAGAGAATCGGTAAAGTCGTAGATGCCCTTGGCGGTGCCGAAAACGGCCTCATCGGCAGCGATGGCATAGTACATAGCCTTCATGTCCTTGCCAAGATCGGTGACGAGCTTCTTGGCGTCGCTGGCGTCCATGTATTCGGGGTTGTCGCGATCGAAATCAACAGCGTAACCTCTACCGCCGGTGGTTCCTTCGTTTCCTGCGAAAGCGGTAGCGCTGAAGCTCAGGACCATCGCAACGCAAAGAATCATTGCAAGCAGTTTCTTCATTTGAAACCGGCAAACGCGCCGGAGGCCCGAAACAGGCGGGAAAAAGCGAAGAGTACCCCATTTTTCTCCCCGATAAACGGGGGAGAAAAAACGGCGCAGCGCGTGAACGTATTGCGGGAGAGCGCCGACAGGTTTGCCGTATCCTCATAGCCGCATACCGAAACTGTTTCACTATGTAATCCTGCCCAGGCAGAAAAACACACGGAAGAACGAATAAACCGGAGGAACAGCCATGCCAAGGATTCCCGCTGGAATGAGAAAAACCGCGAAGGGCGGCTATGAGAGCCGCTTCACGGTCGAAGGAAAACGATACAGCGTCTACGGGAGGACCGTGCGGGAGTGCCGGGACAAAGAACTGGCACGCCGCAGGGAGATCGAGGACGGCGTATACAAACCGGGATGTGATCCCACGCTGAACCAGTATTTCAAAACCTGGGAAAGCGCGCGGCTCGGTACCGTGCGCGACAGCACGATCCGCACAAACCGGTATATCTATCGTCTCATCTCCGAAGTCCCCATGGAATCCGGGAACGGCTGCTTCGGCGCGCTCAACCCCGGCAAGATCGAGCAGCAGCAGCTCAAGCAGGTGCAGCTTGTCCTGAGCCGGGATTACAGCGTTTCAACCGTGAACAAGTGCATGTCCCTCATCCGGATGGTTCTGGAAGCGGCACAGGAGGAGGGGATGATCGTCCGCAATCCCGCAAAGAGGCTGCGCAGTCTCAGGGAGACAAAAAAACCGGCGCGGGAAACGATCCACCGCGCCCTCACCAGGGAGGAAACAGAGGCATTTTTCCATGCGGCGCGGGAATACGGTTCATGGTATCTGCCGCTCTACAGCTTCCTGCTGAATACCGGCTGCCGTTTCGGCGAGGCGGGCGCGCTGATGGAGAAAGACATAAGGGATGGCGGAATCCGGATCGAGCGCACCCTTACCAAAACGCTGGACGGACGCCTCACCGTGGGGCGGGACGCCAAGACCGGCTGCTCCGTCCGCGTGATCCCCGCGCGGCATGAGGCGCTGGACGCGATCCGGGAGCAGCAGCGGCAGAACACGCGGCAGTTCACAGATGACGGCGGCCCCATCTTCCGCGCGCCCAGGGGCGGCCTGCTGGGAGCCCGCTGCGTCGGAAAGGATATCGACGCGCTCTGCCGCGCCGCGGGTATCGAACGCTTTACCGCTCACGCCTTCCGCGATACCTTCGCGACCCGCGCGATCGAGTCCGGGATGCAGCCCAAAACCCTGCAGGAGATCCTCGGTCACGCGGACATCGGCGTCACCATGAACCTCTACGCCCACGTCATGGAGGACACCAAACGCATGCAGATGGAGGCCGTGCGGGTTTAGGGAAGCGCTGATTATTCAGCGTTTTCTTAGGCCAGCTCCTTGTACATCGCAGGTGCGTCCGATTTGGAGACGTTGTCTGCCACCTGCGTGACCTCGACCTTCAGTGTGCGCTGCCCGAAGGCAATCTCAATGATGTCGCCCTCTTTGACCTGATAGCTCGCCTTGGCCTGCCGTCCGTTGACCAGAATCCGGTCGGCGTCGCAGGCGTCATTCGCCACGCTGCGCCGTTTGATAAGGCGTGAAACCTTTAAGTATTTGTCCAAACGCATGATGATTCCTCCTGCTGATTTATGGCTTTGTCCCCCGGAAGGGGAGGCAAGATTAAGCCTCCCTCTCTGAGGGAGGTGGCATCCGGTCGATCCCCCGCGAGACCGGATGACGGAAGGAGTCAACGTCGCCCATTATGAGCGCTCAAAGTAACGCGCAAACTCCCTCAGTCACCAGTGCGTGCACTGGTGACAGCTCCCTCAGGGAGGGAGCCCATACTGTAGTCAAAGTCACTTGCCTCCCCCTTCGGGGGAGGTGCCCCAGTGCGCACACTGGGGCGGAGAGGGTACCGCTGCCTTAAAAAACACGACCGCCTTTCCAAATCGGAGAGGCGGTCTTTCATACCTGGGATAAATTACTTGGACTTGGCGACGTCGTCCTTCAGAGCCTTGCCGGCCTTGAAGACAGGCACGCGGCTCGCGGGGATCTCGATCTCCTGCTTGGTTCTGGGGTTGCGGCCGATGCGGGCGTTGCGAGCCTTGCACTCAAAGGAACCGAAGCCGACGAGCTGAACCTTGCTGCCCTTGGCGAGCTCTTCAGCGATAACGTCGAGCACGGCGCTGACGGCCTTATCGCTGTCCTTCTTGGAGAGACCGGATTTCTCTGCGACTGCTGCGACCAATTCTGCCTTATTCATTGTGTAAATCCTCCTGAAAAATTGATGGCTGTTACTGAGTTTTCCCGTATTTATCACGGTTTACTCATCTTTGACGCGGCCTTAAAACGATATGGGCCGCAAACACATAGAATGTACCATACTTCCCTGTATTTCGCAAGTACTATTTTCGACCAAATTGCAATTATTTCAGCATTATCGTCGAAAATCAACGCATCCTGAGCAGACGCGCGATTTTTTCGCCGCCGGGGATCAGCTTCATGTCCTCTTTTGTCACCGCACGCAGCGCGATCGCCGCCGCCAGGTACACGATTACCGCCGCAAAAATCGCCAAGCCCATGGCCAGCAGATTACCGAGGCGGTGCAGCGGCATCAGCATCCGATGGCACAGACCGTAGACGCTCCACGCGGTCAGACCCATGAGGGCGCTTGCGGCTGCGGACCCGCTGAAAATGCGCCAGAGCCGCGGCCGGTGATCCAGCGTGCGGCACATGAAGACATAGTCCATCGCCGCCATCGTGACATAGCTGCACAGCGTACCCACCGGCGCGCCGTAAATGTTGATGTCCCGCCGGGCGACCAGGAACCAGTTGACCGCGATCTTGATGAGCCCGCCGGTGATGAGCGTCAGCATGGTGAGCTTCTCCCTGCCGGAGGCCTGGAGGATCGCGTTTTCCATCAGCACCAGACAGACAAAGAAGGAGGCGGCGCCCATGATCTGCAAAAGCCCCGTGCCCGCGGGATGGCTGCCGGGATAGAGCACGTTCATGATCGGCCTTGCCAGTACCGACAGACCCACGCCCATCGGGATCGCCAGAAAGGCGGAGATGCGCATGGAGTCCTCAGATACCGCAGCGGCAGTCCCGCGATCGCCCTTCGCCAGCGCCCCGGAGATGGCCGGGACGATGGAGATGGTCAGCGGCGTGATAAAGGCAGCCGGGAGATTGAACAGGGTCTGCGCCTTGCCGTACACGCCGTAGAGCACCTTGGCCTCCCGATAGCTGAAGTGCGCCGCGCCCTGCAGACGGTTCATGCAGAGCTTGGAGTCCACGCTGTTCAAAAGCGCCATGATGCACGCGCCCGTGGCGATGGGAATGCCGATGGTGAGAATGTCCCGCACGATTTTCATCGCAGGATCGACGAGATCGTTGTCGTCCGGGATGTCGTTCGGGTCAATGCCGCCTGTATAGGGCGCGGAGAGGATGGAGTAGTGCCGCCGCTTGTAGATAATCATATAGGCCAGCGACACCGCCGAGCCGATCGACACACCGAAGATCGCGCCCGCCGAGCCCATGGGCAGTGCCATCGGATCGCCGGGGCGGAAAGAGCGCAGCACCAGCACCGCGATCACAAGCCCGGAGACGACCTTGAAGAAAACCTCCAGCACCTCGTCCACCGTGGTGGGGAGCATATTGCCGTTGCCCTGGCAGTAGCCGCGATAGGCCGACACGATGCACACCAGCAGGATCGCCGGAGCCATCGCCCGCACGCTGGGGCCCGCGTCGGGATTTTCCAGATACACGGCGGCAAGCCAGTGCGGGAAGCAGAACATGATGAGCGCGAAAACCGTCCCGATCACCGTGAAGGTGACAAGCGCCACGCGGAAGGTCTTTTCCTCCTGCTTCGCCCGGCCGTTCGCGTCCGCCTCGGCCACAAGCCGCGACAGCGCCACCGGCAGGCCCGCCGTCGCCAGCGTGAAGAAGATGTAGTAGATGCTGTAGGCGCCCATGAACATCGAATAACCCTCGTCCCCGAGAATGTTGCCCAGGGGGATCTTATAGAAGAAGCCGAGGATCTTCATGATGATCACGCCGACCGTCAAAATCGCCGCGCCGTGCATGTAGTTTTGACCTTTGGTCTTAGACATGGAAACCTCCGAGAGAAAGTGGATTACCTCCCTCATAGAGGGAGCCAAGCCCTGCCTCCCTTTTTTGGGGGAGGTGCCCCTGCGCGTACACCGGGGCGGAGAGGGGTGCAGATTATCACATTCCAGCCAGGATCTCCCTTGCCGCGAAGACGCCGCTGGCGGAGGCGTGGGAGAGGGAGTGTGTCACGCCGGAGCCGTCGCCGATGACGTAGAGCCCCTTGCAGCAGGTCTCCAGACGATCGTCGATCTCAACCTCCATGTTGTAGAACTTGACCTCCACACCATAGAGCAGGGTGTCGTCATTGGCGGTGCCCGGGGCAATCTTGTCGAGGGCGTAGATCATCTCAATGATGCCGTCAAGGATGCGCTTGGGGATGACAAGGCTCAGATCGCCGGGCGTCGCGGCCAGCGTCGGCGTCACGAAGCACTCGCGGATGCGCTGTTCGGTGCTGCGCCGCCCGCGCACCAGATCGCCGAAGCGCTGGACGATCACGCCGCCGCCCAGCATGTTGGACAGGCGCGCAATGCTCTCGCCGTAGCCGTTGGAATCCTTGAAGGGGACGGAGAGATGCTTGGAGACCAGCAGGGCGAAGTTCGTGTTCTCCGTATGTTTCGACGGGTCCTCGTAGCTGTGGCCGTTGACGGTGACGATGCCGTTGGTGTTCTCGTTGACGACGACGCCGTGCGGGTTCATGCAGAAGGTGCGCACCAGATCCTCAAACTTCTGCGTGCGGTAGACGATCTTGCTCTCATACAGCTCGTCGGTCAGATGGGAGAAAATCTCCGCGGGAAGCTCCACACGCACGCCGATGTCCACGCGGTTTGACATGGTGGGGATGCCCAGCGTTTCGCAGACCTTCTCCATCCACTTGCTGCCGCTTCGCCCGACGGAGATCACACAGTCGCGGCAGGTGAAGCGCTGCTTTTCGCAGATCACCTCATATCCGCCTTCAATTTTGTCGATCCCGACAACGGCGGTCTCAAAATAGAAATCGACAGTCTTCTTCAGCTCATCGTACAGGTTTCCCAGTACGACGTAGTTGATATCCGTCCCGAGATGGCGCACCTGCGCGTCCAGCAGGTGCAGGCCGTTTTCCAGGCACATGCGTTTGATCTTCGTGTTGGCGGTGGAGTAGAGCTTCGTCCCCTTGCCGCCGTGGGCGAGGTTGATGGAATCCACGTACTGCATCAGTTCTATGGCCTTCTGCTTGCCGATATGCTCATAAAGCGTGCCGCCGAACTGATTGGTGATGTTGTATTTGCCGTCCGAAAAGGCGCCGGCGCCGCCGAAACCGCTCATAATGCTGCAGGTTTTGCAGCCGACGCAGGACTTTACCTTCTCGCCGTCGATGGGGCAGCGGCGTTTGTCGAGCGCCTTTCCCAGCTCCAGCACGGCGATTTTCAGACCGCGCCCGGCGTGCGCAAGCTCATAAGCGGTAAAGATACCCCCGGGCCCGGCGCCGACGATGATAACGTCATAATCCAAAATAAAACACTCCTTATACAGCGATAAAAAAGCCCCATGTTCCCAAAAACAGGGAAAATGAGGCATAACGCAACATAGTTCCTCGGCGATAATACCACGAAAGGATTTGCGCTGTCAAGTGCTACTCTGCTGCCAGCATGGCGAAAACCGGACCGTTGGTATAGAGGATCGTGACGGTTGAGGATGCGCCAGGCGTCAGAAAGACCGCACGCTTGAGCATGCCGTTCTCGTCGTACTCAAAGCTCGTCCGGGTGAGCATGGTTCCGTCTTCGTTATAACGCTCCTGCTTTGTCAGCCTGTCACCGTCGTATTCATTGAGCAGCGTGTAGGTCGGCCCGTCCTCATCCTGCACGCCGATGAGATTGCCATGCTCGTCATAGGCGGCGGAGCTGCGGTATTCCTTCGTTTTGGCGTCCCTGCCGATGCGGTAGTGCACGCTGCCGTCGGGGTAGAACTCATAATCGTAAACGTAGGAAATGACGTTGCCCTGCCCGAGATAGGCTCCGTAGGGGTCATAGAGCTTCTCCACCTGCCCCTCGGAGACGGAATAGCTTCCGTCCCCGCCATAGGAGTATACATAGACCCGGTCACTCATCCCGGAATAGGCGGAGAAGTGCTCTGTCTTCTCGGCGATGCGCCCGTAATTGTCGTAGACATAGCTCGTGGTCAGCGGGCCGTTGCACTCCAGATTCAGACTTGCCTCCTCGGAGAGCAGGCGGTTGAAGAAGTGGGCGGCAATGGCGGGCGCATCCCGGAAATCGCCAAGCTCGCGGAAAATCTCGCGCGCCTCTGCGTAGTCCGCACTCTCCAGCAGGGAAAGCCCCTTGCGGTAGCGGGCCTCCTGCGCGCGCTCGGCGCTGTCCTGGAAGCTGCCCAGCTCCTTGAATGCCTCGTAAGCGTCGTCCCAGCGCTCGTTGTCAAAAAGCACGCTGGCCCTGTTGTATGATGCGATTTCCGCGTCGGCCTTTTTTGCCTTGGCTTCCATCTCGTCAGAATCCCGATAGTGAAGGGTCTTGCCGAAGAGCACCGCGGCGTCGGCATATTCGCCCGCGCGGTACAGACGATAAGCCTCGTCGTAAATCGCGGTGCGTCGCTGGGCCAGCTTATAGACGCCGAGGGTGATGGCAGCGATCAGCAGGATCGGTACGAGCACAAGCAGCACACGCTGGAACACTCTGCCGCGCGCCTGCATTTTCTCTGCATTCAGCGCGGCCTGAACAGCCTGCGCGTTCAGCCGCAGGGATTTGTTCTCGCGCAGGCGCTCCACGTTCATACATTCCTTGCAGTGCGACAGCGTCTGCCCGCAGCGGCAGCAGCTTTCGCCGCGGTGGTTGATCTCCCCGCAGGCGCACAGCCAGAGATCCTGCACCTCCAGCGGGACAAAGCGGCTCTCCTCGCTTGTCTCCATGCGATACTGGCGGATCAGCTCCGTGTCAAACAGGCGTTGGTTGAGGTTGATCTGCTGCGGCAGAGGCTTCCACTCCCCGCCGTTGTCAATGTAACGGCTGCCGTCGGAAAAGGCGACAGAGAGAACGCGCGCGGAAAAGCTGCGAACGCCGGGCGCATACAGGCGGACGCCCTCCTTTGCGCCGAAGAGCGTATCGCGTGCGGCGTTAAGGCCTGCGTACACATGCTCCTCCTGGCAGATCGGCCTGCCCGCGCTGTCCAGTCCGGTAACAAGCACCTTGACGGCGTTGATCGTCTTCGATGAGATGCTGCGCATTTTGAGCTGCGCGATGATCTGACCGCTTTGGCTGTCCGTGAGCAGCGCGCCCGCGGCGATCACCAGCGGCGCGCCCGGCGTATACAGACCTTCAGGCAGATGATAGAGTCGGGAATAGCGTTCTGCCATGGCTTGCGCCCCCTTGTCAGAGATTCAGGGTTACATAACATAGCATAGTATATCATTCCCGTGCGCTGATTTCAAGTCGCGTCCCCCGGTAAAATGTGAATATTCGCCTAATTTTTGCATTCCGAGCCGCCCGTCTTTTGGCATTTATTTGCCAACAACGGCATAAGCTGTGAGGAAAACAGAGCGGCAGGAGGGAAACGCGGTGAATCGATTTTTGCGGCGGTTTGCATGGCTGCTGGCTGCGGCGGGGCTTTGGCTCCTGTCGGCGGGCGGACTGGAAGGCGGTCTCGGCGCGTGGATGATCGACAGACCGCAGGAGGAGCGGATGAAGAATGTGGTTCTTGCCTCCTCATCCGCACAGCAGCCGACGGGCAGCACTGTAACGACAACGCTGCCGCGTCTCCTGAGCGCAGAGCGGGGGGAGGCGGCGCTGTCCGCACCGCCCGAGACGGACGCAGTATGGGAGACTGCCATTGAGGGCGGCGTGCGCATCCGAAATGAGACGCAGTACTGGGTGGACGCGGCGGATATTCTGTCCGGCGGACTCGCGCTCACGCTCCCGGCCAGCGAGCCGCAGATTCTCATTATCCACACGCACGGCAGCGAGGCCTATGTCCAGTCGGGCGCGGATCGCTACTCCGCCAGTGACGATGGCCGCACCGAGGACACGCAGTTCAACGTCGTACGCATCGGCGACGAGCTGACCGAAATCCTGACGGAGGCCGGGCTGAACGTGATCCATGACCGGGGCATCTACGATTACCCCAGTTATACGGGCTCCTACAACCGGGCGGGCGAGGCGATCGAGCAGTATCTGGAGAGCTGCCCCGGCATCCGGGTCGTGCTGGATATCCACCGCGACGCTCTCGGCTCAAACGGCGTGGTATACAAGACCATGGCCGAGGAGGAGGGAACCACGGCAAGCCAGGTCATGCTCCTGGTCGGTACAGACGAGAGCGGACTGGAGCATCCGGACTGGCGCGGTAATCTGGCCTTCGCGCTGTACCTGCAAAACGCCGCCAACAGCGCCTACCCCACGCTTATGCGCCCGGTCGCGCTGGTGCCGCAGCGTTATAACCAGCAGCTCACGCCCGGATCGCTGATCGTGGAGGTGGGCAGCAGCGGCAACACCCTGCGCGAAGCCCTCGCCGCCGTCCGGCTCTTCGGGCGCGCGATCGCCCCGGCACTGCTGGATCTTGTCGGGTGGGAGTGAATACCGCTTTACAAGATGAATAGAGTATGGTATATTCATTCTGAGAAAAAGCTTTTACATAATCTGTAAAACTATATTTTTGACAGGAGGAAATTCAAATGAAAAAATGGGTATGTTCTGTATGCGGTTACGTTCATGAGGGCGACACGCCCCCCGAGTTCTGCCCCATCTGCAAGGTTCCTGCTTCCAAGTTTATCGAGCAGGCCGGTGAGATGACCTGGGCTGCCGAGCATGTCGTCGGCGTCGGCAAGGTCTTCGGCGCGGACGTCCCCGCCGAGGTGCAGGAAGAGATCATCAAGGGCCTGCGCTCCAACTTCGAGGGCGAGTGCTCCGAGGTCGGCATGTACCTCGCCATGGCGCGCGTCGCCTACCGTGAAGGCTATCCCGAAATCGGCATGTACTGGGAAAAGGCCGGTCTGGAAGAGGCCGAGCACGCCGCCAAGTTTGCCGAGCTCCTGGGCGAGGTCATCACCGACAGCACCAAGAAGAATCTGCAGATGCGCGTCGACGCCGAGAACGGCGCCACCGCCGGCAAGACCGATCTGGCCAAGCTCGCCAAGAAGTACAACCTCGACGCCATCCACGACACCGTCCATGAGATGGCCCGCGACGAGGCCCGCCACGGCAAAGCCTTCAAGGGCCTGCTGGAGAGATACTTCAAGTAAGCAGGAAAAAGCGCAGACACGGTAACGGGCCCTCGAAGGGCGCGGTTGTGATCTCTGCACTGCATATTTGAAGAAGGAGCGAAAAGCATGAGTTTCAAAGAATCGATTGTTAATGTTTTTCAGAATTACGCGAACTTTTCCGGTCGTGCCCGCCGCAGCGAATACTGGTACTTCACGCTGTTCATATTCCTTGTCAGCGCTGTGCTGAGCGGCCTGAACGCTGCTGTTTTCGGCACCGATGCACAAATGACGATCTTTACTGTTATTCAGTCGCTTTTTTCCCTCGCCACGCTGATCCCGTCCATAGCCGTTACTGTCCGCCGTCTGCATGATATCGGTAAGTCCGGCTGGTTTTACTTCCTGATTCTGATCCCCGTTGTGGGCAGTATTATTCTTCTTGTGTGGGAATGCAAGGACAGCGAGCCGGGCACGAATGTATATGGCCCCAATCCCAAAGGCGTTTATTGATTGTTTTTGCGAAAGGAGAAATCACCAATGAAATACGTATGCAATGTATGCGGCTGGGTCTATGATGAAGACGAGCAGGGCACCAAGTGGGAAGACCTGCCCGACGATTTCACCTGCGAGCTCTGCGGCGTCGGCAAGGACGAGTTCACCGCCGAGGCGTAAGCTGCTTCGCAGCTTTTGAGAGAAGGGGACTGAGTAATCGGTCCTCTTCTTTTTTTGCGTAAAGTTGCACCTGAATAATACATCCTTGAAGGAAACTGTTCAGGCAAATAATACATAAAAAGTAAAAATATGGGTATCGGCTTGACACAGCAAGCTTCCCTGTATGACCGTAGGGGCGATTCACGAATCGCCCGGCGGCAGAGGCCGCGTCCGACGAATGCGCCCAGGCGAATCCGAAAAACCGATTGTGTACTGCCGGGCCGTTCGTGAACGGCCCCTACGGTGTGCATGTTGGTTGTTTGCTGAATAAACCCGATACCCAGAAAGTAATATATCAAAGAAAGCGGAATATCATATGTCCTGCGTTCAGGATGATATTTATTCCTGCAAATTTTTCCATTCAAGTGAAACATTTTCCCCTCCGCGTTCGTTCTTATAAATGAGAACGCAATCGAACGCGAAAAGGAGAAACCTATGAAGAGAAAGAGTTTAATTGGCGGCGGCATGCTCCTGCTGCTGTTCCTCGTCTTCAAAGGCGCAAACGCGGAGGCCGCGCCTCAGCCCTGGCCGACCCACGCGCCGGAGGCCACGCCCTATGTGCGGGTAAATGACGGCTCGGCTGTCTATGTGGGGGAGCCGGAGCCTGTGTATGATGAGAGCCCGGAGGACTTCTGGGGCCGCTTTCATGAAAAGTTCGGCCGCTTCTACGCGCGGGGCGAGGAGCTGGAAATGTTCCGCGCCCTCCCGCAGGACGAGCCTTATCCCTTCGTTCCCCACAGCGTCCGCTTTGAGCTGGACGAGGGGGAGGCCATGCGCATGGCGCGCTGCTTTGACGCGCTGGACGGTGTGGACGCCAGGGTCATCGCCCAGCATACGCTTCTGGATGGGCTGGACGACTGGTGCTACCTCACGGTCGTGACCATGACCCCGGCGCGCTTCTTCGAGCTGAGTGAGGAAGCGGGCGAGCCTTTTTCGTTCGAGCAGCTCCATGATGGGGTGCGGGAGCGCTTCGATGTGGAATACTGGCCGGGCGCCCTCTATGAGCAGACGGAGGAAGATCTGAAAGCCTATGAGAAGCGCGGCTGCTTTTACTTTGAGGACGACACCCTTGAAGCGCTTGAAAAGCTTCCCCGGGACAAAGTCTGCGACTTCGCCCTGCGCGCGTATTCCCCCAGCGGCTGGGACCGGAACGGGCTGATGCTTGGTCATGTCCTGTGGGCTGCCGGGATCGACTCTGACCTTTATACATACTTCGACAAAGCGGAGAGCGTGTGCGTGGTGCACCTGACCCCCGCCGAGCTGTCCTTTTGGAGCGAGAAGCTGCCGGGGCGCTATCTGGTGAGGCTCAGGGAAACAGACGAGACGGCGCGGACAGAGCCTGACCGCAGCCTGCCCTTCGGTCCTAACAGGGAGGTGTACGAGGGATGAACGAACGCGCCGTGCTGCGGCGGCTCAAGGACGGGGACACCGGGGCGCTGTCGGAGATCATCGCCTTCTATACGCCCTATCTGTATACCATTGCCTCCAATGTGATGGATCCGCCGCTCTCACGCGAGGATGTCGAGGAGGCCGTGTCGGATGCCTTCGTACGGCTCTGGACACATCGGGGCGAGGTGCAACCGGGCAAGCTGAAGCCGTGGCTCGCGGCGGTCGTGCGAAACCTGGCAAAGGACGCCCTGCGCGCCGCCCGTCTCGCCGACCCGCTGGACGATGAGCTTCTGGAGATCGCCGCGCCCGGCGACATGGAGGAAAGCGTCCTGCGCGCGGAGCTCACAAAGCTTGCCCGCGAGGCGGTGGACACGCTGGGCGAGCCGGACAGCGAAATTTTCAAACGACACTATTTTCTTTATCAGAAAACGGACGAAATTGCCGCCATGCTGGATATGAACGCCGCCACGGTGCGCACAAAGCTCCGGCGCGGGCGTGAACGCCTGCGGGATTATTTCAGCGAGAGGGGGTATAGCTGTGCAGATCCGCATTTCTGATCTCATGGACGCATGCTGCCCGGAAAATGTCGAACTCGGGGCGGAGAACAAGGACATGGCGGGGCGTATCAACGAAAGCGTTATGGCAAAGATCGGCGTCGGGCAGCCAAGGTCGAAACGCACGGCGAAAAAGCCCCTGCGCACGCTGCTGCTTGTCGCAGTACTTGCGACGCTGATGGGCTCCGCCGCCTATGCGGTGAGCGGCTGGTTCATGAATCTGCACAAGACAGAGACCGACGAGACCGGCTACTGGCGCGAGCTGGATGAACAGGGGAAAATCCTCAATGAGCACAAAGCCAGCTTCCCCGACGCCGGAATGGTTCTCACGTTTGAGGGGCCGACAGAGCGCAGGAACCAGCCGGAATTTCGCTGCTTCTACCTGCCCTCGGAGGCGAACTTCGGTTTTACCGACGAGGAGGGCTGGACGACCTATCTCTCCGATCAGGGCGAGGGATCGGATATCCCTTATATCATCAGCGCGGGCAATGTCCGCGCGGGCAACCACAAGCGCATCATCAACGGTGAGGTCACGCTCATAAAGGAAGAGGACTGGGACAACTGGCATGTTACGGTGCTGACCAGCGACTATACCGACTGCACCATGCGCTGGAATTATGAGCGGGCCAATTACGTCCTGCTTTTCAACAGCGAAGAGGGCTGGCTGGTCATGGTCAGCGGCACCGACGATCCGGACACATTGAAGCACATCGCGCGCGAGCTGGAGATCCGCGACAGCGGCGAGCCCGCCTTCGCAGGCGAGGATGCCGCGGTCGAGTCCATCGGCATCCTCGACCCCGGAAGAGGGTAACAAAAGCAGCGCCTTCCGCATAACCTGATAACAGGAAAAGCGGGAGGCGCTTATGAATATTACAACCATCCTGTGGGCTCTCGGGGGCACGCAGTTTATTTTTCTTATGACGGCGCTGGGCGCGTCGCTGGTTTTCTTTCTGCGCTCGTCCGAGCCGCGGTTTCAAAACCTCCTGCCCGGCTTTGCGGGCGGGGTGATGACCGCGGCCTCGGTGTGGAGTCTGCTGCTGCCCGCCATCGAGCAGACGGCGGGGGAGGGGATGCTGCCTCCGTGGCTGCCCGCGGCGGCGGGCCTGCTGCTCGGCGCACTCTTCATCACGGCGGCGGACGCGGTGCAGGGCGGCGCGGCCGGTAAGGAGCGCATGCTGTTTACCGCCATCACGCTCCACAATATCCCGGAGGGCATGGCGGTCGGCCTTGCCTTCGCGCTGGCGGCGGACGGGGATGGGCTTGCCGCGGCGCTGGCCCTCGCCCTCGGCATCGGGGTGCAGAACTTCCCGGAGGGCGCGGCGGTGTCGCTCCCCCTGCGAAGCGGCGGTATGAGCCGTCTGCGCGCCTTTCTCTGGGGCGCGGCCTCCGGGGCGGTGGAGCCGCTGTTCGGCATGCTCGCGGTCTTCACGGCGGAGCTTGCGTGCCCCGTCATGCCCTGGCTGCTGAGCTTCTCCGCAGGGGCCATGCTCTGCGTCACCGCGCACGAGCTCTGTCCCGCGGCGAGGGGAAAAGCCGGGAGCCTTGGCTACATCGGAGGCTTCGCGCTGATGATGGCGCTGGACGTGGCATTAGGGTGAGGGACGGCTCTCTCCGCCCCGGTGGGCGGAAGAAGGGACCAAACTTGTAACATTCATACAAGAATACGGATAGTCTGTCTGAAAGTTGTCATGAAAAACTACGAATTTTTCCGCTGAAAAAAGTAGACACGGCTCATGTCCGTATGATATGATAGATAAGTAAATTCCGTACCATGTAAAATGTAACGAGGTGAAGCTTATGGCATTTAAATTTAAGGGCGGCGTCCATCCCGATTACCGGAAACACCCTGAGATTCCCGTGACCGTGATTGCGCCGCCGCCGCAAGTCGTCATCCCCATGGCACAGCATATCGGCGCGCCCTGCACGCCGCTGGTGAAAAAGGGCGACGTTGTGAAAATGTACCAGAAGATCGGCGACAACCCCGCGCCCGTCTCCGCGCCCGTCCACGCCTCCGTCTCCGGAACGGTCGTGGCGGTCGAGCCCAGACCTCACCCCCTCGGCGACATGATCATGTCCGTCGTCATTGAGAACGACTTTCAGGACACGCCCGAGCTGATGGAGCCGCTGACGGAAGCGCAGCTCAAGGACCCCGAGGCTATCCTCCAGCGTATCCGCGAGGCCGGCGTCGTCGGCATGGGCGGCGCGATGTTCCCCACGGCGTTCAAAATTCAGAGCGGCCGCGGCAAGGTCGATACCCTGATTATCAACGGCGCCGAGTGCGAGCCGTACATCAACGGCGACCACCTGACCATGCTGAACCACCCGGACGAGCTTCTGAAGGGGATCGAGCTTGCCCGCATCGCCCAGGGTGTGGACAAGGTCTACTACGGCATTGAGAAGAACAAGCAGGACGCGATTGACCTGCTCAATTCCAAAATTGCCGGCAAATACAACATCGAGATCGTGCCGGAGGGAACCCTGTACCCCCAGGGCGGCGAGAAAATGCAGATCAAGACCATCACCAACCGGGAGGTCAAGCCCGGCGGACTGCCTGCGGGCGTCGGCTGCTGCGTCATCTCCACCCGCACCGCCTATGCGATCTATCAGGCGTGCTGCGAGGGCAAGAGTGTTGTCGAGCGCATTGTCACCGTTGACGGCAGCGCTGTCGCGGCCCCGGTCAACGCCATGATCCGCGTCGGCACCAGCTTCGGCTACATTGCCGAGCAGGTGGGCGGCTTTGTGCGCACCCCGCGCAAGATCGTCCTCGGCGGCCCGATGATGGGCATCTGCGCTACCACGCTTGACGCTGTCACCGTCAAGGGCACCGCAGGCGTCCTCTTCTTCACCGAGGACGAAGACCGCACCGTGGAGGAGCCCGTGTGCATCCGCTGCGGCAAGTGCATCAACGTATGTCCCATGCGCCTCGAGCCGACCTATATGTATCAGTACTATAAGAAGCGCGACTTCGAGATGCTGGAGAAGTATCATGTGACCGACTGCATCGAATGCGGCAGCTGCACCTTCCGCTGCCCGGCGAGAATGCCGCTGACCCACGCCTTCAAGACCGCAAAGCTCTTGCTCCAGGCTAAGGCCGCCAAGGAAAAGGCCAAGGCGGAAGCCGCCGCAAAGGAGGCCAGGAAATGAACGAAAAGAAAGAACGCATGATCTTTGACGTTACATACCAGCCGCAGGTACGCACCGTGCGCGACACCCAGCGCATCATGCTGGACGTGATCGTCGCGACGCTGCCCATCGTGGGCTTCGGCGTGTACCGCTACGGCTGGCATGCGCTCCTGCTCGTGGTGTCGAGCATGGCGGCCGCCGTGTTCTTTGAGTGGGCCTACCGCCGCCTCCTGAAGAAATCCATCACCATCGACGATCTCTCCGCCGCTGTGACCGGCCTGCTGTTGGTCATGGTTCTGCCCCCGCAGACGCCTGTCTGGATGGCCGTGATCGGCGACTTCTTCGCCATCGTCATTGTCAAGCAGCTCTACGGCGGCATCGGCAAGAACTTCCTCAACCCCGCCCTTGCGGGCCGCGCCTTCCTCACGGCATCCTATTCGGGCGTGCTGACCGTCGTCATGATCGACGGCGTGACCGCCGCCACGCCCCTCGGCTATATGTACAGCGACACGCCGATGCCCTTTACCCTCGCCCAGAGCTTCTTCGGCGCGATTCCCGGCAGCATCGGCGAGATCAGCTCCTTCGCAATTCTCGCGGGTGCGGCCTACCTGATCGCCCGCAAGGTCATCCGCTGGCGTATCCCGCTGTCCGTGATCGGCACCGTGTTTCTCGTCAGCCTGATCTTCGGCCACAGCGGCTACGGCAATCTGGAGTGGGCGCTGCAGAACGTGTGCGCGGGCGGCGTCATGTTCACCGGCATCTTCATGGCCACTGACTATGCCACTTCTCCCGTCACCATCAACGGCCAGGTCATCTACGGCATCGGCATCGGCCTTTTGACCATGCTGATCCGCTACTTCGGCGGCTATGCCGAGGGCTGCTCCTACGCAATCCTGATCATGAACCTCTGCACCTGGGCCATTGACAAGCTCTGCCATCGCCGTCAGTTCGGCGTCTCCAAGGAAGAGTTCTTCGCACAGAAGCGCGCCAAGAAGAACGCGAAGAAGGAGGCTGTATAATGAATAAAATTATCAGGCTTGCCCTCGTCCTCTTCGCTGTCAGCGCGATCGTCGCCGGCGTGCTCGGCGTTGTCAACGCGCTGACCGCCCCCGTCATCGACGCGCAGAAACAGGCCAAAACCGCCGCCGCCTTCGCCTCAATTCTGGAGGCGGAGCGCTACGACGAGATTGATTTTTCCAATCCCGATTTCCCGACCGTTCTCACCGTGCATAAGGCCGGGGACGCCGGTTATGTCGTGACCTCCAAGTTCTCCGGCGCGCAGGGCAACATCACCATGGCCGTCGGCGTGGACAACGACTTTAAGTGCACCGGCATCTCCATTATCGAGCATGCCGAGACCTCCGGCCTCGGCGCGAATGCCGCCAGCACCGGCGATGTCGGCGTGAACTTCCGTGAGCAGTTTGTCGGCCAGGACGAGAGCATTGCTCTGTCCAACAACGGCGGCAGCATCGACGCCCTGACCGGCGCGACGATCACCTCCCGCGCCATCACCGAGGCCGTCGCAACGTCCATCTGGGCTGTCGAATCTTTGGGTTAAGGAGGGCTGCGTGAATGAATCGTAAGAAACAGTTTACCGAAGGCCTTGTTACCAATAACCCCGTGCTTGTCCAGCAGATCGGCATGTGTGCCACCATGGCCATCACGACGACGCTCTTCAACGGCGTCGGCATGGGTCTGTCGGTGCTTATCATCCTGACCTGCTGCAACGTGGTTATCTCCGCCATTCGTAAGATGATCCCCGGTGAGATCCGTCTGGCGATCTTCGTCGTCGTCATCGCGGGCTTCGTCACCATCGTGGACATGCTGCTGAAGGCCTTCGTCCCCGCACTGAGCGAGGCGCTGGGCGTCTTTATCCCGCTGATCGTCGTCAACTGCATCATCATCGGCCGCGCGGAGGCCTTCTGCCAGAAAATGCCCGTCAAAGACTCCTTCTTCGACGGCATCTTCCAGGGCATCGGCTATACCGTCGTGCTGATCGCCATGTGCGTGGTGCGTGAGCTTCTCGGCGCCGGACGCTTCGGCGGCGGCCTGATCGACGTCTCCAACGGCTTCCGCTTCACGCTCGACGGTACGGGCGCAGGCATCCAGATCTTCCCCGAGAGCTACGGCGCGTCCATCATGTCCCTGCCCTTCGGCGGCTTTTTGACGCTGGGCTTCCTGATCGCCGCCATGCAGTATGCTCTCAAGAAGTCCGAGGAGAAAAAGACAAAGAAAGCGGAACAAGAGAAGGAGGCTGAGAAGTAATGCTTAGCAGTATCATTCAGATCTCGCTGGGAGCAATTTTGATCAACAACTTCATCTTCTCCCAGTTCCTCGGCTGCTGCCCCTTCCTGGGCTGCTCCAACAAGGTGGACACCGCCGTCGGCATGGGCCTTGCGGTCGTGTTCGTCATGGGTCTTGCCTCGGCCATCTGCTGGGTCATCAACGAGTATATCCTGGTTGCCCTGCATCTGGAATTTCTCCAGACTCTGGCCTTCATCCTGGTCATCGCGGCGCTGGTGCAGTTTGTCGAGATGTTCCTGAAGAAGATGGTTCCCTCGCTGTACTCCGCGCTCGGCATCTTCCTGCCCCTGATCACCACCAACTGCGCGGTGCTCGGCGTGGTGCTGCTCAACGTCCAGAACAACTACAACTTCATCGAGTCCCTCGTCTACGGCATCACCGGCGGCATCGGCTTCCTGCTCGCCATCGTGCTTTTTGCCAGCGTGCGTGAGCGCGTGGAGTTTGCCGATTATCCCGAGTGCTTCAAGGGCTTCTCCATCTGCCTTGTTTCCGCCGCGCTGGTGGCCCTGGCCTTCATGGGCTTCAGCGGCATGGCCATCCCGGTATGAGGAGGTAAGAGAGTATGACAACGATTCTTCTTGCGATGCTCGTCCTCGGCGTGCTGGGCGGTATCTTCGGCGGGCTGCTTGCTTTCGCCTCCCAGATCTTCTATGTGAAGGTCGATCCCAAGCAGGCTGCGGTGCGTGAGGTTCTGGCCGGCGCCAACTGCGGCGGCTGCGGCTACCCCGGCTGCGACGGATATGCCGCCGCGGTCGCAAAGGGCGAAGCCCCGTGCAACCGCTGCGTAGCGGGCGGCGCGGAAACCGCCGCAAAGGTCGCCGAGATCATGGGCGCTTCCAATGAGACCAGTGAAAAAATGGTCGCCTTCGTACCCTGCTCCGGCTGTGAGGGCGTGGCGGAAAAGCGCTTCAACTACACCGGCCCCGAGGACTGCCAGGCCGCCATGCTTTTCGGCGGCAAGAGCAACAAGCTCTGCACCTTCGCCTGCATCGGTCTCGGCAACTGCGTCCGTGCCTGCCAGTTTGACGCCATGCACATCGTAAACGGCATCGCCCAGGTTGACCGCTCCCACTGTGTGGGCTGCGGCGCGTGCGTGGACACCTGCCCGAAGAGCATCGTCAAGCTCATCCCCGAAAGCCAGCGCATCATGCCCGCCTGCTCCAGTCACGACAAGGGCGCGGCGGTCATGAAGGTCTGTACCGCCGGCTGTATCGGCTGCATGAAATGCCAGCGCGAATGCCCGGAGGGCGCGATTGTCGTCAACCAGTTCCTCGCCGAGGTCGACCCCGCCAAGTGCATCGGCTGCGGCAAATGCGCCGAGGTCTGCCCGCGGCATATCATCGTCGACTTTACGAAATAAAACAAACAAACCATCAAAAAACTCCCACGAAAGTGGGAGTTTTTTGATGGTTTGTTAATTATATTCCGGAAATCTCTCCGCGTAGTCGATCAGCTCCGTGACCGGCCAGAGGCATTGCTGAGAAGCGGTGTAAACAGAGTAATAGTCATATTGGCCCTGCAGGGTCATCTCCGTTCCGTTGGCAGAGGTTTCGGCCAGCATGCCGGGGACCTCCTTTTCAAAGAAAACGAAGACGGCGCGCTCGTAATCCGCGATATGGTACACGTCACGGATGTTGATATGCGGAGAGATCTTGAACAGAAAATCATCCTGCCAGCACCCGGCGACGAGCTTTCCGTCGGAGTAGGCCGCGACGTCCGGCGCGGACATGGACTGGTTGCCGTAGACCAGCTCGTATCCGTTTTCCACAGCCCAGTCCGCAATCTGCCGTGCGGGCGCTGGTTCGTCAGAGAGGGCGATGCGCAGATCATCCTGATAGCTGAAATACAGGTTTGCGGCAGAGAGCACACAGAAGAAGGCCGCCAGACCCGCGAGGAGCTTCGGTCCCGCCCTCTCCGCAATCAGCGCGAAGGACAGGGCCGGAAGCGCGTAATACAGAAACAGGTAGATCGGGCGCAGCTGCACGGAGGTGAAGAAGGAGGCCGCAATCACCGCAAGACACCCCAACGCGGCGACGAGCCAGAAGCAGCCGACACCCTTCGCCCCGCGCCTTTTGCGCAGGAACAGATACACCGCGCCCAGCACAAGCAGCGTCAGCGCGAGAAACATGAGGATGAAGAAAACCCGGCTTTCACCATCCCGCGTGGCCTCATAGCCGGTCACGGTGATGAGCGCCGTGTGCAGATCCCGAAGCTTGTCTGACAGCGAAGCGCCCGAGAAGATGGAGGCGCCGCCATAGATCTCATGCCTTCTTACAGGCAGGAGGCGGATGAACACCAGCCCCGCAAGATTCGCGGCGGTATAGCCCAGCGCGCGCCGCAGCCGCATCCGACGGCCTGCCGGATAGAGCGGCTGCTTTTTTATGAGCCGGTACAGGGCGGCGAGACCCTCATAGCATAAAAGCGGCAGGATCAGCACGCAGGTTTGGCGCAGACTCTGCATGCCGGTACAGAAGCACAAAAACAGTGACAGCAGCAGCGCGGGCAGACGCAGGGCTTCCGATTCCCGCGCACGGGCGTAGTCGCCGAGCACGACGAAGAAGCAGATCAGATAACAGGCGTAGAAGCTGCACATGGCGAAAAAGAGCTGCTGCCCATCCTCGCGGAAGACAGAGTAGGGCCCGAAGATCGAGGCCATGAATACCAGCAGCGCCGCCGCACGGATGGAGGGACGGCGGATATACGGGCGCAGCATCCATTCCATGCTCAGCAGAAGGAACACCGACATGCACAGCGTCGCCCAGGCCATGGCGCGGTTCATGCTCCCGGTGAGGCCGTAGAACAGGGCGGACAGCACCGGCGTCGCCGCGACATAGAACTGATTGCCGAAGAGATAATTCTTCGGAAAGAGCGTCTTCTGCTCCCACATCAGGCGGGCGACCAGCGTGTCCTCATACATGTCGGAGGTACACAGCCGCGCGAAGCCCCGAAAGTCGATCCGTGTAAACACGGCGAGATAGGCGAGAATCACCAGTGCAATAAGCACCGTGAAGAGATATTCGGTTTTTCGCTGTCTGTCAGGCATGCTTAGCTTCTCCAAAACAAAAATTACCGTATCAGTTTACCCTTGGAAAGCCGAAAAGTCAACACGAAGAGGGGCGACAAAAAGGAGATCCCCTGCGAACACACTTTCGTATTCGCAGGGGAAGAGCGTTTGTCAGTCCGGTTTGCCGATTACATGTAGATGTTTATCGATCTTGTGTATTCCAGCTTGTAGGCTGTTCCGTATTCATGCACATAACTGTTATGAGCATAATCTGTGTAATGCTGTACTTCCGAGCTCCGTATAAGCTGGCACAGATAGATGTTTTCATGGATATTCAGCGAGCTGATATACGTATTGTAGCATACGAACACCCGCAGATTTCTGAGCGCGCTGAGATCAATGGAATACAGCGGATTGCCGTAGACACGCAGCACCTCCAGGTAAGTGAAGTATTCAATCCCCTTCAGATTCCGGATTCCCAGATTGTTGCAGTCTATCAGTTTTACCTGTTCGATTTCCCAGGGATAGAGTATGCCGTCCCGCCGCTTGTCATAAAACTCAGACACGCCTCTGCGGAAAATGGGGTCGGGGAAGTTTTCGGCGTTGATGGGAATACCGCCTGAAGCGTTCCCGCCGGGATCGTCATAGATAAGATATGCGGAATCCGCATCGGTATAATAATAGATGACTCCGTCATACGTACGCGGCGACACTGTACGCCTGACCTGCAGCAGCAAAGGGCAGTCGGTAATCGAAAAAGACAGGTTCCTGTTGCCTGAGCAGTTCAACTGTTTAAGTGCGGTTTTTCCGCTAAGGTTGAGACTGGTGAGCAGATTGACGTGGCAGTCGAGCGTTTTCAGATTGGAACTGTTGACGGTCAGCGAACTGAGCAGGTTTTTCCCGCAGTAAAGCACTTGCAGGAGGGTGTTATTACTGAGATCAAGGGAGCGCAGCTTGTTTCCGGTGACCTCCAGACCTGTCAGCTCTGTATTGTAACTGAGACTGAGCGTTTCAAGAAGATTAAATGCTGCATAGAGACCGGTAAGCTTAAGGTTCTGGGAGACATTGAGATTGGTCAGGAAGTTATTATGAGCGTAGACAGTCTGCAGTGCCGGGCACTGGGTAAGATTGAGCGCGCTCAGACTGTTGTTGCTGCAATAAAGCTGTTCAAGCTGGGTGTTCTCACTCAGGTTGAGCGTACCGACGAGCAGATTATTGGAGCAGTAAAGCGTCTCAAGCGCTCTGTTTCCGGTAATATCCAGTTCGGTCACCGCGTTATACGCGAAGCCCAGCGCTTTTAGATTGGGAAAGTACCGGATACCCTCGAGAGATTTGATATTCCCGGGATTATCCGCACTTCCGGAGCAGTTGATCGTCGTCACGGGGAGCCGTTCATTATCACTCAGGAAGCCGTTGTTATCATTGTCAAAGTGAGATTTAACAAAACTGCGGAAGAATGTGTCAGGGAAATAGGTTGGGGTAATCGGAATCCACCAGTACCTGCCCTGGTTGAAATATACCAAGGCGTCCCGCAGCGGCTCGTTGTGTTCGCCGAGATTGTTGATGATACTCTGCCACTGCGCTTCGTTACCGCCGAAGTTTACGCCGACCAGATTGATGCATCCGGAAAAAGCGCCCTTTCCGATGCGTATCACGCTCGCCGGGATGACCACATACCGCATGCTGACGTTGTTGGCAAAAGCTTCCTCTTCAATGACGGTGGTGTTTTCCGGAATGAAAAAGACGCCCTCCACGGAAGCGTCAAAGGTTTCCGCAGGCGTGAGTGTCATGTCCGGCGCGGCGTCAAAAGATACCTCGTCCATGACCGCGGAAACATCCGGCTCGGGAAAGGCAATCTCCGAACCGGCGATCTTATCCAGATCGGCAAAGGAAATCTCCCCGGAATCGGACGAGTCAGCATTCTCCGGCTCGGGGAAAATATGCGCCAGCGAGTCGTCTTCACCCTCGGCAAAGGCGGCGGGGAACATGCAAATACAAAGCGCGGCACAGAGCAGCAGCGCAATCGCGGTTCTCAAAGCTTTCATCGGATAATCCTCCTTTATCTGAGAAAAACAAAGGATAACTGTATATTAAATTATACCATAACACTTCTGTCTAAACAAGGGGGAAATGCAATCTTGTAATAGAGAATATTTCTTCCCGACTTTTGTGCGGGGGAAACGGCTGCGGAAGAATGAGACGCCCCTTTTGCCATTGACAGCGGCGGCGGTTCCACGTATACTGAGGATAACAATAATAAGGAAACGCTGAATAAATCGCCGCGCACGTCTTGGCGACATCTTTTCCGCCTGATTTTGTCTTGAAATCTTGATGTACACGATCCGATTCGCTTTGCTCACATGTATAAGTTCGCGTTAGCCAAATCAAAGATTTGGACGCTCACTTAAGTACATCTGCGATTTCTCACCTTCATCAGGCGAAAAATCTGCTCGTCAATCCGCACACTTCGATTTAATCAGCGCTTCCATAACAATCAGGGAGCTTATTATGCTGACAGTCAACGATCTTTCCATTCAGTTCGGGCCGACGGTGCTTTTCTCCCGCGTGGATCTGCAATTCACGGCGGGCAACTGCTACGGCATTATCGGCGCAAACGGAGCGGGCAAGTCTACCTTTATCAAGATCCTCTCCGGGGAACTGGAGCCGACCAGCGGCAGCGTTGTGCTCGACCCCAAGCGGCGTATGTCCGTGCTCAAGCAGAACCAGAGCCTTTACGACGATTATACCGTGCTCGATACCGTCATCATGGGCAATCCCCGCCTCTATGCGTGCGGCAAGGAAAAGGACGCGCTCTACGAAAAGCCCGACTTCAACGACGAAGACGGCATCCGTGCCTCTGAGCTGGAGGAGGAATTTGCCGAGCTCGGCGGCTGGGAGGCCGAAAGCGACGCAAGCCGTATTCTCCAGGGGCTCGGCGTGGATGTTTCCCTGCACCAGAACCTCATGCGCGATACCGATCCGCGCCTCAAGGTCAAGGTGCTGCTGGCGCAGGCGCTTTTTGGCCATCCGGACGTGATATTGCTGGACGAGCCGACCAATAACCTCGACCTTGCCAGTGTCGTATGGCTGGAGGATTTTCTCATGGACTACGAGGGCACCGTCCTCGTGGTGAGCCATGACCGCTACTTCCTCAACAACGTCTGCACACACATTGTCGATATCGACTACGGCAAGATCAAGATGTACGTCGGCAACTACGATTTCTGGTACGAATCCAGCCAGCTCATCCAGAAGCTCATCAAGGATCAGAACAAGAAGGCCGAGCAGAAGATTCAGGAGCTGCAGACCTTTATCGCCCGCTTCTCCGCCAACAAGTCCAAGTCCCGGCAGGCAACTTCGCGCCGCAAGCTCCTGGACAAGATCACTGTGGAGGAGATGCCCGCCTCCAACCGGCGCTACCCCTGGGTGGGCTTCAAGGCCAACCGCGAACCGGGCAAGGATCGCCTCTTTGTCACAGAGGTATCCAAAACCGTGGACGGCGTGAAGCTCTTGAACAACGTCAGCTTCATCGTCGGCAAGGACGACAAGATCGCCCTTGTCGGAAAAAACGAGCTTGCCGTAACCATGCTCTACAAAATCCTCATGGGGGAGGAAGAGCCGGATTCCGGCACGGTCAAGTGGGGCGCCAGCATTGAGCCCAGCTATTTCCCCAAGGATCACAACAGCTATTTTGAGGACTGCGACTATGACCTCATCGACTGGATGCGCCAGTTCTCCGAGGACAAGCGGGAGAGCTATCTGCGCACCTTCCTGGGGCGTATGCTCTTCTCCGGGGACGATGTGTATAAAAACGTGCGCGTCCTGTCCGGCGGCGAGAAGGTGCGCTGCATGCTCAGCCGGATGATGCTCTCGGGCGCGAACTTCCTCCTGCTCGACCAGCCGACAAACCATCTGGATTTGGAGAGCATCGCCGCGCTCAACAACGGGCTTGAAGCCTTCAAGTATAACATCATCTTCTCCTGCCACGACCACCAGCTCACGCAGACCGTAGCCAACCGCATTATCGAGATCACCGACGACGGGATCATCGACCGCCGCTGCACCTACGACGAGTATATGCACGTCAGCGATCTGGAGCAGAGTGTCAGAGAATAAAAACAGCGCCGCCCAAACGGGCGGCGCTGCTGTCAGCGTGAAATTACTTTGTCATCTTAAAGGTGTTGACTGCCGACTGGAGAATGCCGTTGACGGTGTTGATGTCCGGCTCAAGGGCGCGGGAGTGATAGGCGATGACCTTCCCGTCCCCGATATTCTCAGCGTAGTAAGCGCAGCAGACCGTGCCGCCGGCTTCCTCGTCGTTGTAGGTGTAGTAGATGCAGTAGAGATCACGGCCGTCGATCAGCGTGACAGGCTCCGAAGGCGGGGTGATGATCGAATCGCCAAGCTCTTCAACAGCGCCGGCGGACAGTTCATTGAGATAGGTGACGGCGTCGTTGACGGTCTCAACGTCCATCAGGGAGACGGTGCAGTAGGGGATACCCTCCTCCGTGCCGGCGAAGATGATGGCGTTGCCGGTGGGATTCTCCATGGCGACATACTTGCTGTCGTAGTCGAAGCTGATGCCGTTGGCGTCACTGACAAAGGTGTGGATGCCGGAATCAGGCTCGACAGCCTTGGAGGTGGGTTCGGGCGAAGGCTCGGGCGTGGGCTCCGGAGTCGGTTCCGGAGTAGCCTCAGCAACAGGGGCTTCGGTCGGCGCGGGCGTCTCGGCCGGCGCGGGTGTGGACGCGGCTTCTTGCTTCTTGCCGCAGGCGGACAGGGCGAACAGCATGACTATAACAAGGGCCAGCGCAATGATCCTGTTTTTCATATTTGCTTCCTCTTTCGTTCACGTATTATACACAGCGATCTGTATACAAAGATTATTGTAAACCATGTTATGGAATTTGTCAAAGCATTTCTTGTATCCGGGAGAGAAAAGCGATGGCGCTTTTTCGACACGGCGAGTCACACGGAGTGCAGGCACTGCGAAAAAAACCTTTTCTGATCGGAACTTTTTCCCTTTTTTCTCGTCAGATAAGCTGAGCGTGATAAGCATTCACTAACATTGTGATCCCATATTCGAAAGGAGAACCGGAGATGAACATCGGAATGAAAAGAGGCGGCCTGATCGCATTGCTGCTGGCGGTGATGCTGCTTGTCAGCATGTTTGCCGCCGTGCCCGCGCAGGCGAAAGGGGAGGCGGCCGTCATCGGCGCCGCGCCGAAAACGGCAGAGGTGAGTCAGAATGACGCAGCCGGGGACGCGCCGGAAGCCGCCCCCGCCGGGAAGAACCAGGTCGAAGCGGCCACAGTGGATGAGCTTTTAAAAGCCATCGCGCCGAACACGGTCATCACGCTGACCGGGCGCAGCTATGATCTCACCCGCGCGCAGGGTTACGGCGTCTATGGCAGCAAGTGGTACGGCTGGAACGACATTTACGACGACGGCTGGGAGCTGGAGATCGACAACGTCGAAGGCCTCACGATCCGGGCCTCGCGTCCGGGCACGGAGATCATCACGGTGCCGCGCTATGCCTGCGTGATGAAATTTGTCAACTGCGCGGATGTGACGCTGGAGGGTTTCACCGCCGGCCACAGCGACGGACCCGGTTTCTGCACGGGGGCGGTGCTGCATATGCAGGGCTGCCGGAATATGTCCGTTTCCCGCTGCGATCTGTACGGCTGCGGCACCTACGGCCTGGAGCTGGAGCGCTGCCAGGGGGTACATGCGGCGGACAGCACCATCCGCGACTGCAGCTACGGCGCGATCTCCGCAGGCAACTGCCGGGATGTGCTTCTGGACGGCTGCTCGGTCTACGGGATCGAGGGCGTTGACGGCGTTTTTTCCCTGAGCGCCTGCCGCGACTGCGCGCTCATCAATTCCGTCGTGCGCAGCAACAGCGCGTCAAGCCTGTTGAGTCTCAATTCCGTGAAGAATTATTATATGGCCGGCTGTGAAATCAGCAAAAACACCTTCGAGGGCATGTTCACCTGCACGCCCTACCCGGCGGTGATCGAGGGCTGCGTCTTCGCGGACAATACCTGCTACAATTGGTATCAGGAGAACTGGAAGATAAGCGAGCGCGTCGTTAAACCTGACGGCACAGCATACAGCGACGAGGAGCTTGCTGCCCTCACGCTGATGGAGAATGTGAGCTGGACCGCGCCCGAAGCGGAGGAACCGGCCGTGATTGCCCCGGAGGCGAGCGCGGACGGACAAATCCATGTTCGCAATGTGGACGAGCTTCTTGCCGCCATTGCGCCGAATGCGAATATTTATCTGGAGGACGGCATCTATGATCTCAGTGAGGCCGCAGGCTACGGCTACGCCGACGGCGAATACTGGTACTGGATGGACTGCTATGACGGGCCGGGCCTTGTGATTCGCGATGTGGAGAATCTGCGCATCGCAGCTGCCGGGCCGCACCGGGCAGGGATCGTGGCCGTGCCGCGCTACTGCGAGGTGCTGAGCTTTGAGGGCTGCAAAAACGTCAGTCTCAGCGGCTTTACCGCGGGCCATACCCAGGAGCCGGGCGCCTGCGCGGGCGGCGTGCTGAGCTTTATGCAGAGCCGCGGCTTCCGGATCGAGGACTGCTCGCTCTTCGGCTGCGGCATTGTAGGCGTCACCTGCATGAGCAGCGGGGACGGCGAGATACAGCACACGGAGATCCACGACTGCTCGGACGGGGCGTTCTACTTCTATGACAGCCTGGATATCCGGATCAGTGCGTGCAACATCCACGACATCCCGAACTATACCTATCAGCTCTTTAACTGCGGCAGCATCACCGCCGACGGGAGAGAGCTCCCCGAAGGCGCAAGCTGGTAATACATTGATGTGCCAATGAAATCTTGAATCAAGATGTGCCCTGATGCTTGGCACGTCAATAATGATTTGATTGCCATTTCGCTCGCCCCTTGACGGGGCAACCGCGAAACATGGCAAAATTGCTCCCCAACAAATTCAAGTATTTATTGGGGGAGCAATAAAAGATCAAGGCTGCGGCAAAACAGCCTGTCATCCCGAACGCAGCGAAGGATCTTTCTTCGGGGGTTCATGAAAACCTCCGAAAGAAAGATCCTTCGTCACTTCATGCCTCGGGACGTGGAAAAGGTGTTTTGCTGCAGCCCTTTTATTATTCTTCCGTAATGCGGCGGCACTCAAGATAATAGCGCTTCTCCTGCGCGTGACCCATGGAAAAGGTTTTGCGCGGCAGCACGCCGTCCATGACGATGCCTCGGAAGAAATCCTCCTTTGAGATCGTCGGCAGCAGGAAGGCCAGCGCGTTCCCGCTTTTTGCAAGCCGGGCCGCCGTCTCGTCTCCGTGGATATAGTCGATCTTTCCCCCGTGCTCTTGCAGATAACGGTCAAGGAAGGGCTGCAGGATCCCAACCGGCAGCTCCCCGCGCGCGGGGTCGAGAGACAGCGTTCCCCGCCGCTCCCCGGCGTACCAGTCAACGGTCAGACTGCCGGGCGCGCACAGCGGCTCTACCTCATGGAGAATTTCGTCGGGCGATACCTCCGTCAGCAGACGGTGGATGGGCTCAAACTTCTGCGAGGCGTCGCGAATGTTCTGCAGCTCCACCATCGCAAAGCGTGCCGGATGCCGCGTCCCCGCAAGCTCGGGCTGCGCCGCCTTGAGTGCTTCCCAGCAGGTCTTCGCCGTGGCGAGGGAATGGTTCCCGTCTCCGACGGCATAGAGCAGGGAGGGCTTGCCAGTCTCCGCGAAGCGCGCCCGTGTTGCCGCCTCATATTGGCTCAGCGCCTCGTTCAGCGCCGCGGCGTCATCGCCCTGCACCAGCCGCCCCGTGATATGCCCGCCGCCCTGCATGAGCTCAAAGTCGTATATGGTCGGGAGGGCGGTCTTTTTCGCCTCCAGACTGTCCAGCACACGGCCTTCGGCGTCGTCCATCAGAAGCATCACATGGCTTGCCTCCAGGCACGCCCCGCTCCGTATTCTGACACGCGGGGGAATGCGCTCCACCACGGTCTGTTCCGTAGCGCGGACAGCGGAGGCCGCGTCGCTGCGGTAGTCGTATTCCTCCAGGTCGATCACGCCCACGACGCCCCGGCGAACCGTTCCGTCTTGGAGTTCACGCTCCACATAGACAAAGGAAGAGGGAAAGACGTCAAAGACGTTCTCGCTGAGATAGCGGCGCATCGCGGCGTTGATGGACTGGATACGCGCGTCCTCATCGCGGCCCAGCTCCGCCTCCGGAAAGATGATATGATAAGCGGAAGGCGCTTGCCCCGCCTGCTCACGCACCGCGTGCCAGTATTCCGGCTGGGAGGTGAACTGGTCGCAGGCGATCACCGCCCAGTTGTCCAGCAGCTCTCTGTGCGGGATCAGCAGCTCCGCCGCCTGAAAAACAGCCATCATCAACAGCTCCTTGCATTTATAATCGTGTGTCATTATACCACGGCGCGGCGCAAAAGGCTACTGAAAAATGGCTTTCTCCAAGGAAACGCTGAATAAATCCCCGCGCGCGTCCTGACGGTATTGACTTTGCCTGAAAAGCTCGAAATACACAAAGGATTCCATCGTTTTTCAGGCTTCGTCAGACGAAAAATCCGCTCGCCAGTCTGCACCCGTCGATTTCATCAGCGCTTCCCTAACCTGCGTTTCCTCTCAAATCCATTGCAAGTTTCGTCGAACTGCGTTAAAATATGCCCATGGATAATACGGCTGTTAAAAAACGCGGCCCCGCCGCCATCTTTGCCCTCTGCCCTGCGGCGCACGTCATTGTGCTGCTCGGCGGGGGGCTGATTGCGCTCTTTTTTGCCTCGCGGCACAATGGGGCGCTGATGCAGACGCTCTCCGAGCGGTTTGTGCAGCCGCTGCATCACGCGCTCGCACGGCTTACGGCGCATCTTCCGTTTTCGCTGGCTGAATGGCTGTACGCGTTTGTGATCGGCGGGACGGCGGTTTACATAATATACGAGGCTGCGATGCTGATTTCGCGCTCCGAACGGCTGCGGCGCTTTTATCGCCTGTGTATGCGGCTTGCCGCGCTGGTACTCGGCGTGTACGCGCTTTTCTGCCTGCTGTGGGGCGTATATTATTACGGGGACGATTTTATTGCACGCAGCGGCCTGCCGTCCGGGGAAATCACATCGGAGGATCTGGAGCTCGTCACACTCTATTTCGCCGAGCTTCTGAACGAATACAGCACGCAGGTACCGCGGGATGAAGCGGGGCTTTGCCGCACAGACAGGCAAGCGGTGCTGAAATACTCCCCGCAGCTTTTTCGCGCGCTTGTGCGGGAGTATCCCTGCCTCGACGGCCCGGAGGTTCCGGCCAAGGCCATGTTCTTTTCCCGCGTTATGAGCATCATTGACTATACCGGCTTCTTCTGCCCCTTTACCGCCGAGGCCAATGTCAACGCGGATTTCCCGGAAGCCCTTTTCGCCGCCACCGTCGCGCACGAGCTGTCGCACCAGCGCGGTGTGGCCAAGGAGCAGGAGGCTAATTTTGTCGCGGTGCTGGCCTCGCTTGCGGACGGGGATGCGGATTATTGCTACTCGGCCTGTATGCTGGCCTATATTCATCTGGGCAACGCCTTGGCCGGCGTCGATCCGGCAGCGCTGCAGATGATTTACCATGGACTCAATGCATCGGTGCAGGCGGATCTGACGGAGCATAACGCCTATTGGGAACGCTTCGAGACGCCGGTTCAGACGGTGACGAACACGGTCTATGAAGGCTTTCTGCAGAGCTACGAGCAAACGCTCGGCCTGCGCAGCTACGGCGCGTGCGTCGATCTGCTGGTCAATTACTATGCCGACGCCGCCCGCGTCCGCTTCGCATCCGCAGCGTCCGATGAAAGCAAGTGAAGTTTTTATGAAAGAAACGGCAATATCTCAAAATAAGACCTTGACAAATCTCCAAAAACATGTATAATAGCCCTTGCGTTTAGCGGGATTGTGTAAAGGTAGCACAGCGGACTCTGACTCCGTATGTGAGGGTTCGAATCCTTCTCCCGCTGCCACTTTTAAGCCTCAAATCCGATGGATTTGAGGCTTTTTCCTTTGCTATGTGAACTTTTTAAGGCAAAATGGCCCGAACCGCATCTTTCGACGCTGATTCTTGTCGTTTTTGTCATCACAACTTCTCCGTTTTAGTGCCGTATTTTGTCGATTTCTTGCGGTATTCGCCGGTATTATATCATGTTTTGTCCTGGCTTTTTCAAGAGCCGCAGCTCGAAAAATTGCGTCCGCAAAGCCTTTTTTGCGCCTGCAAATGGCCGAGTGATGACAAAAATGATGACAAAAATTTGGCCGGCAAATATCGTCAAAACCCGCACGGCGCAAGGCTTTCAGCGATTGCGTTCACTCCAAAAGCGAAAAAAGTCCCCTACTTTATCCGCCTTGTTCATTTTGAATGAGGCGGTTTTTGCTTTTTGGAGGTGTTTTTCATATAAGCGAAAAAAGAAAGGCATCTGCACGGAATCGCTTGGGATGGAAACAGGCACCGCGAGATCTCAGCTCCATTGGCTCAGCATCGTCCGCATCCACGCGGCAACGTCCATGCCATAGGCAGTATTGAGATACGCCGGGTCAAATACGCGCTCCATGCTTCCCTGCGCCAGGGCGCGTTTCTCATACAAAAGCAGCGCCTGCGTACCGTAAGCCCGGGCAAGGCTCAGATCATGCACCACGGAGATCACAGCCCGGCCCGGTTCTTTGCGCCACTCCGAGACCAGTTCAAATACCTGTTTCTGATAGATCAGATCCAGATGGTTTGTCGGCTCGTCCAGAATCAGAACCCTTGGAGCCTGGGCAAAAAGCTGGGCCAAAAATACCCGCTGCAGCTCACCCCCGGAGAGATGGAGCACCGACTTGTCCGCCAGAGCGTTCATCCCCGTCAGTTCGAGTGCCCGCCGAATCTGCGACTCGCCCTCCGGGTCGCCGCCGCGATTGCGCCTGTAGGCATATCTCCCCAGACGGACTACTTCGCGGACGGTAAAGGCATAACCCACGTAATGGTTCTGCGCAAGGATTCCGATATTGCGCGCCAGCTCACCGGGCCGCAGCCGACGGATATCTTCGTCAAGATACAGGATGCGGCCCGCGTATGGAACAGCCCCCGAGATCGCACGAACCAGCGTCGACTTGCCGCAGCCGTTGGGCCCGATCATCATAAGCCAGTCGCCCGCATTCAGCTCAAAGCTGACATCCTGAAAAATGGGTGTCTGTCCAAAGGACACGCTGAGATTTTCAACACGGAGAATACTCATCTCGCGGCCCTCCCCACTTTGTAGTAGATGCAGACGAACAGAATGGCGCCGACAAAGGAAGTGACAACCCCAATGGGAAGCTCCCGCGGCCGGGCGATGGTGCGCGCCGCGAGATCCGCGAGCGTCAGGAAAGCCGCGCCGCCGAACATGGATGCGGGCAGCAGCCGCCTGTGGTTGGGACCGGTCAGCAGACGGATGATATGGGGTGTGACGAGTCCTACAAAACCGATCGTCCCGCCGATGGAGACGCAGGTGCCGATCAGCAGGGAAACCGTTACCAGAATAACCAGACGAACCCGCGTCACGTTTACACCGACATTCATCGCGTTTTCTTCTCCGATGGCAAAGGCGTTAAGCTCCTCCGACAGGCGGATCAGGATGGTGCCGCAGACTGCCAGCATCACAGACAGCACCAGCGCGTTCTGATAACTGCTGCCTTCCAGAGAGCCCATCGTCCAGAAGGTAATCTGCTTGAGCTTGTCCGGCGCGAAGGTCACCACCAGCGAAAGAATACTGGACACGAACATGGAATACACGATGCCCAGCAGAATAATCGTGTTGGTGGAAAAGGAACTGTCCAGCATGTACGAGAGGCTCAGAATCAAAATCAGAGACACGAACGCGAACAGCGCCGCCAGAATCACGGAACCGGAAAAGGGGAGCCGGGGAAGCTGGAAGCCGAAGGCAATCGCCAGCGCGGCACCCAGAGAAGCGCCGCTGGAGATGCCCAATGTCGAGCCGTCTGCAAGCGGGTTTTTCAAAAGCCCCTGCATGGCCGCGCCGCACACCGAGAGGGATGCGCCGCTCAGCGCCACACAGAGCACCCGCGGCAAACGGACTGCCAGCAGGATGGAAGCCGTCCCGGGGTCTGATGCCTCTGTGCCTGTCAGCGCAGCCCGGAAAACCTGCAGACATTCCCTGACGGGAATGTCAACATTGCCCAGGCAGACCGCAGCCAGCATCGCCGCAAGCGTCAGCCCCGCCAGACCGATCCAGGTGTGGAGCCCGTAGCTCTCACGCTGTCGTTTTTCTTCCATCTTTATTTCCCCGCATACAAAAAATCATACAGCTCTTTTACACCGTCAGCCAGCCGCGGGCCGGGGCGGACCAGTGAATCGTCGCTCAGGTTCAGGATATGGCCGTCTTTCACCGCGCGCAAATGCCCCCACCCGGCTCTTCCCGCAATTTCCTGCTCGGGTGTCGGCCCGGTACCGCTGTACTTGTCCGTGGTGACGATATACCCCGGATCGCGCTGAATGACCTGTTCCTCGGAAATGCCGGCCCAGCCCGTGACATCTCCGAATACGTTCTTCGCGCCGAGAAGGGACGCCGCTTCATCCATGAATGTGCCGGCGCCTGCGGTCCATAGGCCGTCCTTCAGCGGAGAGATTTCAAAATAGACGCTGGGTTTGTCCGCATGGGCGGCCGCTTTGTCAGAAAGCTCCTGAAAAGACTGCTTCATCCCGCCGATCACTTTTTCCGCTTCCTGCTCACGGCTCATGACCCGGCCGATGAGAGAGATGGAGTCATACACACCTTCCAGATTGACGGCATCCGATACCACTACCCGGATGCCCGCCGTCTCCAATTGCTCGATCTGCTCCACGCTCTGGGCCATGGTATCCATGAAAACCACCTGGGGCGTGAGATCGATGATCTGCTCGATGTTGGTTCCGGCGCCGGACTGCACTGCGGGCAGTGACAGCGCGGCCTGCGGATAGTCGCAGTATTCACCGCGTCCGACAAGGGCGTCTCCGGCGCCGATGGCATAGAGAATTTCGCAGTCTGCGGCCGTGAGCGCCACCACACGCGTGACGTCTCCGTTCAAAACAATATTCCGCCCTTTCATATCCGTAACTGTCCTGCCCTGGGGCTGAGGGGCTTTTCCGCATCCCGTACAGAGCAAAACCAGCGCGGTCAGAACGGCGATGAGCCACGTTCTCCGTTTCATATTGTATACCGAATTCCTTTCCGTTTCCTTTGTTTTGTTCATCGACAGCATAGCGTGTTCAAGGCATAAAGTCAACTGTTTGCACCCTTTGTCAGGGGCCTGATGTATCTGTCCCGGGAGTTTCGCATCAGCGTTTTATAGGAGACCAGTATGAAACGGCTCACACAGGGAAGGTCAATATTATATTTTAAAAATGGATTTTTTTGAGAAGATATGTTATAATACATTAGTTTAACAGGACTTGTAATTCGAAACACATTGAAATTGCGGATGAAAGCGGCAGCCGGGCGGAAAGACTGTCTTTTGCTCACAGCGAAGGAACCCTGCGCCGCAGCACATGTATGGATCATCAGGAGAGAGGAGCTGGGGATCGATGGATTACCGGAAGGATCCTGAAATGCCGGAACAGATTCAGCAAAAAATACTAATCAATGACCTCTTGCTGGAGTGCATCGCCATCTTACGAAGAAGCGGAGATGACGAGCTCGCTTTCAACAAGCTGCTGGGCCTGGTCGCATCGTTTTACGGCGCGGACCGATCCTATGTTTTTGAATTTGACCTGGGCTCCCAGAAACTGAGCAATACCTATGAGTGGTGCGCCGAGGGCATTGAAGCGGAAATAGACAAGCTGCAGAACCTGGACATCGCCATTGTGGATCGCTGGATCGTTCAGTTTGAGGCCCACGGCGAGTTCTATATCAACTCTACCGACGGCGAGCTGGACCACGATTCGGATGAGTATAAGATTCTCACAATGCAGGGGATCGAGTCGCTGATGGCCGCGCCGCTGCGGCTCGGCGGTGATATTGTCGGCTTTCTCGGTGTGGATAATCCACGCACCAATACCAACACGCTGCTGGTTTTGCAGGCGGTGTCGTCTTTTGTGGTCAACCAGCTGGGAAAGCAGCGCGAGGAGCGGCAAAGCATGATGCTCAATGCCCTGACGGATGATTATGAGGTTTTGATCCGCTCGGATATTGACCGCGACACCTTTGCGGTGCTGCGCGCGAACGACAGTTATCTGGATCATTGCGCGGAGCTGTATTCCTATCGCTCCCTCTCTGCTTTTCTGGACCGGCTCAGCCATCTGAACGAAGAGGAATATGAATCGTTTCACGCGCGCCTGAACATGGAAAGCATTACGCGGCACATGGCACAGGACCATGTGCTGTACCACAATTTCAGGCTCATGGATAAGGCGGGCAACAGCACGACCTATCAGGTTAAAATCGTTCCGGTCGGCGTATGGCCGGAGTCCCGCCGGATCCTTTTGGGTATCCACAATATTGAGGAAACCGTACGCGCGGAGGAAAACCAGCGTCGGATGCTCCAGGAAGCCCTGGATAAGGCAGAGCACGCGAACCGCGCCAAGACGAGTTTCCTGTCCAATATGAGTCATGAGATCCGCACACCCATGAACGCCATCATCGGTCTGGACAGCATTGCCCTGAATGACCCGGAGCTCACGCCGCACATCAGAGAACAGCTGGAAAAGATCGGCGCCAGCGCCAGGCATCTGCTGGGTATCATCAACGACATCCTGGATATGAGCCGCATCGAATCCGGACGTATGGAGCTCAAGGACGAGGAGTTCAGCTTCCGGGAATTCCTGGATCAGACGAATGTGATGGTTAGCGGGCAGTGCGCGGACAAGGGCCTGCAATACGAGTGCAGGATCATCGGGAAAACCGAGGACTATTACATCGGCGATGAGATGAAGCTCAAGCAGGTGCTGATCAACATCCTGGGCAATGCCGTAAAGTTCACGAAGGCGCCGGGTTCGGTCACCCTCACCGTGGAACAGACCGCCGGTTTTGAAAACTACCGCAGCCTTCGCTTCACCATCAGTGATACCGGCATCGGTATGAGCAGGGATTACATTCCGAAAATCTTTGATGCGTTCTCACAGGAGATGGAGGGGAGCAGCAACAAGCTCGGCAGCACGGGCCTCGGCATGGCGATCACCAAAAGCATCGTCACCATGATGAACGGCGATATTGCGGTTGAGAGTGAAAAGGGCGTGGGCTCCACCTTTACTGTCAACGTAACGCTGAAAGCCTCCGGGCGGAGCGCGCATGAGGCCCACAGCAAGATGCTTCCGGCAGGACTGCGGGCGCTGGTCGTGGACGATGATCTGGTAGACCGTGAACACGTACAGCTGGTTACGGAATCCGTCGGCATCCAAACAGAACTTGCTGCCGACGGCGCGGAGGCTCTTTCCATGATCCGCTCGCGTATGGCGCAGGGAGAATCTTATCAGTTGATCCTAGCGGACTGGAAGATGTCGGGTATAGACGGAATCGCCCTCACGCGCCAGCTGCGCGGCATAGACGGCGGCGAGGCCATGGTGATCCTGCTCACAGGCTACGATTGGGAGGACGTGCAGGAGGAAGCGGCCGCGGCCGGCGTGGACGCCATCCTGTCAAAGCCGCTGTTCACCGACACCCTGATCGACTGCGTGCAGAAGATCCTGCTGCATCGGACACCGGATGCGGAGACTGATCTGAACGATGATCGGGACGTTTCGGCGAGTACGGGACTTGCGGGGCGTCTGGTCCTGGTGGCGGAGGACATGGAGCTCAATGCGGAGATCATGATGGATCTGCTGGAGATGGAAGAGATCCGCTCCGAGCGCGCGGAGAACGGGCAGGTCGCCGTGAATATGATTTTGGAGCATCCTGCGGGATATTACGATGCAATCCTCATGGATGTGCGCATGCCGGTCATGGACGGTCTGACGGCTACGCGTACGATCCGTGCTTTGGACCGGCCGGACGCAAAGAGCATTCCGATCATCGCCATGACTGCCAACGCCTTTGACGAGGATGTGAAGCAGTGTCTGCAGGCCGGAATGAACGCCCACCTCGCAAAACCGGTGGAACCGGAGCGCCTGTATGAAACACTTGGCCGAATGCTCTTGGGAAATGGCACCTGACAGTGTGCCCTGCCGTGCGCTGCACACATTGACCGGAAACCGCAAAGGTTTCCGGTTTTTGCGTCCGTTCTAAAAGGCTTTCATCCTCAAACGTGAAGGCAGGGAAGCTTGACTCCCCTCCGGGGGAGCAATCCCCGGTGCGCGCACTGGGGGACTGAGAGGGGCATCTCCGTGCCTTCTGCTTGACGCAGCTTCCTTTCTCCTCGCAGGGGAGGGGCTTGCCGATTCATTGCTTGCTGAATAAAGCCGATACCCAATTAAGCCGGCGATATCCGCATATGTCAACGGATCACAGCGCAGCGTCAAAACGGGAAATGATGCTTTCCAAATAGAGGGAATGAAAAGCGGGCATAATTCCTTCAAAAAATTTTTTCTCTTGAATTCACAAAAATTCTTGACTGCATTTGTGAAATATGCTAATATCTACAATTGCGTGGGCAGAAAGCGAATCTGGCCGAAAAAGGCGCGAAACCCAGTGTTTATGCGTGTTTCACAGCCGGACACCTGTCCGCGACAACGAAAGAAAGGAGAAAACAATGCCTACTTTTAACCAGCTGGTGAGAAAAGGCAGAGAGAAGGTCACCTACAAGTCCGCCTCCCCTGCAATGCAGAAGGGTCTGAACACCCTGAAGAATAAGGAGACCGACCTGAGCGCTCCTCAGAAGAGAGGCGTCTGCACCGCAGTCCGTACCTCCACCCCCAAGAAGCCGAACTCCGCTCTGCGTAAGATCGCCCGTGTCCGCCTGACCAACGGCTATGAGGTCACCGCCTACATCCCCGGTATCGGCCATAACCTGCAGGAGCACTCCGTGGTCATGATCCGCGGCGGCCGTGTGAAGGACCTGCCTGGCGTGCGTTACCACATCATCCGCGGCACGCTCGACGCTCAGGGCGTCAATGGCCGTATGCAGGGCCGTTCCAAGTACGGTGCGAAGAGACCCAAGGCTGCTAAGAAGAAGTAATCAACTTCAGCGGCATTCTGCCCCTGTCGTTTATTCGCTATAGGATTGTTTTCTGTTCTATAAATCTGGATAAACCTTGGGGCGCAACGGATACCCGTGTGTATTCGAGTACCTGTGATTCCATTTTTTAATGAAGGAGGGAAGCAACGTGCCCAGAAGAGGTAATGTTCCCAAGAGAGAAATTTTGCCTGATCCTATGTACAACAGCGTTCTGGTGACCAAGCTCATCAACGGCGTTATGCTGGACGGCAAGAAGGGTGTTGCGCAGAAGGTCGTCTACGACGCCTTCGACATCATCAAAGAGAAGACCGGCAAGGAGCCCCTTGACGCTTTTGCCGAGGCCATGAACAACATCATGCCCGCACTGGAGGTCAAGGCCCGCCGTGTCGGTGGCGCGACCTATCAGGTCCCGATCGAGGTTCGCCCGGCCCGCCGTCAGACCCTGGCCCTGCGCTGGCTGGTCGAGTACAGCCGCAAGCGCGGTGAGAAGACCATGAAGGAGCGCCTCGCAGGCGAGATCATGGACGCCTGCAACAACCTCGGCAACTCTGTCAAGAAGCGCGAGGATATGCACAAGAACGCCGAAGCCAACAAGGCTTTTGCGCATTTCAGATGGTAATCATCTGTTCAGGAGTTTTTCATGCCCAGAGAATATTCACTTGAAAAAACGAGAAATATCGGCATCATGGCTCACATCGACGCCGGAAAGACCACGACTACCGAGCGTATTCTTTTCTACACCGGTGTTAACTATAAGTTAGGTGAGACCCATGAGGGTACTGCAACCATGGACTGGATGGAACAGGAGCAGGAGCGCGGCATCACCATCACCTCTGCCGCCACTACCTGCCACTGGCGGAACACCCGCATCAACATCATCGACACCCCGGGCCATGTGGACTTCACCGCCGAGGTCGAGCGCTCCCTGCGAGTGCTGGACGGCTGCGTGACGGTTCTGTGCGCCAAGGGCGGCGTTGAGCCCCAGTCCGAGACAGTATGGAGACAGGCCGACCACTATCATGTGCCGCGCATGATCTACGTCAACAAGATGGACATCACCGGCGCTGATTTCTACCGTGTACTCGGCATGGTTCATGACCGCCTCAAGTGCAATGCCGTGCCCATCCAGCTTCCCATCGGGAGCGAGGACAGCTTCAAAGGTATTATCGACCTTGTGGATATGAACGCCAGGGTTTATTACGACGATCTCGGCAAGGATATGCGCATCGAGGAGATCCCCGAGGATATGCGTGATCTCGCCGCAGAGTACCGCGATAAACTGCTGGAGGCAGTCTCCGACTTCGACGAAGAGATCATGGAACTGTATCTCGAAGGCGAAGAAGTTCCCGCGGACAAGGTTCGCGCGGCAATCCGGAAGGCCACATGCGCGGTGGAGATGGTCCCCGTCACCTGCGGCACTTCCTATAAAAATAAAGGCGTACAGAAGCTTTTGGACGCGATTGTGGATTACATGCCCTCGCCGCTGGATATTCCGGCCATCGAAGGCGTCAATCCCAAGACCGACGAGAAAGAGGTTCGTCATCCCGATGATAACGGCCCCTTCTCCGCACTGGCCTTTAAGATCATGTCCGATCCCTATGTCGGAAAGCTCAGCTTCTTCCGGGTCTATTCCGGAACGATGGAGACCGGCAAGACGGTCATGAATACCACCAAGGGCGTGCGTGAGCGCCTTGGCCGCATCCTGCTGATGCACGCCAATCACAGAGAAGATCTCCAGCAGATCTATACCGGCGACATCGCCGCCGCCGTGGGTCTCAAGAATACGACCACCGGCGACACGCTCTGTGATGAAAAGAACCCCATTATCCTTGAGTCCATGGAATTCCCCGACCCTGTCATCCGCGTGGCCATCGAGCCCAAGACGAAGGCAGGCCAGGAGAAGATGGCAATCGCCCTGCAGAAGCTGGCGGAGGAAGACCCGACCTTCAAGACCTATACGGACGAAGAGACGGGCCAGACCATCATCGCCGGCATGGGCGAGCTGCATCTGGAAATCATCGTGGACAGGCTCCTGCGTGAGTTCAAGGTGGAGGCCAATGTCGGCAAGCCCCAGGTTTCCTACAAGGAAACCATCAAGAAGGCTGTCACGGTCGATACCCGCTACGCACGTCAGACGGGCGGCAAGGGCCAGTTCGCGCATGTCAAGCTGATGATCGAGCCGAACGAGTCCGGCAAGGGCTACGAGTTCGTCAACAAGGTCACCGGCGGCGCGATCCCCAAGGAATTTATCCCCTGCGTCGATCAGGGCATCCAGGGCGCCATGCTCTCCGGTGTCCTCGCCGGCTACCAGGTGGTGGACGTGAAGGCAACGCTGCTGGACGGTTCGTTCCATGAGGTCGACTCGTCCGAGCTCGCTTTCAAGATCTGCGGCAGCATGGCCTTCAAAGAGGCCAGCGAGAAGGCAAATCCCACCCTGCTGGAGCCGATCATGAAGGTTGTCGTCACCGCGCCCGAGGAATATATGGGCGACGTGATGGGCGACATCAACGCACGGCGCGGTCAGATCCTCGGCTCCGACATTCAAAACGGCGCGGCGATCATTGAGTGCAATGTCCCGCTGTCGACAATGTTCGGCTATGCCACCGACCTTCGCAGTAAGACCCAGGGCAGGGCCACCTACAGTATGGAGCCCAGCCACTTTGTCGAGCTGCCCAAGAATTTGCAGGAGTCCCTTGTGAATAGCCACACGGGCTTCGGATATGGTAAGTAACAAGTAATTTTATAATCTATTTTAGGAGGATATCACAATGGCAAAACAGATGTTCAACAGAACCAAGCCCCATGTCAACATCGGCACCATCGGCCACATCGACCACGGCAAGACCACTCTTACCGCTGCCATCACCAAGTACCTCGCCCTCCAGGGCAAGGCTGAGTACACCGACTACTCTTCCATCGACAAGGCTCCCGAAGAGAGAGAGCGCGGCATCACCATCAACACCGCTCACGTTGAGTACGAGACCGACAAGCGCCACTACGCGCACGTCGACTGCCCGGGCCACGCTGACTATATCAAGAACATGATCACCGGCGCTGCTCAGATGGACGGCGCGATCCTCGTTATCGCCGCTTCCGACGGCCCCATGGCCCAGACCCGTGAGCACCTTCTGCTTGCCCGTCAGGTTAACGTTCCTTCCGTTCTGGTCTTCCTGAACAAGTGCGACCAGGTCGACGACGAGGAGCTCCTCGAGCTCGTCGAGATGGAAGTCCGCGAGCTGCTCGACTTCTACGGCTTCCCTGGCGACGACACCCCCATCATCCGCGGTTCCGCTCTGAACGCTCTGGTCTGCGAGTCTCAGGATCCCAACGCTCCCGAGTACGCCTGCATCAAGGAGCTCATGGACGCTGTTGATACCTGGATCCCCACCCCCGACCGCAAGGCCGACCAGCCCTTCCTTATGCCCATCGAGGACGTCTTCACCATCTCCGGCCGCGGCACTGTTGTTACCGGTCGTGTTGAGCGTGGCCGCGTCAAGGTTGGCGACAAGGTCGAGATCGTTGGTCTGAAGGACGAGTCCACCGAGACCACCGTTACCGGCACCGAGATGTTCCACAAGACCCTCGAGTACGCCGAGGCCGGCGACAACGTGGGCTGCCTGCTCCGCGGCATCGACAAGAAGTCCGTTGAGCGTGGCCAGGTTCTGGCTGCTCCCAAGAGCATTCACCCCCACACCAAGTTCAAGGGTCAGGTCTACGTCCTGTCCAAGGAAGAGGGCGGCCGTCACACCCCGTTCTTCAACAACTACCGTCCCCAGTTCTACTTCCGTACCACCGACGTTACCGGCGTCATCTCCCTGCCCGAAGGCGTTGAGATGTGCATGCCCGGCGACAACGTCGATATGGACGTTGAGCTGATCACCCCGATCGCCATCGAGAAGGGCCTCCGCTTCGCTATCCGCGAGGGCGGCCGTACCGTCGGCTCCGGTGTCGTCATCGGCATCAACGAGTAATTCTCCGGCGATAAGCCAAAAATACAGAGCGCTGCCCAGTCGGGCAGCGCTCTTTTTTAAGGAAACGCTGAATAAATCCCCGCGCACATCCTGACGGCGGATTTCTGCCTGACTTTGCCTGAAAAGCTCAAAATACACAAAGTATTCCATCACTTTTCAGGCTTCGTCAGACATAAAATCTGCTCGTCAGTCTGCACACGTTGATTTAATCAGCGCTTCCTTGGACAAACCCTATTCTGTTTCATCCAGAGAACCCTGTTATGTGTCATCCTGAGCGGAGCGAAGGATTCCCCGGAATTGTGCAACCTAAACGGAATTCTTCGCTGACGCTCTGAATGGCACAGAATCAAAAATGCGATTACCTTTCCCGCAATTGCCGTCCCAAACTCCGCTGTTTGCTTCAATCTCCTGTGATTTCGGTGAAACCGACCGGGCGGATGTGCATGACATGGCAGCTCCCCTCGCCGAAGACCGCGTCGATCTGTTTGCAGAACTCGTCCAGCATATCGTTAGGGACGAAGGCCTGCACCGTGCCGCCGAAGCCGCCGCCGTGAATGCGGAAGGCGCCGCGCGGACCCAGAACCTTGGCACACAGCGCGAGGGCAATGGCCGCCGCCTGATCACCCACGCTGCCGGAGACAATCACGTTTTGCAGATAAAACTGGGAAGAACGACCGGACTCGCGCACCAGGGAGAGGAAAAGGTCAAAGTCATTGGCGCGCAGCGCCTCAACGATGCGGTCGACCCTGTGGTTTTCGCTGAAGACATGCAGGGCGCGCAGGACAGCGCGGTCGCCTGCCTCACGGCGCAGCGCAGGGATTGCTTCATAGAAGACGGTCTCATCGACCTCGCGCAGATATTTCTTCCCAAAATGGGCGCAGATCGCGTGAAGCTCTTCCGGGATGGCAGCGTATTCGGCCGTGAGGTCCGCATGGTCAGAGTGAAGGTTGATCATGCAAAGGCTGTGGCCGGAGGCAGAAAAGTCGAAGTCTACCGGCGTAACCTGCGGCGCGGCAGGGTCGGCAAAGTCAATGGCAATGATGCCGCCCCAGGCGGAAGCCATCTGATCCATCAATCCGCAGGGTTTTCCGAAAAATGCATTCTCTGCCTTCTGCCCCATGATGGCAAGATCGGTGGCGGTGAGCGCGTTGTCACAGAACAGACCGTTGACAACCGCGCCGATCAGCACCTCAAAGGCGGCCGAGGAGGACAGACCGCTGCCTTGCAGGACGTTGGAGGTAATGCAGGCGTCAAAGCCGCCCACAGGGAAGCCGCGCGCCGCCGCCTCCGCGCAGATGCCGCGGATCAGCGCGCGGGTGGTACCCTCTTCGCCCTTTACAGGGGTGAGCACGTCCAGCGTGAAGCTGATCATATCATAGCCCTCGGATTTTACGCGCACGATGTTCTCATCGTTCTTCGCCGCCGCGGCGAGCATATCCATATCCACCGACGCCGCAACCACCTTGCCGTGCTGGTGATCGGTATGGTTGCCGCCGATTTCGGTTCTGCCGGGGGCAGACCAGATGCGGGGCTCTCTTTCGCCGAACAGGGTGTGAAACTGAGCAACAAGCTCCTCAACTCTATGATTCATATCCGTCTCCTTTCCGGTTATGCCGGGATCAATCTGAATTGAGCATACGCGAAAAGGCGCGCTTTGTCAACCGCTTTACGCCAAAGAATTCCATCCGCGTTGCAAAGCGGAGAACGGTGTGGTATGCTTGCAGAAAACGAAAAGGAGACCGGAGAAATGCTTACGGTTCGGCCCGATTTTTATGACGATTTTCAATGTCTCGCGTCGCGCTGCCGCCATAGCTGCTGCATCGGCTGGGAGATCGACGTGGATGCGGATACGCTTGCAGCCTATCAAACGCTGGAGGGACCGCTGGGGGACGAGCTGCGCGAGAAGATCGACCCGGGGCCGACGCCCCATTTTCGCCTCGGAGAAGGGGAGCGCTGTCCCTTCCTGCGCGCGGACGGCCTGTGCCGGATCATCCGGGAGCTGGGCGAAGACAGCCTCTGCGATATCTGCGCGCTGCATCCCCGCTTTTATAATGAGCTTCCCGACCGGACGGAAATGGGCCTTGGCCTCTGCTGTGAGGAGGCTGCGCGGCTGCTGACGGCAGGGGTGGGCCATCTGCGGCTGATGACTGAGGACGACGGGGAAGGGGAGGGGGAGCTGACGCCTCTGCTCATCCTGCGTGCGCGGATTTTCGATATCCTTGCCGACGATGAAAAAAACCTCACGGAGCGGATGCGCTTTTCCCTCGCCCTGATGAACCGGCCGCTCCTGCCCTTTGTCGCGGCGGAGACAGCGGCCTTCTGTCTCACGCTTGAAAGAATGGATGAGGCGTGGACGGCACTTCTGGAGCGGCTTGCCGCCGCGCCCGCTGCGGCGTTGGAGCCGCGCCTGAGCTCCCTGCGTTATGCACGTATCGCGGAGTATCTGGTATACCGTCACCTCGTCTCTGCAAAATCCGAACAGGAAGCCGGTGTCGTGCTGCAATTCTGCTTCCACGCCGTGCAATTGATCTGCGCGCTGGAGCCGTACAGCGATGACGCCCTGCGCCTGTTCTCCGCCGAGATCGAATACTCGGACGAAAACGTGGAGAAGCTCTGCGCCTGGCTGGGCTGAAGGGAAAAAGCAGAGCGGGAACATTTTTCCTCCGGTAGAGTCTATAGAGTATACGTTTTGCTTGGCGTTTTCGCCGTGACCGACCTGCGTAATGCGCCGAAAAAGAGAATAAAAAACTTCCCCCGGGTTGCCCCGGGGGAAGACCCCGCGAATGCCGTGCCGGCCCAATTATAACCTGCACAAAAAGGCAGGTGGGTCGCCTAAGTTCTGTTTCACTGCTTCCAACTTCCGGGGAAACCCGGGAGGCCTGCAATCCGCAGATTCAAATCGGCATCCCTTATTAGAGATGTGGGTTTAATGAGCCGTACAGTCCCGGACGGGACAACACGCACACCGCAGGGATTGTTTTATTCTATGCGCGGCGCGGCAAATCATGCGCCGCCGGACAGGACTTACTTTTCCGCTTCGTCCTCGTCATCAAACAGGAGGACGGAAAAATGATCATAAACATCCTGGAGCTCGTCGTCATCGTCGATGGATTCAAAGAGCTCGTCCCCGTTTTCGTCAATCACGGAGCGGAGAATGATAATGCCGTAGTCGGGATCGTCCTCATCCATATTCGCGGGGAGAAAAGCCGTATAGGTCTTCCCCTTGTAATCCATGGTATCGAGCACTTCAAGCTCAAACTCCTGGCCGTCGTCGTCGATGATGGTGATAAAATCGCTTCCGAATTCCTCGCTCATGATGCACACCTCCTGTCTGGTTCTATTGTATAACATCCTGCGCAAGAAATCAATAGTGAAGACGATGATTTCAGGATTGTTCAGGAACCGAGATCCTCCAGCAGATGCAGGAGCTCTCCGCTGTCCGCGGCGGGGATGCCGTCGCGCAGCAGCAGCTTGTCGGCGGAGCGCAGGCACGCCGTTTCAATATCGGTGACACGGACAGGCTCCCTTGAGCGGGAACCGGCGAACACGGCAATATAACCGTCTTTGTCCCGCAGGTAATATTCCGCGCCCTCCCCGCGCCCGACAAAGCGGGCCGCTACCTCCTCGGGCAGCACGGGGCCCGTGACGCGGTGCAGGCTTCGGTAGGCCCCGCTGAATGAAAACGCCGCCGCCGACATCAGGCACAGCAGCAGCGCGGCTTTGATTTTCATGTTCACATCCTCCGGATCTTTCTGTTGTGCTGACAGTTTTTCCCGCCGGGGCGCGTTTTATACCATTATCCGATAGAACAGATTGAATCTTTCCGGCCGGATTTGTGCCAGGCTTCGTTATCGGACTTGACCATACACAAAGTATGCTCTGCGTCCGCTGCCTTGCCTGACGCAAATCTGTCTCGGAAGTCTTTCAAACCGCCTTATCGGATAATAGTATTATTCACGGAAACAGGGCGGATAAAAAGTTTACATTTCCGCTACCGTTATTTTACCGGCTGTGGTATAATATCCTAATGCACAGGCAATTATCCGTAAGAAAGCCGCTTGCGGCGCAGCCATTTCACGGCAGGGAGGCCGGATTACCAGTACATGAGCAAGAAACGCAACGAAGAAAACCCGGCGAACGATCGGGAAAATACGGGGAACGCCGGCGAGCCCAAAAAGTCCACGGGCTTGAAGGCGCTGAGCGTTTTCGGCAAGGCGGTTGATCTCAGCATTGACCTGACGGCAGGCAGCATTGTCACGGTTTTTAAAACCATCGGCACCATTCTGCTGATTTTGCTGGTGGCGGGGATGATGTTCGCCTGCGTGTTTGCCTACTATGTCAAAACCTGCCTGACGCCGAATCTCGACCTGTCGCTGGAGGACTTTAAGCTTAACGAGTCCAGTACCGTCTGGTATCGGGACGGCGGCGGCGAGTGGCGCGAGCTTGCCAATCTCTCCGGCAGGGAAAAGCGCGTCTGGGTCAATTATGAGGATATCCCCTGGTATATGGAAAAGGCACTGGTTGCCATCGAGGATAAGCGCTTCTATGACCATAAGGGCGTGGACTGGTACCGTACCTTCGGCGCCTTTGTGGAGATGTTTGCCCGCATGCAGACAAGCTACGGCGGCTCGACCATCACCCAGCAGCTCATCAAAAACCTGACCGGTGAGGACGAGGTTACCATCCAGCGCAAGCTGACGGAGATCTTCGGCGCGCTGGAGCTGGAAAAGAAATACGACAAGCAGGAGATCATGGAGTGGTACCTCAACGCCGTATACTTCGGAGAGGGCTGCTACGGCGTGCAGACCGCGGCGCAGACCTATTTCGGCAAGAGCGTATCCGACCTGACGATGGCCGAGTGCGCCGCCATCGTCGGCATCACGAATCTGCCCACCTACTATGATCCCTTCTACAACGAGGAAAACAACAAGAAGCGGCAGGAGACCATCCTGCGCGAAATGTACGAGCAGGGCTATATCAATTACGAGCAGTACGAGCAGGCCGTACATGAGGAATTGAATTTCACCCGCGGGCCGGGAGAGGATTACTCGCAGGAGATCATGTCCTACTACACCGAAATGGTGATCGACGATGTGACGAACGATCTCATGAAGCTCAAGGGCATCGGCCGCGATACCGCGCGCACGCTGCTGTATAACGGCGGCTATCAGATCTATTGCTGCCTGGACACCGGTGTGCAGGCCGCCATCGACGCGATATATTCCGACCTCACGCAGATCCCCTACGCGGGCGGCTCCCAGCAGTTCCAGAGCGCCATCGTGGTCATGAACCCCTATGACGGCCGCATCCTCGGCATTTCCGGCGGCGTCGGCGAGAAGACCATCAATTTCGGCCTCAACCGTGCCACCGGCACCTACCGTTCACCCGGCTCATCCATCAAGCCCATTGCCTCCTACGGCCCGGCGGTGGATCTGGGTCTCATTACGCCCGACACGCTCATCTGTGACTCGCAGGGCATATCGCTGCGCGGCACAAGCTGGTTCCCCATGAACGACGACCGGCAGAGCTATGGCACGCTCACCATCTACAGCGCCCTGCAGTACTCTCTCAACACGGCGGCGGCACAGATTGTGGATAAGCTGCCCATGGGGCCGCAGACCTCCTATGACTATCTGACCACCCGCCTCGGCGTGACAAGCCTGGTGCCCGCCGACTGCGACTATGCGCCCATGGCTCTTGGCCAGCTCACCAACGGCATCTCCGTCAAGGAGATGTGTCAGGCCTACTGTGCCTTTGTCAACGACGGCATTTTCACCTATGGCCGAAGCTATGCCATGGTGACCGACAGCGAGGGCAACATTGTCATCGACAATTCGCCCACCACGATCCAGGCTTTCAAGCCCAACTCCGCCCACGTCATGACCTATATGCTGCAAAACGCGGCCGAGCACGGCACCGGGCAGGAGGCGGCGCTGTGGTCTGTTCCCGTCGCGGGCAAGACCGGCACCTCCGGCGACTACAAGGATCGCTGGTTTGTCGGCTGCACGCCGTACTATGTGGCGGCGGTCTGGACCGGCTTCGACATCCCCGAGGTCATCCATCTCGGCGGCAACCCCGCGGCGCAGCTCTGGCGCAAGGTTATGGCGCCGGTGCACAAGGGGCTGGAGTACGTGGCGTTCCCGTACCCGCAGCTCGGCCCCAATACGGGCATCTTCGATCTCTATGACACGCCCCCCGTTCACTACGACGAGTACGCCGATTCACCCTACAACAACGGCACCGTCGGTTACGGCGACAACGGAAATTACAACATCGGCGACTACGGCGGTGGGGGTTACTATGGCGGCGGGGATGATTTTCTCGGCTTCGGTGGGACAGATATCTTCCTTGGATGAGAAAAAGTGCTGCTCAGGCAGGAATTGGAATTGACAAAGCGGAGAATTTGAGTTACAATCCGATTACACTTAATGGAGGTGTTTCATTTGGCAAAGATATTGGAGTATAAGGGTCATCCTCTCCAAAGGAAGGACAATATCATTTACTACGGCAGCTTCGCGGATAAGTATATCATCATGCTGCAGATATTGGACACCAAAAAAGTCAAGGATCTGGACGTTGCGAGCAAGGTCTCGATCCAGCTTCAGCTGACGGATTCGGGGATCAAATCCCGCGACAGGATTGTCAAAAAGGCGGAAAAGGACAGCCTTTACAGCGCCATCGACGTCGCCGCCGTCTGGCTGGAGAGAGCGCTTGCCTCCAGATAAAAGCAAACGGAGGTTCAGCGCGCTGAGCACGCTTGTGCGGGCGCGGGAATCGACGTTTGTGAAAAAGTGCAATAAAGAATTAAAGGATCTGTTTCGCATGGGCAAGAAACCTTTCAGGACGCTCCTGTGCGCGCTTCTGATTGCCTCCATGATGAGCGCCTCCGCCTGGGCGGAGACGGCCGTCGTGACCGGCAATGAAGTCAATATGCGTGAGGGCCCGGGAACGAATTTCCGTGTCGTCGACTGTCTGCCCAGGGGGGCGGAGGTCACGGTCACCGACCGCTCAAACGCTCCCTGGTACTGCGTGGAATATGACGGACAGACGGGCTTTATGTCCGCCTCGTTCCTGGAGATCAGCGAGGAAGAGGCGCCGCAGCAGCAGACCGGGAACAATGATCTCCAGGCGCTTCTCGCCCAGGGGCAGGAGGGCTATGTCGACGCCATGTACGTTCGCTTCCGCAGCGCGCCGGGCTCGGATTATTCCGTGCTGGGCGAGTATAACCGCGGCAAGTCTCTGCTGTATTACGGCACCATCGGCGACTGGGCGGCCTGCATCATCGACGGCAGGCCCGGTTATCTGTTTGCGGACTATGTGGCGCTCGGGCGCTTCAACGGCTGGTCAGGCACCGCCGAGGAGGAGCAGACGCCGTATACGTACAGTACCGGACTTGCGGTGCCGACGCCTGCGCCGGAATCGCAACCCATCGCGGCGTCAGCCGAGCTCGGTCTGGAGCACGCAGGCACACCCGGCGTTGAACAGACGCCCGGCTACATCAACGCAAACTACGTGCGTTTCCGCAAGGGGCCTGCCAGCAGTTACCCGATCATAGAGACCTACAATGCGGGCACGCCGGTGGGCATTACCGGGTATTATATGGACTGGACGGCCTGTCTGATCGACGGGGCCTTCGGCTTTATCTATTCCGATTATATCACCGTCCCTTCTCAGCAGGAGGAGGAAGCCGCGTGGAATGAGCTGGCGGAGGAAGAGGTCGTTGTCGAGGCTTCGCAGGTCTCCATCCCAATGCCGCAAAAAATCTTCGACCCGACGGAGGGCTATGTATCCGGAAACAATGTCCGTATGCGCAGCGCCCCATCCATGTCCGCACCTGTCGTGAGCGAGGTCTCCTACGGCAATACGCTGACCATCGTCGGCGCGACGGACGACTGGGCGGCGGTCATCTGCAATAAGACCCCGGGTTACATATACGGTCAGTACGTCAAGGTCGGCAGCCTCGGCATCAATGCCAGCCCTGCGGCCGGCGGACAGACGAACTACAGCGCGGCATCGCTCAGCGGCGACAGCCTGGAAAAGGGCATGCAGGTCGCACAGTACGCCGTGCAGTTTGTGGGCACGCCCTACAGCTGGGGCGGCAAGGACCCCTCCGGCTTCGACTGTTCGGGCCTGGTGTACTATGTGTATCAGCAGTTCGGCATCACGCTCAACCGCGTGGCGCAGGATCAGGCGAAAAACGGCGTCCCCGTGAGCCCGGATCAGATGCAGCCCGGCGATATCCTGCTGTTCTATTCCGGCTCCAGCTATATCGGACACGCCGGCATCTACATCGGCTACGGCATGTTCGTGCATGCGCAGAACTCCGCCACCGGCGTCGTGATCACCCCGCTGGAAGGACACTATGCCGACCGCGGCTATGAGGTGCGCAGAATCGTGTAATCCCGCCGCGTGCGAAAAAGAATGAAAAGGCAGGCAAAAAGAGGCTTCTTTTTGCTTGCCTTTTGCTTTCGACTGTGGTATAATACGCTTCGCCTGCAGGGTTGGTATATCGGTATTACTCCAGCTTCCCAAGCTGGCTAGGCGGGTTCGACTCCCGTACCCTGCTCCAAAAACAAAGGCCGTCCGTCAGGGCGGCTTTTGTTTTTAATATCTAAGTGGGAGTCGAACCCGAGGGCTCTTGGCAAGGCGCCGGGGGCGCCTTGCAACCGGAGGTGGCCTCCGCCGCAGCGGAGGTCGACTCCCGTACCCTGCTCCAAAAACAAAAGCCGTCCGTCAGGGCGGCTTTTGTTTTGGCATATGGACTTTTATTTTGCTGCTGCCGCTTCCTTCATGCGGCGCTTGTCGGCGTACATCGCCCGGTCAGCGCGGACGAAGATGTCCTCGGGCGTGGTATCTCCGGGGGCGGAGCAGGCTGCGCCCTTCGCAATGGACAGGCGCTGCCAGGGGTTTTCGGCCGAAGCGGTCGCCTCGATGGCCGTGTTCAGCTCCGCGATGCGCGCGTCGCAGTTTTCAAGCTCGCTCCCATCCAGCAGGACGACAAACTCGTCCCCGCCGATGCGGTAAACCGGGCTATGTTTGAATACCTGACAGATCAGGCGGCAGGAATTGATGATGTACTCGTCGCCGTGCTCGTGCCCGTAGGTATCGTTGATGTGCTTGAGATCGTTGAGATCAAACATCACAAGGCCGAATTTCGCCTGTCCGCGAACCATATCCTCGTGGAGCGCAAGAATGGCGCGGTTGTATGCCGTCTTGTTCTTCACGTGCGTGAGGGGATCGGTGAAGGCCATGTCGTTCATATTCTCCATAAACTGGCGCAGACTGCTGACCGTGACCTCGAAGGAACGGCTGAGGATGCCGACCTCGTCGTTGCCGGGGCGGGGGAGTTCCACATTCAGATCGCCGAGGGCGATCTTTTTTGCTGCCTGCGTGAGCAGCTCCAGAGGGCGCGTAATGCGGTTGGTGATCGGAATAATCATCACAACGGCTGCCGCACAGAGCAGCAGCGCCACCATGACGATCAGGCGGAACAGCGCCACCATGGGAGCCTTGATTTCACTGTTGAACGCGCATAACAGCAGTTCCATGTTGTTGTTCAGACGGAAAAAGGTCATGGTTTTGCCCACGCCCTTGTAGTGGTACTGGAAGACAGGATGATCCTCGGCAGCGGTCTCCCAGCCAAACGCGTCGACCAGCGGCGCAAGCTCCGGACTGTAGTCGACCAGGTTCGTCCCGGGCTCAAGCTCCTGGTGGTAGAGGATCATGCCCCGGTCGTCGCACAAAAAGGCATAGCTGTTTTTGTATGGACGGATGGAGCGCACATGCTCGATCACCACGTCAAAGTCGATATCCATGCCTGCGACGCCCCAGAAGACGCCTTCCCGGTACAAGGGCACCACGTAAGAGACCATATAAATACCGAGATTCCGGTTGTAGTAGGGCTTCATCCAGAGCGATCTGCCGGCTGCCTGCGGCTCATAGTACCAGCCGACATGTTCGGTATCCGAGGGGTCATACAGGGCGAGATTGGTCAGCGGCTCTTTCATCATGCGGCCTGTGAGATGGCGCTTCCCATACAGAAAGCCCTGGGAGTGTTCGGTCATTTCCGGCGCGATGCGGAAGTAATAACAGCAGACGCCGTGCGTGATCCGCGCGATCTCGGTCATGTTTTTCTCCGCGTCTCTTACGAAGCCGTTTACAAATTTCAGATCCTTCAGCGATTCGAGAGACGGGAGCTGATTGGCGGTCATCGCGCAGAAGAGATCCACCGATTCCTTGATGCTGTCGAGGGTCTCGTTGAGCTGCATCCCCTCGAGGCGGCAGGTCAGATTCAGGATCTCCTTTGAACTGTCGCGCTGGATCACGGAGACGCTCCACAGGCCGAGCCCGCCGATCAGCGCGACGCACAGCAGTATACTGCTCAGATTCAAATGAAGGAATTTTCCACGGATTGACCGCATCGTCATACACCCCAATCTGCTCCTATTATGCAGGAAAAAAGAATAAAAGTCAATTCCTATCAGCAAGGGTCCCGGACAATGAAAGTATAGCAAAAGCGCACGGCCGCATCGCATAAAACGCGAAGCTGTCGTGCGCTTTTCTCCCGTTTTCAGGCTTCGGCGGACATCTCCGCCACGATCGCGGCGAGATCCATCTCCCCGAACTGCCCGACCTTATCGGGGTATTTGGCCTTGTATTCCGTGATGATATTCCGGAGCATAGTCTGCTGAATAATATCGCCGTCCCCGGTCAGAACGCAGAACAGCTCGCGGTTGTCCATTTCCCTGAGTGATTTCATTCGATGCGCCTCCGTCTCTGTATTTTGCGCGGAACCTTTCAACGGCGTCTATTATAGCGGATATATACCTGTCAATCAAGTATTTTAACATCAAGTCAGCGATGGCATTTACGGAAGACCCGCCAGGCCTTCCAGACCGCGAAGAATTTGACCGCCGGCAGGACGAATGCGGCGGCATAGCGCACTTCTGCGCCCGCGTACACGAACAGGGCGGCCGCAGCCGCAAGCAGCAGGAGCCCTTGCAGAAAGGCGAACCAGCCCAGCCTGACCCGCTCCATCCCGGTCTCCTTGAAGCCGAGCCGGAGCTCATACTCCACCGCCGTGATCACGACTGCGGCGGCGCGATGATAGCAGACGCGCAGGATCAGCAGCAGCGAGGCCAGCAGACAGACGATCAGCGGCTGCAGTGACGCGTCCACGCGGAAGCCGCCGCGGACAAAATCCATCAGCAGCGGCACGCAGGAGAGGATCATGCAGAGCGTCAGCACAAAGCAGGCGGTGAGAATCCATTTGCGCGTGGCCTTGAACAGTGCCGCCCCGTTATCGAAAAAGCGCAGAAGGACGGCGGCGACCGCCTCCACCGTCGTGCAGACGAGCTCTGCCAGGACGCACAGGGCCGCCGCGCCGCCGAGCACCGCGACAAGCGTACCGCCAGACGGCGCAGCCGCAGGCAGGACGAGACGCGTCAGGTCACCGGGCAGCAGCGCGCGGAAAACGTCGATCGGCGCCATCGCCTGACGGCCGAGGACAATCCCGCGGAGACAGTCAAACATGCGGAAGCACCACATAAACGCGACGACGCCCTCCACGGCTTTTAGCACCGCGACGACCGCGGCGGCGGGCGTCTTGATATAGCGATCGGGATCAGCCTCCAGAATAAACATCAGGGGATTTGATGCGTGAGGATTCATCCCGCGCCTCCGATCTGCGAAAGGATACTTTCCAGCTTTTCGGTTAAACCGCTGTTCTCCGCTACCTCGTTGATCGCATCTACAGCGGCCTCCGCCGCTTCTGTGGCCATTTCTGCCGCCTTATCGTTTAGGTATGTTGGATGCTGTAGCTGCTTCATGAGCAAAAATGCGACGAGCAGCGCGACAATGAGAAAAATATCGCTTCCTCCTGTCCGGATTTTTCAATTCTATTGTAGCAGGAATAAGGCTTCTCCGCAACTGCTGAGTCATAAGAATGTAACAACGCGGCCCCGGACACGGAGCCGCGTTGTGAGTCAGGACCACCACTTGAAGTGGTGGTCCTGACTTGAGCGACCCTTATGAAACATGAGGCGCTTTGCGTTCAGATGCAGTAATATATGGCTAGACAGTAGATCCTGTCCCAATCCACGAACTGTCTCTCGGCTTGCTTCTCGGGATGGATATTGAATTCATCGAAAACCATGACCTGCTTGTTCTCCGGGGCGTAGAGGGGCCACTCGTGCGCCTTGCCGTCGGGGGACTGCTCCGCCGTGAGGGAGGGATTGCCGGTCTTGGCAAACTGAATCCACATCCGGCGCAGGGTTTTGGAGAAGGTCTCGTCAAACTGTCTGCCCGTCATGAACGTTTCCTCCGGATGGTTGAATACGGTGGAAATTTCGCTGGTATGCGCGCAGCGCATCAGCGGGACGGAGGATTCCGGGGTGAAGAAATAGGCGTAGGCTTTGCCGCCGCCCATGGTCTGATTCTCCGACAGCCGGAACAACGGCGCGATGAATACGGCCTGGTCGAGCAAACGCAGCTCACGGGGGTATTCGGGGCCAACGTCCTTTGCGTTTTCGCAGAAGCTCTCCACAAGCGTTTTGTTTTCCTCCGGCAGCGCCTGCAGCGTCTGCGCCTTGAAGTCGGCGGCAAAGGCGGTGCAGCCTTCCACGCCCATGCTGAATGCCAGAAAACCGCTTTCATCCTTGTTGCAGCCCATAAGGAGAGGAATGTCTTTCGCCGCACCATTGGCATACGCGGCAAAGGGGGCGGATGGCAGGAGCTTTCCGTCCCGTTCCGCCCATATGCGATACGCGAGCGCGGGGGACGCCTTCAAAAGCGCCGCAGCATCCAGCTTTTGGAGCTCGGCCACGGTTTTGCAGCCGAGAAGCTCCATCAGCTCATTCGTGCACGCGATGGCCTCTTCCGTCGAGCGCGTAAAGAGGGGGCTGCCGCTCTGGGCGATGACGCGATGAAAATACCTGTGGGAGCCTTCAATCAGCGGAAGCAGAGTCACGCTGGCCGCGCCGGCGGATTCTCCGATGATCGTCACGTTATCGGGATCGCCGCCGAAAAAGGCGATGTTCTCATGAATCCACTTGAGGGCCTGCATCTGATCCAGTATGCCCAGGTTCTGCGCATCCGGATAATCCTTCCCGTCCGGCAGGTGGGACAGACGGAGGAAGCCGAAAACGCCCAGCCGGTACTCCAGGGAGGCGAAGACGATATCCGGATTCTCCTGGATATACGCGATGCCCTCCTCCCGCGGCTCGGCTGTCGAGCCGATTTCAAAAGCGCCGCCGTGAATCCAGACGATGACCGGCTTCTTTTCCGCGCCCGTGTCCGCCCTCTTCCATACGTTCAGATACAGGCATTCCTCGCTCGATGGGTAAAGGGAACCGATTTGCGTGCGGTCCCCGTTCTGGCAGGGGACTGTCCCAAAGTAGTACGCCTCGTAAACGCCGTCGTCCGGGACGGCGGGCACCGGGGCCTTCCAGCGGTATTCCCCGACTGGCTGACGGCCAACGAAGGGAATGCCCCGGAACGCGATGACGTCCCCCTTTTTCTGGCCGACGAAGGTGCCGTTTATACATTTGACCGCGAGAGATTGGTCGTAATTCCCGTCGGTGATGCGATGGTTTTCGCCGTACAGTGCCCTCATCTGCGCCGCGGCTTCCTGGTTCTGCTTAGATGTAATTCCCACTTGTCTTTTTTCCTTTCTGTATTGATTGATTTTATTACTATTTCTCTATCATGCATCTGTGATGCTTGAATTTCAGACGATTATCATAGTTGTTGAAGACCACCAGGAGGCTTCCTTTTTCGGTTTCTCTTAAATCAGACTTATCTGCTCGTTTATCCATGATCGTTGCGGAACCTCATGGATCTGATCTCCAGCCATATAACCTCCGATCAAAAACGGTGATTTGGGGTCATGCCGCCGACTCTGTGCCAACACTTCTGCTGGCTCTGCGTTTGCATAACAATATTTACACAGATGCTTGCAGGTATTGTATGCTCCGATGTCGCAGGCAATGTAACACGCACATTCCGCTCTCGATCCTTTCCTTTTCGGTGCGTTCAGCCGCCTGCCGACAGCCTTCTCATAGTCGCTGATCCGCATACAGCCGCCACACTCAGCTCCATAGCTCGCCAGTTCATTGCCTTCTGCACAGGGCTTAACAATCATACCACGGGAAGAAGCGATCTCAATCATGGCCTTCCCAAGAATCAGCTGTTCCTTTGTATTCACTTCCCGTGCTTCAGGGAAGTTTCTCCTCACTTTTGGATAAAGGTCAATAAAACTGATGACTACCGTTTTCGTATAGCCTTCCAGTGCCGACGAAATTGTCTCAAAGGCGCGGAGATGGTAATCTATTGTATACCGCTGAGAAAGAAAAATCGGATCGTAACGCCAGCCAATGCCGTCCACACCGATAAGTTCAGAAAGCTTTTTGAAATCTTCAAGCAGTCCGTGTTTGTCAGGCACATTCGGTTCAATGTCCCGTCCATACGGGGTGATCGTAACAAACCAGTACTGACCATATTCTCTGAGCAAATCCATATACGGGAACATTGGCGCGGGATTCTTTGTGCAGAAGCCTATCACATCCACGACGGAAGGGTCAAGGCGATAGCGGCTTACCTGACTCGGATTATAGGGATTTCGGACACAGACGAAGCCTTCCTTCAGTCTGTTTGCAAACCACTCCGCATAGAAGGCCGGGATGTCAGTTCTCTGTCCTGTGTTGATAATCACGATGCTCCACACTCCGTTATCAGCCAAGAAAGCAATACCAATCAAGAAAATATTAATACCAGATAATCAGTTGGCAGCTCCCGGTCATAGTTGACTGAGACTACTGAGAAATATCCCTTATCCCATCATTGGGGAGCATTAAAATGGATTGGCGGCATCTTTGGTGGCGAAATCATATCCCGCATGTGCATGATCGTGTCTTGCCCTGTTTTTTGTATGTGTGGTGACTTTCCTTTCGTTGCCCTGCGAATCGTGTTCGCTGATTGATCCATCTTGTCCAGAAAATCGCCTTGCAGCGTAACAACGGTGCCCAAATAGATAGGGAAAGTGCAGTAGTGCTGTCGTGGTTCTTTTTCCGGAATGTATATATCTCTGACCATATCGGCCAACTCCTTGCAGGGAGGGATGCTGAAAACAGGAACATAGAGCTGATCGATCATGAGCTTCTTCTGCGTGAACTCAGCCGGATACCAAAACTGGCAGATTTCCAAGTAACCTGGCAGGTCCTTTGAAACACTCACGCCCATGCCCTGGTGTTCTACATTATCCGGGAGGAAAACAAATCTGCCGTCCACCATGTATGGTTCAAAAGCAAAAGGCGCATCAGGAAAGTACTGGTCTATGAATGTGAAAAGCAGATCGTTCTCCTTGATCCGATGGATGCCCTGTAGACTGTCCATACTGCCGCTGACACACGGGATCAGGTACCACATCCCATCGTCAGCAATCGCCCTTTTCAGGTTTTCACTCTTATAGCGTTTTTCATAAATGTCGGGGAGTTTTTTTCTGTCATCCATGCTTAACATCTCTCAATCCTACGATGATTGAACTCCGGTTGATCAGCGGAATGATTAAGATTTCCGTATTCATCCATCTTGTTTGCCATCACGAGCATATCAGTACAATAATAATATATTCCAAAGGTTCATACTTTTTTTATCTCTATCAGCATCTCTCAATCCTGCAGCTATGGTGCTTGTATTCCGGGGGGTCAGCAGGCAGCTCACGGTCATAATTGATGCCGACTACCAGGATATTGCCCTTATAGTGCTCGAGCCTGTCAAGATATTTCTGCCGCCGAATCTGATCCATGGCAAGCTCTGCGCTGTGTCCATATTTCAGCTCGATCAGCAGCGCAGGCTTCTCCGCATACTGCGGTGCTGGCAGATAGACCATGTCCGCATAGCCCTTGCCGGTGTCCAGCTCCAAAATTGTTGTGTAATATTTTCTGGCAGCATAATAGGCCAGTTGGATGCCATAGCTCAAGGCCGCCTCATCATTATACGTCATGTTTCCGGCGTGATTATGCGCATCCTCCACCAGTTCCGCCACCTTTTCCTCGTCACCGTTCCATGTGGCCTCCAAAAGTTCCAAGGAGGTCTCAAAGGCTTTGAAGGTGCTGACCCATTCTCTCCCCTTCGTGGATGTCTTGAATTCGTCCAGAATTTCACGGTTGGGGATGAATACCTTGCCGCGCTCATCATCGTAGCCAAGGTAGCCGAGATGGATCAGGAGCGAAAGCACGTCGTCCCGCCCGCTGAAGGTGGTCATGTCGTTTTGATAGGTCGATGTGTCAATGGGCAGTCTCCCGCCGTCCATAAGCAGCGCAACCGCGTCCTTCAAGCCGTCATAATCCTTACGGATATATTCCGCCAGGGCTTCATAGGTCTCGGTTTTATTCCAGTAGTCTTTGATGACGCCGGTTGTCATGGACTCTACGACCGAGAGCGGGCTGTAGATGGAAAACCTGTGGCCATCGTATTTTCCTTCGCGGTATTCCTCGCGCTTTTCGGGCGGGATGCAATCACTTACAAGATAACCGTCATACCAGTTTGAAATATCGCCAAAGTCCATATCGTATTTTTTGGAGAGTGCTTTTACCTCCTCTTCCGTAAACCCTGTATACGGCGCGAGCTGGCGCGGAGCCATCATGGAGTATTCTGTGAACATATTCAGCGCAGAGTGCTGCCCGTATTTTTTGATCGGCAGGATTCCGGTCATATAGGCCAGGGCAACATGCCTGTTATCCTTCAACAGGTCACGCAGATAATCCAAGTACTCCGTTTGCCCGTCTTTATCGTCAGGACGCTCCCTGAATACCGCGTCCCATTCATCTATGACGATAACTGCCTGTCTGTCTTTCGCTGTATAAACATCGTCAATCGTCTGGATCAGGTCGGTATCGCTCATGAGCTCAACATCCGGATATGCCCTCTTAAAGTCTCTGATGACTATCTTTTGCATATTGGTGAGCGCTTCATTTACCGTGATTCGACTCTTAAAAAATCTCTCACAAGATGGATTACATCAAATTTCCCGAGAAACTCGTCCCAGCCTGCAGTTTGAGCTAATTTTCTTTTTTTCAAACAGCCCGCGGCTGTCAGCTTCTCTGTCGTAGTAGGCGCAGATCATATCCGCCGCCATTGTTTTGCCGAATCTGCGCGGGCGGGAGACACTGACAAAACGTTGTTGCGTATTCACAACGCTGTTTATATACTGTATCATCTCCGTCTTATCGATAAAGATTTCAGAATTAACAGCCATCTGATAAGCCGCTTTCCCAGGATTCAAATAAGTTCCCATCTGAAACGCCTCCTCCGTGAGTCAGTTCCTTTGATGCCATTATAACTACTTTTTTGCGTCATATCAAGAGAAAGAAAATGGGGAGCCCGAAAGCTCCCCGTCAAAGGCGTACTTTAACTCTGCTCTCATTCAGGAACCCCACCGTCATCTCGGTTGGTGTGTGTACCACAATCTCCTCCAAAAACATTCGTGTCAGTTCCGGCACCTCGGTTTCCAAAGGTCCGTCCTCCGTGACTGCCAGCATCAACCGCGCCCGGTACCGCTCCAGCGCATTTCCCGCTACTGCCTGCCGCTGCCATTCAGCCACCTTCTCGCTTCTCTTCTCCATCAGACTGTTCCACGCGATAACGATGGCCTGTTTCAGGTCGGCCTTCTTCACGTTCTCTGCCTTACAGGTATGCCCCTTTTTCTTTTCCGCATTCTCGCACTTCCAGAAGGGCTGCCGATTTCCCTTCCAATTTTTTCGGACAAGCTTACCTCCACAAGTCCCACAGAAAACACGGGAGTACAAAGGGTCATCGTTGCTGCTGCCCACAGTGTGTATGTCACCTGCACTTTTCTTGACAAGTCCATTAGCGTAGAGAAGTGACCCCGCCCCCGGCCGTTGACATTTTGAACACTCTCCATGGTTTATTTGCCGATTTTTGCCCCAAAACTCGTCCTTGTTTTTCCCGGCACGACAAGCTATAATTGTTGTATGAAGAACCCCACGCATTGTATCCATTCAAAAATCTATTTATGGAGTGAAGAACATGAAAAAGATTCTCGCAATGGCTCTCGTTCTGTGCATGATGTTCGCTATGTGCGCCACCGCTTCCGCGGCTGACGCCAAGATCAAGGTCGGCATGGTCACCGACGTCGGCGGCGTCAACGACAAGTCCTTCAACCAGCTCGCATGGGAAGGCCTGCGGGCCCTGGATCCCGACGCCTTTGAGGTCAATTACCTTGAGTCCAAGACCGACGCGGACTACCTGACGAACATCAACACCTTCATTGATGAAGAGTACGATCTCATCATCTCTGTCGGCTTCATGCTGGCTGACACCACCCGCGAGGCGGCCATGGACAATCCCGACCAGAAGTTTGCCATCGTTGATGACTCTTCCTGCGCTGATCTTGAGAATGTTGCCTGCCTGATGTTCGCGCAGGAGCAGTGCTCCTACCTCGTCGGCCTGATTGCCGGCTACACGACCCAGAGCAAAACCGTCGGCTACGTCCAGGGCATGGTCTCCGATAACATGAACCTCTTCGGCGTCGGCTACATCACCGGTGTGCTCGAGGCTTGCCCCGAGGCCACCGTCCTCCAGTACAACGCCAACAACTTCGGCGACATTGCCGGCGGCAACACTGCTGCCAAGGACATGATCACCAAGGGCGCTGACATTATCTACCATGCTGCCGGCGGCACCGGCAACGGCGTTATGAATGCCTGCGACGAGGCCGGCATCTACGGCATCGGCGTTGACAAGGATCAGCGTGTCGAGCTCGGCCTTGAGTGCATCATCACCTCCGCTATGAAGGGCGTTGACGTCGCCTGCCAGGATATCTCCAAGGCTGTCAAGGACGGCACGTTCGCCGGCGGCGTTCACCTCTATGACCTCGCCAACGACGGTGTGACCTTCGCCCCCACCACCGACGTTGTCTCTGCTGAGACCCTTGAGAAGGTCGAGGCTGCCAAGAAGGCCATCATAGCCGGTGAGAAGACCGTTCCCACCTCTGCCGCTGATTGCCCCTCTTTCACTCTCAACGGCTGATATTCCGCTTCCATGCACCCGTAATTTTGCGGGGTGTTTCCCGACTGCACTTTTCTTGACAAGTCCAATCTACCAATACCTGACACATAACGATTCTCCTCCCAGAACATCTCATGGGTCAGCAGTCTATGTTACGAATAAGCAATCTCCGACTTTGATAATTATGTTCAAAATCGGAGACTAGTTCAGAATTTAATCCAGATATCTGGAAACAGCATAGCCGCTGTGGATAGCGGACTGAATTGTCTTCGGCTCATCGCAGCCGGCTGCATAGACCTCGAATCCAGCGGCTTTGATCTCGTCAAACAGTTCCATGTTGGGAACCATATCCCAGCACTCGATCACAGTATCGCAGGGGATCACATGCTTTAAACCGGAGGCATTGAGCGTGATCGTGACGGAATCGTCGGTGACACTATCAACCGTGGCATTATTCCAAACCTTCACGCCGTGCGCATAAAGGTGGGCACGCACATAGGTCTTTACCCAGGGGGATTGACCATCCGCGACGAACTCCGCGCCCTTTTCCTGCACGAGCTGGACGTTCTTGCCTTGGGCGATCAGATACTGGGCGAGGTCGGTCGCCTGCAGGGCAGCACCGAGAATGACAATGTTGTCCCCGAGCTTTGCACCCATAAAGCTATCCATGCCGATGACATTTGCGCCGTCAAAACGGCTCTCCCGCTTGCCGCCGACCGCGACGATCACGGCATCGGGATTCTGCTCCTTGATGAAGTCCAGATCCACCGTAGTGCCGGTGACGACCTCAACGCCCTTGAGTTCCTGCTGGCGGATGAGATATTTTCTGAGATCTTCCAGTCTTTCATGCGGGCCCTTGATGGCGTTGGCAAAGAGCAGCATGCCGCCCATATAACCGTTCTTTTCGTAGAGCGTCACCTTATGGCCGCGCTCTGCCGCGATGCGGGCGGCCTCCATACCGGCGGGGCCGCCGCCGATGACCATGACCTTTTTCGGATTGGCAGCCGGGGTCAGGTCGTAGCCCTCGACAAAGCCGCCCTCCACATAGGCGTACTGGGTGGTTGCGTTGACACGGCACTTCTCGTTATCGCTCTTGAGTGCGGCCGGAGCTTTGTTGTGGCAGTGGAAGCAACGTGTGCAGGGGGCAACCTCATCGCGGCGTCCTTCCTTGAGCTTGTTGGGCAGCTCGGGATCGACCGTCAGGGGGCGGTTCATGAACAGAAGATCCAGATCTCCGTTTGCAATGGCGTTGTTCATCATATCCGGCGCGGTGCGCGGGTCCATGTAGCTTGCGCAGCCGACCGGAATATCCACTACCTTCTTGATCTCTCTGGCCATGGGAATAAAGGCGCCTGCGCCGGAATGAGCACCGTCGTACAGACCCTGGAAATGCTTGGTGAAATCAAACTGCGTGCCATAGCCGGTAGTGCCGTTGGCGTGGTAGGCACAGAAATTGGTGTCGGTTGCCCAGCAGTTCGGCTCCATACCGATGGTGCCGACGCGCACCTGGATCAGATCGGCCCCGGCTTCCACCAGTGCCTTTGCCATGTTCTGTGCTTCTTCGATCAGGATATCGCCGTCGTTGTTGCCGAGTTCCTTATCATTTTCCTCCACGGCGTTCATGAGCACCAGGATGCCGAAATCGTCACCGCAGGCTTCACGAACGGATTTGACCATGCCCACGAAATAGCGCATACGGTTTTCCTCGTTCTGCGCGCCATACTCATCTTCACGCTTGTTGCCGCGGCGGCTGCAATAGGCATTGAGCAGATCATTGGTAGCGCCCTTGAGCTCCACGCAGTCAAACCCGGCCTTTTTGAGACGGAGCGCCCGGTCGCCGTAGGCTTTGATCATATTCTCGATGTCTTCAATGGAATCGTCGACGGGGTTGTTCTCCCCGACAGGAGAACCGATGCCGAACTGCACACCGATGTAAGCGCCGCCGGCATGGACGCGGTCGGCGATCTTCCTGACCTCAACGATGCCCTGCTCCTCCATTTCCGGCGCGATCGGCTTGCTCGGGTTCATGCCGAAGGGGTTGACGGTGCCGGACTCAAGCAGCACCAGCGCGGTTCCACCGTCGGCGATGCGTCCGTAATAATCAATAGCATTCTGACTCATCTCTTTGGCGTCGCGCGGCAATGTGTCGGACCCAGCGGAGGACTTCACGATGCGGTTGCGCAGGGTCATGGGGCCAACCTTGATCGGGGTAAAGATGGCAGAATAGTCCGTCGTATAAGTGTCGTAGCTTTCGTCCTGCGGGTTCAGCTCCGTCCATGCCGGCACCGGTGCCTTGGCGGTATCCTTTGCCTCATCGGCAAAGGCGACACTCTCCTTCGCAGAGATCGCATTCAGAAGCCCGGAAGCTGCAAGCGTCGCGGCTCCGGCAATGCCGCCCTTCAAAAAATCTCTTCGTGTGATATTTCCCATGTTTTGCTCCTTTCGTCATTTGAGTCCTTATGAAATCTTGAAAAGCGCACGGAAAGAAATTGCTGTTCATTTCCGTGCGCTTTTGACAGTTTAATGCGTTTCCGCCACAGCGGATATGAAAATCACAGCTTTGCCACGTACTCGCCGGTCACATAACCGCCGGTGACACAGCGGCCCAGAGACATGCCCATGGTGAACAGACTGTAGTCGATACCGCCGTAGAAGGGGCCAGAGCAGTTTCCGGCAGCAAACAGACCATCAATTAGGGTACCGTCGGCTGCCTTCACCTGACCGTTTGCGTCCGTGACCAGACCGCCGAGCAGCGCGGAGACCTGGAAATAGCGCTTCGTACCATAGAAGGGCGCGGTGTCCACCGGCTTCATGTACTTGGCGGGCTTGCCGAAATCTTCATCAAAGCCGGCTTCGCACAGCTCGTTGTAGCGCTTGACGGTAGCGACGGTGGTCTCAACGGGCAGACTCATCTTTTCGCACAGCTCCTCCAGCGTATCCGCTACGACGACGTTGCCGTTGTCGATGAACTTTTTGATCTGCTCGGGGCTTGCGTTGCCGACGGTGGAGCGATCCGGATCACCACCCCAGCCGACCACCTGATCGTGGTAGTTGGCGTCAAAGATCGTGTTCCAGCAGCCGTTGGGCTCATAAGCAACACAGGTGTTGCGCTGACCGTAGGGCACATCCTCAGC
>ONVI01000017.1 GCA_900321275.1 uncultured Eubacteriales bacterium | reverse complement strand
TTGTACTGGTCGGCCAGCAGGCCCTGTTCGATATGCAGGTCACCAGGTCCTGCGATGACCATGACGTTCTGGTCGTCGGCCGAGTACGCCTTCCAGTCGATCTGGTCTGTCGACGGGTTGCCGCAGCGTGCGAAATTGGTCCACGTCTGCTGAACGGCCGTGAAGATCTCATCGGCGATGTTCGTGCCGTTGAAGGCGCTGCGCGTCCCGGCGCCGCGATCGTTGAACACGAATATGATTTCCACGGAATGCGGTGCGCCCATATCCGGATTGCTGCTTGGATACGACCAGTAGTAGCAGAACGTCTTGCTGAACGCACTCTGCACATCGAGCTGATTAAGCATGGGAACCCTGAACATGAGCTCGTTCATGAACTCCGTCTCGACAAGTCCCGGCTCCTGGAACCTGCAGACCCGGTTAAATTCGTCGTAATACTTCCTGTCCTCTTCCTTCAGGCAGGGGACTGCGTCGCCCACAGCGCGCTGGGCGAATTTCTTTTGCTCTTCCATGCTCAGCATCGGGCCCTGACCCATGAACAGCCTGGCCTCGTCGGCCGTGCTGCCGGCCATGATGGATATGTGCTTTGCATAGCCTTTTTTATACAGCTCGATGGGCGCCTCGGGGAGCACCTCCGTTCCGTAATAGGGGCAGGACGTGAACTTGCCGACCGCTTCGACATACGCCTTCTGGAGCGCCTCTTCAGACAGCGCCATGATGTCGTCCATGGTCTTGCAGCCGGTGTACTCAAGCAGTGCCTTCGTCTTGCCCTGCGCGGCTTCGCAGCCGACCGGGAAGGCCAGGGTGGTCGAGCCGCTCTGGGCGATGACCTTCTGGAAATACTGGTTCGCTTCCTTCATGACCGGCAGGATGGAGACCGAGCCGCCGCCGGCGCTTTGCCCGAAGATGGTCACGTTGTCGGGGTCGCCGCCGAAAGCGGCGATGTTCTCGTGCACCCACCTGAGCGCCATCGCCTGGTCGAGCAGGCCGTTGCAGGGTGCCGTACCGAATTTTTCGCCGCCGGGCACCGAGGAGAAGTCCATGAAGCCGTACATGTTCAGGCGGTAGTTGATGTTCACCATGATGATGTCGCTTTGCTTCTGGACGAGATTGGCTCCGCTGTAGGAAATCTCTGAGCCCGAGCCGACGACGTAGGCCCCGCCGTGGATCCAGACCATCACCGGCTTTTTCTCGGTCTTGTCGTCGGTGTTGACCCAGATGTTCAGATAGAGGCAGTCCTCAGACATCTGCTGCTGCATGCAGTCATCATAGCCGAGTGAGCCGTAAGCACCTTTTCCATAGTACCTGGCCTCAAAGACCCGGTCGCACGCGTCCACGTACTCCGGCGCCTTGAAGCGGCGCTCGCCCACGGGCGGCTTCGCGTAGGGGATGCCCAGCCATGACGCGACCCCGTTCTCCTCGGTTCCGACGAAGGTGCCGTTCACGCACTTGACGGCATGGGTCTTGTCGTAGTCTCCCGTGATCTCGCTGTTCAGGCAATCGTAAGGCTTGAGAATGAGCAGATCCTTGAATTCCCTTTTCATTTTTTGAACTCCTTTCTTTCTGTGCCTGCTCTGAGGAGCGTGTTTCTGTTCCGCATGGCTGTCATGCTCCTTCCAGCAGTTTACATAATTTCAAAATATTGTACCGCGATTATCATGCAGATAAACTATATATGATCTCATGGCCTTTTGCAAGCGAAATCCCCTCACAAAACCGCAGGGTTTCCAGAATGTCAAATCCATATTATTCCAGAGTTCAAGTTATAACAGCAGACGGCGTCCCTGACGTCCCGGCAGCATGAAAGGTGGTATTATGGCAAAAACGGGCGAATACGCACAGTTTTGTGTTCGTATTCGCCCACGATTGTTTGGAATCCCGCGTTCCTGTTTTGCCCTCTCCGCCCCGGTTTGCGCACTGGGGCACCTCCCCCGGAGGGAGAGGCAAGCGATTTTGTATACAGTCAGACCGCCCCCCGGAATCCGGAGGGCGGTCAATATCTCTATATATCCGTAATCTGCTTGCCGATTACTTGCTGGTATTGAAGATCTTGAAAATACTGTCGAAGGGATCTTCCTCGCCGTTCGCGGGCTTCGCACCGGCGGCGGGCTGGGCTGCCGGAGCTGTCGGAGCTGCGGAAGCGGCCGCGGGCTGGGCGGCGGCTGCCTTCTCGGCGGCGCCGGTGAAGAGGCCCTGGGGTCTCTCCCGATTGGCGGCGGGGCGAACCGGGGTGAATGCCTGCGTATTCGCGGCGGCCGCGGCGGGCTGGGCGACGGGGATGGCCTCGTCGTTCAGGGTGGCGTCCTCAAAGCCGGTGGCGATGACGGTCACGCGGATCTCATCCTCCAGCGTATCGTCGAAGGTCGCGCCGAAAATGATATTGGCCTCGGGATGCGCGGCCTCCTGCACGAGACTTGCGGCGGTCTCCACGTCCTCGAGATCCATGTCGGCCGAGCCGGTAATGTTGATGAGCACGCCGCGCGCGCCGTTGATGGAGGTCTCCATCAGGGGGCTGGCGACGGCCATGCGGGCGGCCTCCTCTGCCTTGCCCTTGCCCGCTGCGCGGCCCACGCCCATGTGGGCAAAGCCCGCATTCTTCATGATGCAGGTAACGTCGGCAAAGTCGAGGTTGATGAAGCCGGTGTTCTTGATAAGGTCGGAGATGCTGGTGACGGCCTGGAGCAGCACGTCGTCCGCGATCTCAAAGGCGTTCGCGAGGGTCACCTTCTGGTCGGTGGCGAATTTCAGTCTGTCGTTGGGGATAATGAGCAGAGAGTCGACACGGCCGAGCAGCTCCTTGATGCCGGCGTTTGCCTGATCCATCCGGCGCTTGCCCTCAAACTTGAAGGGTTTGGTCACGACGCCGACGGTCAAAAGGCCCGCGTCGCGCGCGATTTCGGCCACAATGGGGGCCGCGCCCGTACCGGTGCCGCCGCCCATGCCGCAGGTGATGAAGGCCATATCGGCGTTTTCGAGCACCTTGGCGATGTTGTTGCGGCTCTCCTCAGCGGAGCGCTTGCCGATCTCGGGATCGGAGCCCGCGCCCTGCCCTTTTGTCATTTTCTCGCCGATCTGCAGCTTCTGATCCGCATTGGAGACGGAGAGAGCCTGCTTGTCCGTGTTGATGGCGATGAACTCAACGCCCTGCGTACCGGCCTTGACCATGCGGTTGACAACATTGTTGCCTGCCCCGCCGATACCGATCACCTTTATATTGACAACATTTTCCGGTACTTCGGCTTTAAAATCCATAAAACTGCCTCCCATCTATTGTTAACGCATAAATTACAAATTCTTTGCACATTGTCTACAGTCGGTATTTTATTACATTTCAGCACAAGAGTCAAGTGTAATTTTTAATTTTCCGAAAACTCTTGTAAATAGATTGTAATTTATGCTCATGCCGTCGGCCGTTTTTGGACGCTTTGTCTGACTGACAGCATCAGGTAGGACTGAAATGCGCCGTGTTTCCGTCGCTTATATTGATTATTCCCACATCGCCCTCCAATAATTGCGAAAGAACGGAAATCAGCATGCCGAATTTATATTCCACGTTGGAGGAGTCGCCGAGGCGAACGACATATTTATCGCCGAGCGTAAATTCGACCTGGTTCGGGTCGGAGAAATCCACGCGCCCGACCTGGGTATAGAGGCCGCGCGCCTCCAGCTGATCGAGAACGTCCGCGATATAGGCGACGATCTCCTCGTTTTTATCGACGGTTTCCAGCGGCTCACCGATCATGAGGGTGCCCGGAGAGATGCCCACGATGGGGATCAGACCCTCCAGCTCGTCATCGTTGGCCTTGCCCAGCACCTTGCAGCTGTGGTCAATGGTCCACTTCTCCTCGCCCAGGACGATGTAGGCCAGCGCCCGGCTCTCCGAGACGGTGATAATGACGCGGTTCGGCAGGCTTCGCTCCACCGACACCTCGTCGATATACGGAAGCTTTGCGAAAACACGGCTCAGGGCGGCAAACCTGTCAAAGAAAAACAGATTGTCGCCCTCCTCAATGTCAATGGCGCGGATGATCTCCTCATCCGTGTAATGGCTGTTGCCCCTGACCTGAATATCGGAGACGCGGAAGAAAACGCTCATCACAAAGATGACCGCCACGATCACGAGGAAAAACATGACCGGCCCGCTCAGGCTGGCGCTGAGCTCACGCAGGCTGAAACCCTCGTCATCCTCCCCGCCGCGGGGTCTTCTCCAATTCTTTTGTTTCGCCATATCGTTTCCCTTTCGGATCAATCTCCAGTCTCAGTCGAGACAGATATCCGCCCCCAGCGCGCGCATACGCGCGTCAAAGCACTCATAGCCCCGACGGATGTGGCCGTTGTCACGGACTGTCGTCTGCCCCTCGGCCGCGAGACCGGCCACCAGCATCGCCGCGCCGCCGCGCAGATCGGTCGCGTTGAGCACCGTGCCGTGAAGTCTTTCCACGCCCCGGATTTCGGCACACTGACCGCGAAGCTCAATATCCGCGCCCAGCCGCCGCAGCTCCGGCACCTGGCGGAAGCGGTTCTCAAAAATGGTTTCACGGATCAGCGTGCGGCCCTTCGCCTTCAAAAGCGCCGCCATCAAAACCGGCTGCGCATCCGTCGGAAAGCCGGGATAAGGCTCGGTACAGATCTCGCCGGCCTCGCGCAGTTTCCCGTCGGAGCGGAGGCGGACGCTGCGGTTTTGGCACATTATATCACAGCCCGCCTGTTTTAGGAAGTGGAGAACGGTAGAAAAATGCGCAGGCTCCACATCGTGCAGCTCCACATTCCCTCCCGCCGCAGCCACTGCGCAGGCAATCGTGGAGGCGACGATGCGGTCGGCAATGATGCGGTGCTCAATGTGGTTTACATAATTTGAATTTCCGACTGTGATGGTATCCGTTCCCGCGCCGCTGATTTCACAGCCCATTGTTTTCAGATAGTCGCCCAGCGCGACAATCTCCGGTTCCCGGGCGGCGCCGCGGATGACGGTCACTCCCTCCGCCGCCGTCGCCGCCAGCATGAGATTTTCCGTTGCGCCGACGCTCGGAAAGGGCAGCTGAATTTCCGTCCCCTTCAGGTGCTTTGCGCGGCACAGGATCTCTCCCCCGCTCTCTTCGATCTGCGCGCCAAGCTGCCGCAGCGCCGAGAGGTGCAGGTCGATGGGGCGTTTTCCCAGCTGACAGCCGCCCGGCGGGCTCAGACGCGCCTCGCCGCAGCGGGCCAGCAGCGCCCCCATGAAGATCACGGACGAGCGCATTTCCAGCATCAGCTGGTGCGGGATGGCGCTGCGCGTGACGCCGTATGTATCAATGGTAACCTCGTTGTCCCGCTGCTCCGCCTCACAGCCCAGGTGACGCAGGATGCGCAGCGCGGCGTCAATGTCCCGCAGCCGGGGTACATTGTGGAGCTCCGATTCCGACGGGCTCAGGATGGACGCCGCCAGAATCGGGAGCGAGGCGTTTTTCGAGCCCTGCACACAGCACACGCCGTTCAGCCTGCGTCCGCCTCTGATGTGCCATAGATCCATAAAAAAGCCCCCCGCATGTTGGAATCAATCCAGTCTATGCGGAAGGGGCGGTTTTGGTTAAGTGTGGAGATCCTCTCCCCGGGGGGAGGTGCCCCGGCACGCACGCCGGGGCGGAGAGGGTTCATTCTATTTGCAGTATTCGAGGATAATTTCCGTAATGCGCTCACAGGCGTCCCGGACGGCGAGGGAGCGCATGGCCTGTTCCATATCGGCAAGCTTTTCTTCATCGCGCAGGAGGGCCTGTACACGGCTGAGAAGGGCGTGCGCGTCAAACTCGCCCTCCAGCAGGACCTCCGCCCCGCCGGCGCGCTCCAGGACGCGGGCGTTTTTCTCCTGGTGGTTGTCGGTGACGTTCGGCGACGGCACCATCACCACGGGCTTGCCCATATAGCTCAGCTCCGAGATCGTGGAGGCGCCCGCGCGGCAGAGGATCAGATCCGCCGCCGCCATGAGCCGCGGCATATCGTGGATGTATTCGCGGATCTCCACGTTTGCCCGGTCAAGCTCCTTCTCTTTTAGCTTCTCAAGCAGACGCGGGTAATAGAGGCTCCCCGCCGCGTGGACAAGGCGGAAGCCCTGCCTGCCGTCGAGCTCCTCTATCAGTTCACCCATGATCTCATTCATGCGCTGCGCGCCGAGAGAGCCCCATACCGACAGCACCAGCTTCTCGCCGTCGGCAAGCCCCAGCTCTCCCCGCGCTTTTTGTTTTGTAAAGAGATCGAACTCACCGCGCACGGGTGTGCCGGTCACTGTTACGCGCTCGGGGCGGCGATAGTATTGCCGGCTCTCCTCAAAGCCTACCATCACGCGGTCGACCCGATCCGCCAGCAGCTTGGTGGTGAGACCCGGGACGGCGTTGCTCTCATGCACGAGGGTCGGGATTTTCAGATCGTGCGCCGCCGTGAGCACCGGGTAGCAGATATAGCCGCCCGTGCCGATCACGGCGTCGGGTGCAAACTCCCGGATGATCTTCTTCGCCTCGCGGGTCGAGCGCATCACATTGCGAATCGTCTCAAGATTCCGGGTGATCGCGTGCAGATCGTGTCCGCGCACGATGTAGGTCATATCGAGGCCGCGAATCTCGTAGCCCGCGCGGGGCACAAGATCCATCTCCATCTTGCCGTTGACGCCGATGAAGAGAAATTCGCTGTCCGGCATGAGTTCCCTGAGTCTGCCCGTCACTGCGAGGGCGGGATTGATATGTCCCGCGGTACCGCCGCAGGTGAAGATGAATTTCATGTTGGTTTCCTCTCTTTTTACAAGTGTCAGACTGCGCGCAGTATTTCAATGCACCGGGATATCCCTTGACGCGCTCAGGACGATCCCAAGCTCAAAGAGCTGGATGAGCAGCGCCGTGCCGCCGTAGCTGAACATGGGCAGTGAAATGCCGGTACAGGGCACCAGATTCGTCACCACCGCGACATTCAGGAAAACCTGCACGGCCAGCAGGCTGGTCACGCCGCCCACAACGAGGAAGCTGAACCGGTCCCGGCAGTGGAAGGCGATCCAATACCCCCGCAGGATCAGCAGCGCGAACAGGCACAGGATCAGCGCCGCGCCGATAAATCCCAGCTCCTCGCACACGACGGAGAAGATGAAATCGTTGTGTTCTTCCGGAAGATAGAGAAATTTCTGCCGGCTTCCGCCGAGGCCGAGACCGCTCAGGCCGCCCGAGCCGATGGTATACAGGGACTGGACGATCTGATAGCCCTGATCCGAGCTGTCGGAGAAGGGATCGCGCCAGCTTATGAGCCGGGAAGAAGCGTAGGGAAACAGCGTCAGCAAAACGGCGATGCCCGTCGCCGCCGCGCCGAAGGCCCCCGCGAACCAGATGATGCGTACGCCGCCCAGGAAGAGCATCACGGCCCCGACAGCAAGAATAATAACGGACGCGGAAAAATGCGGCTCCAGCACCAGCAGGCCGATGATCGCGCCGAGGATTCCCGCGAAGGGCAGGATGCCGTACCGGAAGCTGCGCATTTTTCCCCGATAGCGGCAAATCAGCGCCGAGAAGGACAGGATCACCGCAAGCTTTGCAAGCTCCGAGGGCTGGAGCGTCAGCCCCCCGACGCCCAGCCAGCGCCGGGAGCCGTTCGCTTTTACGCCGACGAGGGGCACCAGCGCCAGCAGGAAGAGCGTGAACAGAAGAAACGAAAACGCCGTCCTTCTGTATACGGGCATCGGAATACAGGACGCGAACATCATCGCCCCGACGCCGAGAACGGCAAACACAAGCTGGCGCACGAAATAATAGGCAGCGTTTCCCCCGGTCACATGGCCGGGATCATACCAGGCGCGCGGATAGCTCGCCGAGAGAACCATCACCACGCCGATCAGGAGCAGCAGCATGCTCAGCACAAAGAACGGCCCGTCAAAGCGCGGTCTGCGTACCGCCGCCGGGGTATTGGGAAGGCCGGCGAGGCGGGCGCCGTCATAACGCATATTCCCACCTCCCCGGCCTCAGTCGATCAGTAAGGGTATCTCTGATACACCCCTATAAAGGATATGATCGCCATGACAAGAGATATTCCTGTAAACAGGCAAAAGAGCTCTTTTTCCTTCCACTTTTTCCCTGTCCAGCCGCCCATCTCCAGATGGTGGTGGAGGGGGGCCATTTTGAAAATGCGGCGGCCCTGTCCGTACAGCTTTTTGGTCAGCTTGAAGTACCCGACCTGGATGATATCGGAGAGCGTCTCCACGATGAACACGAAGCCCAGCGTGATCAGGATCAGCGGCATATCATAGGCAAAGGCCAGCGCCGCGATCGCCCCGCCGAGGAAGAGCGATCCCGTATCGCCCATAAAGCACTTGGCGGGATTGAAGTTATAAATCAGAAAGCCGCACAGGCCGCCCACCATCGCCGAGGCGAAGATGCCGAGCTCCTGAAAGCGATGCCCCCAGGCGAGCGTGACCGCAACAAAAAACAGGAACACCGGCAGCGACGTTCCGGCGGCAAGGCCGTCGATGCCATCGGTAATATTGACGGCGTTGACCGTGCCGACGATGACGAAGGCCGCAAAAATGAGATACAGCCATTCCGGCATATAGACGACGCGCTGGGAGAAGGGCACATAGAGCTGCGGGCGCACAAAGCCGAGCTGCCGCATGATCAGGATGAAGACCAGCGCCGCCGCAAGCTGCAGGAGGAACTTGCTGCGGGAGCTGAGGCCCATGTTCTCTTTTTTCTTCAGCTTTTCCCAGTCGTCCAGAAAGCCGATCAGACCGAAGACGCAGGCGAAAAGCAGGACAAAGATATGTTCAAAGCGGCCGTGCAGCATGCCGTCAAATCCTACGGTAAGGCATACAAAGGTCGCCGCGAGAATGAACATCACGCCGCCCATGGTGGGCGTGCCCGCCTTGGACCTGTGCCAGTCCACCTCGGTCTTGATCTGTTGGCCGGCCTTCTGTCTGCGCAGCCAGGGGACATAGTATTTCCCGAACGCACTCGCAAACAGGAACGCCAGGACAAAGGAGGTTATCAGCTTGATCGTCATAAACTACTCCGTTTATTCAGCGGCCTGACGCCGCTCTTTTCTCTGTTTCAGCCAGTCCGCCACGATCTCCCGCTCATCCATGTGATGCTTTTCGTGTCCGATGATCTGATAGTCCTCGTGGCCTTTGCCGGCAAGCAATATTACATCACCTGGGCATACGTTGTCAATAGCCCAGCGGATTGCCTCCGGGCGATCGCATATCATTTTGTACGGCGTTCCGCTTTTTTCCACGCCGGGGAGGATCTCCTGAATAATATCCATGGGTTCCTCCGTGCGCGGATTGTCGCTGGTGACGATGACGAAATCCGAATTTTCGGCAGCGATTCGCCCCATGATGGGGCGCTTGAGCCGGTCACGGTCTCCGCCGCAGCCGAAGAGGGCGATGAGTCTGCCCTTCGTCACGGGGCGCAGGGCTTTCAGCGCCTTTTCCAGCGCGTCCGGCTTGTGGGAATAGTCAATGATGACGGAGTAATCCCCGTCCGTAGGCACCGACTCCATGCGGCCCTTGACGCCCCTTGCGCTGCTGATCCCGGCGGCGGCGTCGGACAGGCTCATACCCAGGGAGAGGCAGGCCGCCAGCACGCTCAGGGCATTGTAGACCGAGAACATGCCGGGGATGGCCAGATGCGTCCCGGCCGTCTGCTCTCCGTACACCGCGGTAAAGCTTACGCCGGAGGCTGTGAGGCGCACGTCCTCAGCCCTGAGTTCCGCGTCCCCGCCCTGCGCGGAGTAGCGGAGGATGGGACAGGCCGCGCCGTCCGCCATGTATGGGCCGCGCTCATCGTCGATGTTGACACAGCCGCGTCTGCACTGGGAGAAGATTTTTTTCTTGGCGGCGGCGTATTCGTCCATCGTGCCGTGCAGATCCAGATGATCCTGGGAGAGATTGGTGAACACTGCCACATCGAAATCGAGGCCCGCCACACGCTCAAGCGCGAGAGAGTGGGACGAGACCTCCATCACCACATGGGTACAGCCCTCCTCCGCCATGCGCTTGAAAAGCTGATGCAGCTCCAGGCTTTCGGGCGTGGTGTACTCGGTGTGGAGCAGGGTATCGCCGATCATGTTGCCGTTGGTTCCGATGAGGCCCACCTTCGCCCCGGCCACGGTCTCAAGCACATGCTTCGTGATCTGGGTGGAGCTGGTCTTCCCGCTGGTGCCGGTAAAGCCGATGAGCTTCATTCTTTTCACCGGATTGCCGAAAAAGTCCCGGCTCACAACGGCAAGCCCGTAACGGCAGTCCTTGATCCTCACACAGGCAGTTCCGTCGTCCGGCGCTTCCTCGCACAGAACCGCCGCCGCCCCGCTTGCGACAGCCTTGGGAATGAAGCGGTGTCCGTCGGAGTTGAAGCCCCTGACGGCCACAAACAAATCCCCCGGCTGCGTCTTTCTGGAATCGTAGCTGATCCCGCTGATCTCCAGCTCGGGATCGGCGGTGCTTTCCAGTATATCCAGATGCTTTGTAAGCTCGTGCAGCTTCATATGCATATCCTCCGTTTTGTCAGTATTTACCCAGCAGATCTTCCCCGCTGTCGATCAGCGTGACCTCCACCACGCCGCCGTGGCGAAGCTGCGTTCCCGCCGGAAGGCTCTGTCCGCCGACGGTCTGCCGCGCGGGGTCGGTGACGCTGCTGCGCGTGGTGAGATAGAGGCCGTAATACGAGAGCGTATCGCGCGCCTCGTCGTAGCGCATGCCGGTAAGCTCCGGCAGGGTCTCCACATCCGGGGAGATTTCCGCGTCAAAGTACAGAATCACTTCCGTGCCTGCGGCGATTTCGGTGCCGGCCGCCGGGAGCTGGTTGGTCACGGTACTGCCCGCCCCGATGGTGCGGCAGCGGAGGTTTGCCTCCTTCAGCCTCTCCGCCGCCTCCGGCAGATCAAGTCCGACGCAGTTGGGCATCACAGCGCCCTCGGTTTTATCATGCGCGGGCTCCACGCCCAGATAGGGCAGGATATCCGCCATCATGCGCCCTACGACCGGGGCCGCCATCTGGCCGCCGCTGATATAAATGCCGGATTTATCCGAGGGAGTATCGAGAAAGACCAGTATGGCGATCTTCGGATCGTCCGCCGGGGCAAAGCCGATAAAGGAGACGATGTATTCCTTCTGTCCCGTCCGGGCCTCAAGACTCACCTTTTCGCTGGTGCCTGTCTTGCCGCCGATGCGGTAGCCGGTGACTGCGGCGTTTCTGCCCGTGCCGTCCTGTGGGTCGCCCACCACCTGCTCCAGGATCTCCCGCACCTTTCGGCTGGTACTCTCACTGATGACGCGGCGCACAAGCTTCGGCGCATGCTCCCAGGTGACCGAGCCGTCGGGGGCGATCATGCGCTGCACGACATACGGCTCCATAAGCCTTCCGCCGTTGACGCAGGCGCTCACCGCCGTGATGAGCTGCAGCGGCGTGATGGTAAAGGTCTGGCCGAAGGAGGCCGCGGCGAGCTGGGAGAGATTCTTTTTCGAGCAAAAGGTATTCCTGCTCCACCATATACTGCCGCTCTCACCCGAAAGGTCGATGCCTGTGCGGGCCGTAAGATTGACGTCCGGGTCCTCCGAGAGCTCCAGGAAACCAAAGGCCTCACAGTAGTCATAGAAGCGCTCCGCGCCGACGCGCTGGCCGATGTTGACAAAGGCCACGTTGCAGGAGTGCTGCACGGCCTGGGTGAGATTCTGGCTGCCGTGCCCGCCGCTTTTCCAGCAGCGGATGGGGTTCGTGCGGCCCTGCACAACGGTGCTGCCGCCGCAGTAGAAGGAATCGCCGAGACTCGCCTTTCCCTCCTCGAGGGCCATGGCAAGCGTGATGATTTTGAAGGTGGAGCCGGGCTCATACGTGTCCGAAAGCGCCTTGTTGCGCCACTGTCTGGCCTGCGCCTCGGCGAGGATGGCGGCGGCCTCCTCCTTCGTTGCGGCGCTGTCCGCGAGAATCTGCGCCTTGTCGCTCACCGTGAGGAAATGGTTGGGGTCGTAGTCTCCGAGGGACGCCATGGCAAGGATCGCCCCGGTGTTCACGTCCATGGCGATGGCCCCCGCGCCGTTGAGCGCGTCATAGTCCAGCACCGCCTGACGCAGATGCTTCTCCACATAGTATTGTATGCTCGCGTCGACGGTGGTCACAAGATCACAGCCGTCCTCGCCCGGGCGGTATTCCTCGTAACGCTTGAGCAGCATCTCCCCGCCGTAGGCGTTGGTGGCCCGGAGGCTCCTGCCCGCCGTGCCGGAGAGGGCTTCGTTATATCGCGCTTCGATCCCCTCGAGCCCGTAGTTGTCGGTGCCGACAAAGCCGAGGAGATGGCAGGCCAGCCTGCCGTTCGGGTAATAGCGCTTGCTGTCGGTCTCCAGGCGGACGCCGCCGAGCTTGTTGTCGGTCTTGAAGCGGCGGATCTGAGCCGCCGTGTCCGCCTCGATCTTGCGGGCAACGGTGACGTACCAGCTGCCGCGGCGGCCGGTTTTTTCATAGACCTCGTCGTAGTCGAGACCGAGGATTTCCGACAGTCCCCCTGCGATGAGCGCGCGGTCCTCTTTGTTGGCTTCGATCTCGGCGGGGCTGAGATAGACGTTATCCACCGAGGCACTCACCGCCAGGACGTTGCCGTTGCAATCGTAGATGACGCCGCGCTTCGCCGTGCCCGGCACGGATCGCAGCTGCTGGGAGATGGCCAGTTCCTCGTAGAAGCTGTGTTCCGTGATTTGCAGATGATAAAGCCTTGCGAGCAAAACGGAAAAAGCGCCCACGCCGAATACCGCCGCGAGCACCGCGCCCCTTCTGAGCATCTGCCGCCCGGCAAGCGCCGCGGCCTCGGTTTTATTTGCCATGTGTTCCGCCTCCGCTGTAGCAGTCCTTGGGAAACGCTGAATAAATCGGCGCTTCCCTTGTACAGCTTATTCGGCGGCGGATAGCTTTATCCCATATATTCTGTCGTTACGATCTGCCCCGGCTCGGGATGGCGCATGCCAAGCTCCTGCACGGCACGGCGTTCCAGTTCTTCAAGGGGCAGGGCTTCGTTCAGTCTGATCTGTAAAACGGCGCGCTCGTTCTCCGCGTCCGCGATGGCGTTTTCCAACGATTCCATGCGGCTCTCCGTCTTCACAAGGCGGATCTGCCCAAAAAGTGCCGCCACCAGAAGCAGCGCCGAAAAGCCCAGGCAGACGGCGCGAAAGAGCTGCCCGGACAGTTGTTTTTCTCTCCTCATACGCGCTCCGCCACTCTCAGCTTCGCGCTGCGGGCGCGGGGGTTGCGTTCAATCTCCTCTTCCGTGGGGAGGACAGGCTTGCGGCTGACAGAGCGCAGGGTCTGTTTAAAGCCGCAGGTGCAGACCGGGGCCTCCCGCGGGCAGGTGCAGCCGTGCTCCCGCGCCTGGATGCCGGATTTCACGATCCGGTCCTCCAGCGAGTGAAAGCTGATGACGCAGAGCCTTCCGCCGATGTTCAGCTTGTCAGGCGCCGTCTCCATCATGGAAGCGATGGCGCCGAGCTCGTCGTTGACCGCGATGCGGATGGCCTGGAACGTGCGCTTCGCCGGGTGCTGTTTTTCCCGCAGGGCGGCGGCGGGCATGGCGGTGCGAATGATCTCCACCAGCTCCTGCGTCGTCTCGATGGGCTTTTCCTCCCGGTGCTTCAAAATCGCGCCGGTAATACGCCTGGCATAGCGCTCTTCCCCGTAATCCCAGAGGATGCGGTTGAGGCGGTTTTCGTCCCAGGTATTCACAACCTCCCAGGCTGTGAGAGCGCCGCCCCGATCCATGCGCATGTCCAGCGGCGCCTGTACCATATAGGAAAAGCCGCGCTCCGCCTCGTCCAGCTGCGGTGAGGACACGCCGAGATCGAAGAGCATCCCGTCCGCCCCGTCTATCCCGAGAGAATTCAGAATGGAGGCCGCGTCCGAGAAATTGCCGTGGACAAGCGTCACTTTTTCCCCGAAGGGCGCAAGACGCCTTCCGGCCCTCTCTATGGCCGTCTCGTCTCTGTCGATGCAGATGAGCCGTCCTGAAGTGAGCCGGGAGGCGATCTCATAGGAATGTCCGCCCATACCGAGCGTCCCGTCGAGATAGATCCCGTCCGGTTTGATATTCAGATTCTCTATACATTCGTCCAGCAGAACGGAGACATGTCCCGACGCCTGCTTTTCGTTTTCCGCTGTCAAAATTCCAGTTCCTCCATGACCGCCGCGATGTTCTCCGGCGTCGTTTCCAGCTCATAGACCGCGCGCCAGGCGTCGCTGTCCCACAGCTCGGCATGGTTGTTGCAGCCCACAACCGTCACGTTTTTCGTAAAGCCCGCGTAATCGCGCAGCTTCTGCGGGATGAGGGCGCGGCCCTGGGCGTCAAGCTCGCATTTCGCGGCATGGGCGAAGATCGGCCGCATCTTCCGCTGCTTGACATAGGGCATGGCGCTGACGCGCTCCGACAGGTTCTGCCAGCTCTCGCCGCTGTATGCGCACAGGCAGCGATCCATGGAAATCGTGATAAAAAAGACCTCGCCCAGCTCATCCCTGAGCTTGGCGGGCATAAACAGCCTTCCCTTGGCGTCAAGAGAATGCTGGTATTCCCCTGTCATGTCTGTACGCCCCCTTTTCGTGGGATAGTCACCCATTTCAACCCACTTTCATCCACTTCGATTTCATTATATGTGGCGCTACTGGAAAAAGCAAGAGAAACTTTTTGTTATAATTTGACTTTTTTCTTGCGCTTTTTGGCCAAAAAAGTACCCGCCCAAGTTCTTGCGTTTTGGGCGGGTACCTTTACAATATCTTGTGTTTTGTAACAGCTTTTTACTCGGCCTCGCGGTCGATGCGCTGGATTTTGGACGACAGCGGATCGGGCTTGCCCTGCGGCGCCTCCGGCTGATGGCGCGGCGCCTGACGCTGGGGAGGCGGCGCGGCCTGCTTGACGGGCTGACCCACGGGCTGCTGCTTCCTGGGAGCCGGCGCGCTCTGCGGGGCGATGCCGCCGCCGAGAGCCTGGAAGGATTCATGCGCGCCGCGGATGGTATTGAGGGCGTCGCTCAGATTCTGCTCGGTCTGGCGCATGAGATCGTCCACATACTCGCTTGCGACCCGGCGCAATTCCTTGGATTTTATCTCCGCCGCGGCGACCATCTCGCTGCTGCGTGCCCTGGCGACGCGGACGACCTCCTGCTCCTCGATCATGAGGTGGGCCTGCTCCTCTGCGTTTTTGCGCAGAGCCTCGGCTTCGCGCTTGGCGTTGCCGATAAACTCATCCCTCGCCGCCACAAGGCGCTGGGCCTCAGCGATGGCGGTGGGGAGATTTGCCTTGATCTCATTGATGATCTCGATGGCCTTTTCGCGCTCAATGATGCATTTGTCGTTGCCGAGCGGGACGCTCCACGCCTCGGTCACCATGCCGTAGAGGATATCCAGCAATTCGATAATGTCGTTATTGGCCATGCGATTCATCTCCTTTTCATGTTTGCTTTGTTCTCGATCAGGCCGATGATCTCCTCCGGCACAAGGCCGCTGAGCTCCGCCCCGTAATAGGCCATCTCGCGGACGTGGGAGGAGCTGAGAAAGGTATAACGCTGATCCGCCGTGAGAAACATGGTCTCAAGTTCGGGATTGATGCGTTTGTTGATCAGATCCATCTGAAACTCGTAATCAAAATCAGAAGCGGCCCGCAGCCCCTTGATCAGCACCGAGCCCTCGTAGCGCCGGGCGAATTCCGCAAGCAGGCCGCTGTTGACCTCCACGCTCACATTCGGCAGATCCTTCACCGCGATGCGGATCATCTCCACCTTCTCCTCCACCGTGAACATGGGCAATGTCTTGCTGACATTTGCCGCCACGCAGACGACGACGCGGTCAAAGATATGCGACGCCCTTTCGATGATGTTCAGATGTCCGAGCGTGATCGGGTCAAAGCTGCCGGGGCAGATCGCGGTTCTCATCAACGGCTCTCCTTGCTGTACAGACTGAGCTTGACCTTGCCGTAGCGGTACTCCTTACGCTTGAAATAAGGGGGCTTCAGCTCCGGCAATTCGGTCTCCCGTCTGGATTCGCATAGTATTATACCACCTTCCGACAGGATGTCAATTGAATTGATCTTTTCCAGGACTTTTTCGTACAAACCCGCGTCGTAGGGCGGATCGACGAAGATCAGATCGAATTTTCCGCAGGCGTCGAGCCAGGACAGCGCGTCCTGCTGCAGAACCGGGGCGGAAAAGCCGCAGGTTTTGAGATTTTCCCGGATGATCTTCACCGCGTCCCGATCCCGGTCGATGAATACGACCTCCCGCGCGCCGCGGCTGAGACACTCGATCCCGAGCTGCCCCGTGCCTGCGAATAGATCCAGCACCCGCCGCCCCTCGATATCAAATTGCAGGATGTTGAAAACCGATTCCTTTACGTTGTCGGTGGTGGGGCGGATATCCATGCCCTCCGGGGTTTTCAGTCTGCGTCCTCTGGCGCTTCCTGTGATGACGCGCATGACGACTCCTCCTTGTGGAAATAATCAAAAACAGCTTTCGCGGTATTCTTCGGGACGACGAGCGCAAGCTGGCTGAGGTTCGCCTCCCGGATGGCCTTGACGGATTTGAAGCTCTTGATCAGATCAGCGCGGCGCTTCTCCCCCACGCCGGGGATCGCGTCCAGCTTTGAGGCGAAGCCCTCGCTGCGCAGCGAGCGCTGATATTCGATGGCGAAGCGGTGGGTCTCTTCCTGAATCGCACCCACGAGTGAGAAGACCGCCTGGTTGCCCTTGATACCGATCTCCCGCCCGTCGGAGCGAATGAGCGCCCGGGTGCGGTGGCGGTCGTCCTTGACCATGCCGAAAACCGGCACCGTGAGGCCGAGATCGGAAAGCGCCTGCTCGGCCACGCCCGCGTGGACGTCGCCGCCGTCAATGAGCAGGAGGTCGGGCAGATCGGCAAATTTTTCGTCGTTGTCCACATAGTGTTTGAACCGGCGGCTGACCGCCTGATACATGCTGGCGTAATCGTCCGGGCCGTCCAGATCGCGCATACGGAATTTTCGGTAGTCCCGTTTGAGGGGCTTGCCGTCCACATGGACGGTCATGGCGGCGACGATGCCTGTCGCGCCGAGGTTGGAGATGTCGAAGGCCTCGATGCGGCGCGGAAAGTTTTCCAGCTCCAGCGCCTTCTGCAGCCATTCCAGCGTCTTGCTGCGCCGCTGGGCGAGAGTGGTGCGGCGCTGGATTTCCTCCCTCGCGTTGAGCGCGGCGCTCTCAATAAGGCGCATACGCTCTCCCCGCTTCGGTGTCTCGATATAGATGCGCCGCCCGGAGGTCTGGCTCAGCAGCTCCTCCAGGTCGGCGGCGTCCTCGATCTCCACGGGCAGGAGGATGGACTTGGGCCAGCCGCCCCGGTGGGCGGTGTAGTACTGCCGCACGAGGCCGGAGAGGGCCTCGGCGTCCTCCTCCAGCGGCTCGTCCATCATTTCGATGTCCTTGCCGACCAGGCTGCCGTCCACAAAATGCAGGACGGTAAAGCAGCTCTTCGCACCCCGGCAGAAGCCAACGGCGTCCGTGTCGGCGAAGGCCGTGGCGATGACGCGCTGCTTATTGGCAAGTCCCTCGATGGCGCGCAGCCGGTCTCTAAGCTCGGCCGCCCGCTCAAAGCGCAGCTCCTCCGCCGCCTGTTCCATCTGGCTTTTCAGATCCCCGATCAGCTCATTGCTCTTGCCGTCGAGGATCAGCGCCGCCTGGGCCATGCGGCGGCGGTAGTCCTCCGCGTCGCTGTCCTTCAGGCACCAGCCGGCGCAGGCGCCCATGTGGTAGTTGAGGCAGGGCCGTTCCTTTCCGATATCCCGCGGAAATTTGCGGGAGCAGTCCGGCAGCAGCAGCGCTTTGGAGACGGTGGAGATGATATCCCTCGTCTGGCTTCTGCCGCCGAAGGGGCCGAAATAGCGTGCCCCATCCTTGCCCGCGCGGCTTGCAATGGACATGGCGGGGTATTCCTCCTTCATGTCCAGGCGGATGAAGGGATAGCCCTTGTCGTCCTTGAGCAGGATGTTGTAATGGGGCTTGTGCCGCTTGATGAGGGAGTTTTCCAGCACAAGGGCCTCAAACTCACTCCCGGCGACAATGACGTTGAAGTCGCGCACCTTATCCACCATGGCGGCCACCTTGGGCAGGTGATCCCCGTGAAAATAGCTGCTGACACGGTTTTTCAGTTTTTTGGCCTTGCCGACATAGATAACCTCGCCGTGCTCGTCCAGCATGATGTACACGCCGGGCAGCAGCGGGAGGCGGTTTGCCTTGTCGGCCAGGGTATCAAGTACGGGATTGGACATGATTTTATCCTTCCTGTTTTTCCTGTCCGAAAATACTCCAAACGGTGATGGATGTGATGACGACCACCGCGCCCATGAGCGCGAAGACGCCGGGCTTTTCTCCGTTGAAGAGGAAGACCCATACGGGGTTCAAAAGCGGCTCAATCGCGCCGAGCAGGCAGCAGGCCAGCGGCGGACAGTATCGGCTCGCCTTCACATAGAGCACATAGGAGAGGCCGAGCTGAAAAACACCCAGGATCAAAAGCGCTGTGACCGCCGTCGGGGTGATCTCCGGCTTCGTCGCAATGAAAAAGGGCAGACCCGCCAGGAAAGTGAGCGCCTGGCCGTTCAGGATGCCGGAGAAGCGCTCTTCCTCTTCGATCTCCCCCACCGCGACATACATGCCGGCCATGAACATGCCCGCCGCAATGGCGACGAAGTTTCCGAGCAGATACCCGGGCTTAAGCTGGTCGAGGAAGAAAAGAGAAATGCCGAACAGCGTCGCCAGCACGACCGCGAGATCCTGCCTCCTGGGCTTCTTTCCGAAAAACAGGGCCGAGTAGATAATAATAAAAATCGGGGACGTAAATTGTAAAACGATGGCGTTTGCCGAGGTGGTGAGCTTGTTTGCGACCGTGAAGCACAGATAGGTGCAGCCGGAGAAAAAGCCCGCGATCAGCGTCCGGCGGTTGAGGACATAGTGATAGCCCATCAGGCGCATACAGATGTAAATCGTAATGCCCGCAATCAGGCTGCGCATGCCCGCCACGGCAAAGCCGTTCCATGGGATGAGCTTAAAGAGGATGCCCGCGATGCTCCACAGCGCGGCGCACAGCAGCATTTCCAGGGTTGCTTTGTTTTCTTTGGACATGGGAATCATCCTTAAGAAAAAGGGGCGTGTGTACAAACACACGCCCCTTCCAAGATGTACGATTACTCAGAAAAGTCAGAGTCGATCAGCGCGGAGAGCGTCGCGATCGCTTCTTCCTCATCGGAGCCGTCAGCAATGATCGTGATGGTAGTACCCTTCACGATGCCGAGGGAAAGCACGCCCAGAAGGCTCTTGGCGTTCACACGCCTCTCTTCCTTCTCGACCCAGATGCTGCTCTTGAACTCATTGGCCTTCTGAATAAAGAAGGTTGCGGGTCTGGCATGCAGGCCGACCTGATTGTTAATGACTACTTCTTTGGTTATCATAGTCGCCACCCCTTAATCCTTAATCCTTAATCCATTTAGGAAACTGTATTATCACTTTATCAAATTTTCACGCAATCGTCAACAGCTTTCGACCGATTCGTTATTTTAGACATTTCTTTTTCTTCTCAAAAACTTTTTTTATTTCAGTTCGACCACGGTTACGCCGTTCTCCCCCTCGCCGTAGCGGCCGAGGCGGAAGGACTTGACAAACTTGTTTTTCTTCAGCATCTGATGAATCGCCGCCCTCAGCGCGCCGGTGCCCTTGCCGTGGATAATGGTCACGGTTTTGAGCTTTGCCATCACCGCGCTGTCGAGATAGCGCTCCGCCGCGAGGACCCCCTCAAGGGCTTCCATGCCGCGGATATCCAGCTCCGGCGACATGGTCATGCTGCGCATCTGTCCGCCGCCGCCTTTGGGGGCGGATTTGGGCTTGGGCGCCTGCTCGTTTTCCAGCAGCAGCACCTCGTCCTCCTTCGCGCTCACGTTCATGATCCCGGCCCGGAGGTTCAGCGTGCCGTCCGCCGCTTTGGAGACGACGGTTGCCTTCATGCCCATGGACTTGATCTGCACCGTATCGCCGGGCTGCACGGGGCGGGAGGACACCTGGTCGCCGGCGCCGGGGTTGAGCTCCTTCTGCAGCGCCTCCTGCGAGAGGTTGAGCTGCCGCCGAAGCTGGGCGCGGGCCTCGTTGACGCGGTGGGCGTCCTCGTCCTCATCGGCCATTTTGCGCATCTCATCCAGCTCGCGGAAGACCTCCTCGGCGGTGGCGCGGGCGTCGGCCAGAATACGCTCGGCCTCGCGGCGGGATTTGACGTCGGCCTTGTCAAGCCGCACCTCGAGCTCGGCGCGGAGCATGGCGGATTTCTTCGCGTTCTCCTGCGCTTCCCGGAGCTTTTTTGCCGCCTCTTCGCGATCCTTTTCCAGCAGCAGGCGGGTCTGCTCCAGCTTCTCGATGGTGAGCTCAAAGCTCTGGCTTTCGGAGCTGACACGGCTCTTCGCGTCCTCAATGATCTCCTCGTCGAGACCGAGGCGCTTGGAAATGGCGAAGGCGTTGGACTTGCCGGGGATACCGACCAGCAGGCGGTAGGTCGGGCGCAGGGTGTCCACGTCAAACTCGCAGGAGGCGTTCTGGACGCCCGGCTCGTTGGTGGCGTAAACCTTCAGCTCCGCATAGTGCGTGGTGGCGGCGATAATCGCCCCGCGGCGGCGCACATGCTCGATCACCGCGATGGCAAGGGCCGCGCCCTCGGTGGGATCGGTGCCCGCGCCCAGCTCGTCAAAGAGGACGAGGGAGTTTTCGTCGCACTCGTCGATGATGCTGACGATGTTGCTCATGTGGGCCGAGAAGGTGGAAAGGCTTTGCTCGATGCTCTGCTCGTCGCCGATATCCGCAAGGATGTGGGTAAAGACGGGCAGATTGCTCCCGTCGGCGGCGGGGATGTGCAGGCCGCACTGGTGCATTGCGGCAAGCAGTCCGATGGTCTTGATGGAGACGGTCTTGCCGCCGGTGTTCGGGCCGGTGATGACCAGCGTGTCGAAGCTGTCTCCCAGCTCCACGTCGATGGGCACAGCCGTGCTCTGATCCAGCAGCGGGTGGCGCGCATGGCGCAGGACAATGCCCTTGTCCTCCATCGCGGCCGCCTCGCAGTTGAGCTTGTAGGAGAGCTTCGCCTTGGCGAAGATCAGATCGAGCTGTACGAGGATCTCATAGTCGGCGTTAATGCCGTCACGATGCTCGGCACAGTCGGCGGAGAGCTCGGCCAGGATGCGGTCGATCTCCGCGCGCTCCTTTGCCGCAAGCTCCCGGAGCTCGTTGTTGGCTTTGACTGCCGCCATCGGCTCGACAAAGATGGTTGCGCCGGAGGCTGAGATGTCGTGGACAAGGCCGTTGATCGCGCCCTTGCACTCGGCCTTGACCGGGACCACATAGCGGTCGGAGCGCTGGGTGATGATCGGCTCCTGCAGAACCTTGGCGTAGCTGGGAGACGAGATGATCTTCTGCAGCGCGTCCCTGGCTCTCGCCGCCGCAGCGCGCATCTGGCGGCGGATATTGGCAAGCTCCGGGGAGGCTGCGTCCGCGATCTCATCCTCGCCGACAATCGAAGAGGTGATTTTCTCCTCGAGGAATTTGTTAGCGTGCAGAGCATAGAAGAGATAGTCGATGGGCGTCTTGCCCACGGTGTCGTCCGCGAGGTAGCCACGCACCAGGCGCGCGCACTGAAGGACATGGGCGATCTCCAGCAGCTCCCTTGTGTTGAGCGCGCCGCCGAGGTCGGCACGGGCCAGAGACGCGCGCACGTCCCGCACCCCGTAGAAGGAAGGGCTGCCGCGCACGACCATCATGGATTTCGCCGCCGTAGTCTCGGCCAGGCGATGCTCCACCTCGCCCTCCGAAACGGAAGGCGTCAGCTTCCATGCCAGCTCCTTGGCCGGCTCGCTCACCGCCTCGGCGGCAAGCATGTTCAAAACCGCCGGAAGTTCCAGCGTGTTCAGGGATTTTTCAAAAAAGCTCATCTTCTATCCCCCATATGTGTGTAATCCCGTATCTTTTTCCAATAGTCCAGCGTTGAGAACCCGCGCTCGGTGCGGCGCAGGAGGTAGCGCTCCGACGCGCCGCCGAGTTTCAGCAGGGCGTCGTCAGAGAGCTTGAAGCTCAGCAGTTTTTTTGCGGGCGCGGCGCTGAGAAAACGCAGGGCCTGGAGCGCCTCCGTACCGAGCTCCACCTTTTCCCCCGTGCCGCAGCTTCGGCAGCAGAGGCAGCCGTTATCCAGATTCAGCACCGGTTCCGCCGGTTCTCTGCCGCAGACGGCGCAGGCTCCGAGCTCCGGCGCATAGCCGGACAGGCACATGAGCCTCGCTTCAAACGCGGCCTTGATTTTCTCCTGCGCGCCGAGATCGCGGCTCAGGGCGTAAAGGCAGTTCAGGGAAAGCTGCATCAGCTCCGGCTCCGGCTGTTCCTCGACGCTGAGGGCTTCGGCGCACTCGGCGATATAGGCGGCCAGCGCCAGTTTTTCCATATCGCCGCGCAGTCCCTCGAAGGGCTCCTTGACCACGGCCTCGTTTATCGTCCAGCGGCCGCGATTTCCGAAGAGCGTCATTTCCGCATAGGTGAGCTGCTGGGTCGCGGCGGCGGTGCGGCTGCTCTTTCGCAGCGCGCCGCGGGCTTTGGCCGTGATCTTCCCCTCCGTATCCGTCAGAAGGGTCAGGATGCGGTCGGCCTCCTTGTACCGCACCTCCCGCAGCACCAGCGCGTTCAGGGTCTTAAACATATATGTATACCTCTGCATCTTAAGCTCCCTCCCTGAGGGAGCTGGCACCGGTGGGCACACCGGTGCCTGATGGAGTTGAAATCGGTCGATCGAGCGCTCAAAATGTGAGGTTGACTCCCTCCGTCATCCGGCTTGCGGGAGACGCCGGATGCCACCTCCCTCAGTGAGGGAGGTCTTTGTCTGCATTCATTGCCTTATACAGCAGATAGCATGCAGGGTCTCCCGTCTCGGCAAAGAGTTTCCAGAGCTCGTCCGCCTTCATCCGCATCACCTCTGTCTCTATTATGTGGCAATGCAGGATTTGAAATGCTGGTAATTATTGTTCCGTAAAGCCGAAGTTGCGCAGAGAAGCCATGGAGTCGCGCCAGTTCTCCTTGACCTTGACCCAGGTCTGGAGATTGACCTTTGTGCCCATGAATTCCTCGATATCCTTGCGCGCCAGCTCCCCGATTTTCTTGAGCATCGCGCCCTTTTTGCCGATGATGATGCCCTTGTGACTGTCCTTTTCGCAGAAGATCGTCACTTCAAGATCAATGATCCCGTTGTCGCGCTCGGAGAATTTCGTGACCTCGACCGCCGTGCCGTGCGGAATCTCCTTATCGAGGCATTTGAGCAGTTTTTCGCGCACCAGCTCCGCGCAGATCTGGCGCTCGGGCTGGTCGGTGATCATATCGTCCGGGAAGAGATGCGGTCCCTCGACCGCGTACTTCTCCAGCTCGGTCAGGAGCTCCTTCAGGCCGTCGCCGGTTTTGGCGGAGACGGGCAGGATGGCGTCAAAGTCATAAGTCTGTGAGTAGACCGCCATGACCTCAAGGAGCTTTGCCTTGTCCACGGTGTCGATCTTGTTGATGAGCAGGATCGCAGGCGCGCCGGATTGTTTGATCCGTTCGATCAGCGCTTCCTCCTGCGGGCCGACGGAGGGAAGCGGCTCCACCATCAGCAGCACGCAGTCCACGTCCGCGACGCTCTCACGCACGACGTTGACCATGTAGTCGCCGAGGCGGGTCTTCGGCTTGTGAAAGCCCGGGGTATCGAGCAGGACGAACTGGGTGTCCCCGTGCTCGACAATCGCGGTGATGCGGTTTCGCGTGGTCTGCGGCTTGGGCGACACGATGGCGACCTTCTCCCCCACGAGGGCGTTGGTCAAGGTCGACTTGCCCGCGTTGGGCCGCCCGCAGATGGTAATCATGGCTGATTTTGTCATTTATAATTCTCCTGTACTTTATTGGCTCCCTCTCTGAGGGAGCTGGCGCGGCGCGTCTGACGAAAGCGCCGTGACTGAGGGAGTTGCCGTTTGAATTGCGCTTACTCGTCGCCCATGATGGCTTTCTCGCGGGCGCGCATTTGGGCTTTCATCTCGCCCTCGTCTACGTGGTCGTAGCCGAGAAGGTGGAGGACGGAGTGAACGGTCAGATACTGAATCTCCCGGGCGAAACCGTGGCCGAATTCCTCCCCCTGGGCTTCGCAGCGTTCGAGAGAGATCATCATGTCGCCGAGCATGACCGCGCCGGTGTCGAGATCCCGCTCACATTCGTCGGGATCAAATTCACCGGGGGTGAGCTCGTTGAGCGGAAAGCTTAGAACGTCGGTGATGCGGTCGACATTGCGGAATTCTTTGTTGACCGCATGGATGCCCTCGTCATCGGTTAACATAACGCTTATAATGCAAGGGACGCCCACACCCTCCGCGTCGAGGGCCATGCCGACAGCCTTTTTGATCAGACCCGCCGCCCCGTTGTGGCCGAGGCCTGTCTTTTCCCGGGAAATGTATACCTCATGCTCCATGGCTTATCCCCTCTTGTATACGCGCTTCGGCGGCAGCTTCTTCGCGGGCTTTGCCTCCGACGGCGCGGGATTTTTCTTGTCGTAGACCTCGTAGGCTTCGATGATCTTCTGTACGAGGCGGTGGCGCACCACGTCCGAGCCGGTGAGCTGGCAGATCGCGATATCGTCGATGCCCTCGAGCACCTTCATGGCGACCTTGAGGCCGCTGGTCTTATCCTCGGGCAGGTCGATCTGCGTGATGTCGCCGGTGATAACGACCTTGGAGCCGAAGCCGATACGGGTCAGGAACATCTTCATCTGCTCGCGTGAGGTGTTCTGCGCCTCGTCAAGGATAATAAAGCTGTCGTCCAGCGTGCGGCCGCGCATGTAGGCCAGGGGCGCGACCTCGATATTCCCGCGCTCGAGATACTTCTGATAGGTGTCCGCGCCCAGCATGTCGAAGAGCGCGTCGTAGAGGGGGCGCAGGTACGGGTCGACCTTGCTCTGCAGATCGCCGGGGAGGAAGCCCAGCCGTTCCCCCGCCTCCACCGCGGGGCGCGTGAGGATGATGCGGTTGACCTCCTCCGCGCGGAAGGCCGCCACCGCGGCCGCGACGGCGAGATAGGTCTTGCCCGTGCCCGCAGGGCCGATGCCGAGGGTGACGGTGTTCTTCTGGATCGCCTCGCAGTAGGTCTTCTGGCCGAGGGTCTTGGGCTTGATGGGCTTGCCCTTGGCGGTGATGCAGATGACGTCCCCCGCAAGCTCGTTGATCTTGGTCTCCTTGCCCTCGGAGACGAGCTTCAGGATATAGCGCACGTTCTGCGCGTCGATGCTCTCCCCCTTGGCGGCGAGGGTCAGCAGGCCGTTGATGGCCTTCTCGGCGAGCATGACATTCTCCGGCTCGCCGCAGATATGGATCATGTTGTCGCGGTCAAGCACCTTGACGCTCAGCTCGTTCTCGATGATGCGGAGATTCTGGTCGAAGGAGCCGAAGACGCTGATGACATGCTCCATCCGTTCGACTTCTATGGTTTTGTCGATCATGTAAAAATCCTTTCGCGCCTCAGCCGGGAAGCTCTCTCGGCATGGCGATGTTCTCTGTACAATGCGCCCGCAGCGTGAGCACATAGAGCTCTCCCGACGTGCCGGGGCTCAGGTTCCGGGACAGGATCTGTCCCTCCGTCACGCTCTCCAGCATGGCGTAAAGCCGCCGCCCGGACTCCGCCGGGTCCCAGGCGCTGCCGCTCTCGATCCGATAGGGGACAAAGCGTTCGCGCACCAGGCGGACGGGCGTGGAAAACAGTCCCTCCCATCCGAGGCGATACTCCGATATGATTTTATCACATCCGTCAATAGTTTTTCCACTACTCAGATAAAGATTTATGCGTCTTTTTCCGAAAACCAGGGCAAAGCGGCTGTGCGGCAGTCCGGCAGAATATTTCAATTCCTCCTTTTTCGGGCAGACGGCGCTGATCTCATACCAGGTATCGGCCATCACCGCCCCCTTCGCGCAGACGCGGCGGTACTCCCCCGTGAGGCTCTCCAGCTCGCCGCTGACGAGCTTCTCCCCCATCACCACGATCCGGCCCTCCTCGGCGACGGGCTTTCCCGCCAGGACGTTCATGCGCCGGATCAGGCCGTCGCGGGAGGCGATCAGATCCGACGGTGCCTCTTCGCCGTACAGCTCCGGCTTTTCCGTTCGCTCCACAATCGCCGCCACCGCGCGCGAGCCGCTGACATTCACGCTCATCCAGCCGATTTCGGGCAGACGCAGCATAACCTTGCTTCTGAGCTGCTCGGTATCCAGGCCGGGCCAGAAGCTGCCCGTCGTGAGACCGCACTCCTCCAGGGTACGCAGAACCTGCGCGCGGCTGAGCTTTTCCGTCCCGCGTACCTCCACATCCCAGACGAAGAGCGAAGACACGAGCAGGAGCAGCAGCGTCACGCACAATCCCCCCAGCAGCACAGGCCGGCGCAGAAGCTGTTTTCGGCTCTTCCTTCCGCCGAGGCGCCTTACGATCCGCAGCTCGCACCCCGCGCGCCCTGCCAGCCTTTTCAGCGCGTTCAGCCGGTTTTCATAGGTATTCAGGCGCAGGGCGTTGTCGCCGAGACTTCGGACGCCCCACAGCTCGATTCCCTCCGCGGCGGCGGCGTTCAGCACACCCGCGGGAGAGGCGCCGAAGAGCTCCGCGCGGACGCTGCCGCGCATCCAGTCGCTGATTCTCTCCATGCTCACCCCCACTCCGCCGCGCGGATACGGCCTGTGACAAAAAGCTCCCCGGCGTTCATGGCGCGCAGGAGCAGCCCATCTCCCATGATGCTGAGCTTCGCGCGTCCGAAGCTGACCACGACGCGCTCCGGCGTGTACTCCAGAATTCCCCGGTGTCCCTCTACAAGCGCCTGTCGGCCGCCGCTCAGCGTCAGGCGGCCGCTGCCCGGCAGCAGATCCTCCGGCAGCTCCAGGCGCTCGGCAAGCTCGGCGGGCAGCTCTCTGACAGCTTTCAAAACGCATCACCCCGCTTTCTTCGTTCTATCTCTATGCCCGTCCTCATAGTTTGATACATGCATGGACAAGGGGGTGCGATGATGGAACGATCACGAAACGGACGCAGGGGAGCAATGCCGCTCGCTCTGGGACTTTTGCTGTTCGCGGCGCTTGTCAGGAACGCGCAGATTGCAAACGCGGCCTGCCGGGAGGCGCTGGAGATGTGCTTTCGGCTGCTGATCCCGTCGCTCTTCCCCTTCTTTGTACTCTCCGGATTTCTGAACCGCGTGGGGCTTCCGGGGCTGCTGGGACGGGTGCTGGCCCCCTTTGCCTTCCGGCTTTTCGGCGTCAGCGGCGCAGGCGCGTCGGCGCTGCCGATCGGTCTCACCGGCGGCTACCCCGCGGGTGCGGCTTACATCGCCGATATGGAAAAAAGCGGCAGCGTCTCCCGGCAGGAGGCGGAGCGCCTGCTGGCGTTCTGCAACAACTCCGGTCCCGCGTTTATCGTCGGCGCGGTGGGCGTCGGCGTTTTCGGCTCCGTCCGGCTGGGGCTGCTGCTCTACGGTATTCACATTCTCTCAGCGATCCTGACCGGGCTTTTCTTCCGCGGAAAGCATCCCTGCCCGGAAATACAGGACGAGCAGCTTGACGCCGCCGATCCCGCTCTCGCGCTGGTCGGCGCGGTAAAACAGGCGACCTCCTCGATTCTGAGCGTATGCGGCTTTGCTGTGTTCTTCAGCGTGCTGCTGCGGCTGCTCGACACCGGCGGCGTTATCTCCGCGCTGTGTACGTTCCTCGCTTCCCGCTTTGGCTTTGATCCGCGTTTCGTCCGCGCCATGCTGACAGGCATTTTTGAGCTCGGCAGCGGCGCTGCCGCCATGCAGGGGCTCAGCCCCTGTCCCGAAAGCCTGGCGCTGGCCGCGTTTCTGCTCGGCTGGGGCGGGATCTCGGTGCAGTTCCAGACCCTCGCCGTTTTGGCGGAGAGCAAAATAACAGGCGCCCTGCATCCGGCAGGGCGCCTCATGAGCGCGGGGTTTGGGGCCGTACTGGCCTATGTTGTCGGCCTGGGTTTGTTTTAGGGAAGCGCTGATGAAATCGGAGTGTGCGGATGGGCGAGCAGATTTTTCGGCTGACGAAGCCTGAAAAGCGCAGGAATACTTTGTTTATTTCAAGCTTTTCAGGCAAAGTCAGGCGGAAAATATGTCGTCAAGACGTGCGCGGCGATTTATTCAGCGTTTCCTTAGAACGCGCACACAATGCCGATCACAGCGGAGGCGAGGATGAAGAAGATCGGGTGCAGGCCCTTGAGCTTTTTCACATATCTTGTGCAGACAAGCAGCACCGCCGCAAGCGCGATGGCCTTGAAGTCAAAGAGATCGATAAGCTTCCCGCTCGCCTGATACAGCTCCGTATTGAAAAGCGCAAGCTTGATCACAAGAAAGCCCGCCGCCGCGATCAGGCCCACCGAGCAGGGGCGCAGACCGTAAAACGCCGCCTCCACAGTGGGGTTTTCGCGAAACGCCTTCAAAGCGCGCGCGATCAGCAGAATGATAATAATGCTGGGCGTAATCAGGCCGAGCGTCGCAATGATCGCCCCGGGTATCCCGGCGGTCACGAAGCCCACATAGGTTGCCATGTTGACGCCGATGGGGCCGGGGGTCGACTCCGAGACGGCGATCATGTCCGCCAGCATCTCGGTGGTATACCAGCCCGTGCGGGCAGAGATGTCATAGAGGAAGGGCAGCGTGGCCATGCCGCCGCCGACGGCAAAAAGGCCGGTCTTGAAAAACTCAAAGAACAGTTGGAGGAGGATCATTTGCCCTTCACCCCCATCCTGGTCAATACGATGCCGGCAACGGCGCAGACAACGACGAAGACGATCGGCGAGACGCTGAAAAACACGGACAGCAGAAACACGCCGAGGAAGAGGACCAGTGTGGCCTTATCCACAACCGCCTTCTTCCAGAGCTTCAGAACCGCGTTGAAGATCAGCACACACACGCAAACGCGGATGCCCGCAAAGGCGCTCTTGACCGCCGGAACCTCCGAAAAGCTGGTGAGGATCCCGGCGATGAGGGTGATGATGATAACGGACGGGAACACGATGCCGAGGGAGGCGACCACGCCGCCGACGGTTCCGGCGAGCTTATAGCCGATAAAGGTGGCGGTATTGACGGCGATGACGCCGGGGGTGCACTGCCCGACGGCGTAGTAATCCATCAGCTCCTCTTCCGTTGCCCAGCCGTGACGATCCACGATCTCCCGCTCCAGAATGGGGATCATGGCGTAGCCGCCGCCGAAGGTCATGACCCCGACGCGCGCAAAGGCCAGGAACAGCTCCCACAATGTTTTCATCTCTTAAAGCTCTCCGCGTAAACCTTGTATTTTTCGATGCGCTCGGCGCACTGCTCTCTGTCCGCGCCGCGCACCAGGAGATAGATCTTGATCTTCGGCTCCGTGCCGGAGGGTCTGACGATAAAGCTGCTGCCGTCGGCAAGCTCGAAATACAGCACGTTCGACCCCGCAAAGGGCGTCGTCCCGACCTTGCCGAGATCGGCCACATAGACGCTGCCGTCCAGGTAGTCGCGGGCGCGGATCACCTTCTGACCGCCGATCTCCTTCGGGGGATTGGCCCGGAGCTCGGTCATCAACGCTTTCATCTTCTGCAGGCCGTCGAGCCCCGGCATGACAAGATTCAGCGTATGTTCCATAAACCAGCCGTATTTCCCGTAGAGGGCGTCCATCGCGTCGAGAAGGGTCATGCCCTTCTTATGGTAGTAGGCGGCCATCTCCGCCACCATCATGGAGGCGGTCACGGCGTCCTTGTCGCGCACATAGTCGCCCATCATGTAGCCGTAGCTCTCCTCATAGGCGAAGATGTACTGATACGTTCCCGCCGCTTCCCATGCGGCGACGCGCTCGGCCATGTATTTAAAGCCGGTAAAGGTGTCCTCAAAGTGGACGTTGTTCGCCTCGCACACGGCGCGGGCCATGCTGGTGGTGACAATGGACGCCACGACGCCCGGGTTTTCCGGCATGGAGCCTTTGGCGCGGCGGCCGTTGATGATGTAATCGATCAGCAGGACGCCGAGCTGGTTGCCGGTGACAGGGACATAGCTGTCGCCCCTGCGAACCATGGTGCCGATACGGTCCGCGTCCGGGTCGGTGCCGATGATGAGATCGCTGCCCACCTTTTCGGCAAGCTCCACCGCGAGACAGAAGCCCTCGGGATTCTCCGGGTTGGGGCTCACGACCGTGGGGAAAGCGCCGTCGATGACCATCTGCTCGGGTACGGGGTAGAGCTGCCTGACGCCGAGCCGCTTCAGCACCTCGGGGACAAGCTTGTAACCGCAGCCATGGAAGGGCGTATAGACGATTTTGAAATCATCGGCGACCTCTTTGACCACATCCGGGTCGACGGCCTGGGCCAGGATACGCTCCATAAACGCCTCATCCGTCTCCTCGCCGATGAGCTGGATCATGCCGTCTTTTACGGCTTTGTCAAAATCGCAGGATTTAAAGCCGGTAAAGACGTCGAGGGCTTCCATCTGCCTGGCGATGGCGTCCGCCTTTTGCGGGGGCAGCTGCGCGCCGTCCGACCAGTATACCTTATAGCCGTTGTACTCCTTGGGGTTGTGGCTGGCAGTGATGTTCAGACCGGCGGTGGCGCCGTAAAAGCGCACGGCAAAGCTCAGCTCCGGCGTGGGGCGCAAATCCTCGAACAGGCGGACGCGGATGCCGTTGGCGGCCATGACGCAGGCGGCTTCACGCGCAAAGGTTTTCCCGCAGTGTCGGCAGTCATGGTCTATGACGATGCCGCGTTTCTTTGCCTCTTCCCCTTCGGCGGCGATGACATTGGCGAAGGCCTGGGTCGCGTAACGGATGACATGGATATTCATGTGATGCAGGCCGAGCTTCATCGTGCCGCGCAGGCCCGCGGTGCCGAATTCCAGGGGTGCGAAGAAGCGGCTTTCGATCTCCTTCTCATCGTCCCGGATCCCGTCGAGCTCCGCCCATTCCTCTTCGCTGAGCGCGGGACTGTCCAGCCAGTGGTGATATTCTTCCAGATACATTCCGGGCATGACGGTATCATCTCCTTATGCAGTATTGTCCGTTTTCAAAACCGCGTACGCGGTCAGTTTTCCAGCTCGTAATCCCCCTGATAGGCGCACAGGGCGGCGGCGTCCTCCGCCATGCTTTTGGGGACATAGATATCCGTGCCCTGCCCGCTCATGCCGAGGATGAGCTTGCCGAAGCTTCCGTCCCCCGGATAGAGGGTGAGGCAGGGAATGCCGCAGGCCTCCAGCATGCTGACCGTCAGCTCGTCAACCAGGTTGAGATTGATCGCCGTGCCGAGGCGCACCGGCTCCTCCGGCTCGCCGTTTTCATCCTTGGGCCAGCGCGCAAGCAAATCGCCCCGGAGCGCCTTGCCCCAATCGCCTGTATTGCTCATCGTCTTGAGACCTCCTGTGTGTTTTGTTATTGGCTATTATATCATTATGCGCGCGGGCTTTCAAGTGCCCGCGCGCCGTTGCCTACTTATGATACTTGGAGCCCTCGTTGATTTTGAAGCCGCGGTAGAGCTGCTCGGCCAGCATGACGCGGGCCAGATGGTGCGGGAAGGTCATCTGCGACATGCTGAGCTTTCTGTCCGCCCTCGCCTTGACCGACGGGCTCAAGCCATAAGAGCCGCCGATCGCAAAGTAAAGCTTCGGCCTGCCGGAGTTTTCACGGGCAGCGATAAGCTCCGCCATCCCCTCGCTGGGCATCTGCTTTCCCTCCACGCACAGGGCGGTGAGATACGCGTCCGGCGGGACGGCCTTCAAAATCTCCTGCCCCTCCCGCTCCAGCGCGGCGGCAATCTCCTTTTCGGAGGGTCTGTCCCCAAGGCGCTGCTCCGCGATTTCCAGAAGCTCCAGGCGGCAGTACGCCTGCAGGCGCTTGGCGTATTCGGCGAAGGCGTCGATATAGAATTTCTCGCGCATCTTTCCGACGCAGATCAGCTTAACATTGAGCACGGCGCAGCCTCCTTTACCTCAAGGCTCAGGCAGCCCCAGACCGGCGCGCAGCAGAGCCGCAGCCCACGCCCCGCAAGCGCCCGCTCCGTTTCGGCCAGGGCCAGCTCCGGTCGGTTGTTCTCCCGGCTGAGATGACCGAGGACCACCGTCCCCGTCCCGCTCTCGGCGAGACTGCGCACCAGCGCAGCGCAGTCGGCGTTGGAGAGGTGGCCGTGGTCGGAGAGAATGCGGCGCTTGAGATAGACGGGATAGGGACCGTTATACAGCATATCCAGATCGTGGTTGGATTCGACGAGTACCGTGTCCGCGCCTGTGAGCCCGTTCAGCACCTCGTCCGTCACATGGCCCATATCGGTGGCCAGGGCGAAGACGCCGCTGCCCTCGACCCGGTAGCCCACACTCTCGTCCGTGTCGTGGGGCGTATGAAACGCCCTTACGCTGACGGAACCGACACGAAAGCACTCCCCCGTCGGGATCACGCGCATGTGGTCCTCCGCCTCCGGCAGCATGCCGCACAGTCTCGCCGCCACGGTATGCGGCGCGTAAAGCGGTACGTCGAAGTTGTGCAGCAGCGTTTTGAGCCCGGAAACATGATCGGAGTGCTCATGCGTGATGAGCACTCCGCCGATATCCTGTATGTCCAGGTCTGCCGTGCGCAGGGACTGTATGATCCTGCGGGCGGAAATTCCGGCGTCGATCAGGAGATGTGTCCCCCTGTCGCTGAGCAGCATGCAGTTACCGCCGGAGCCGCTGGCAAAAACCTTAATATTCATCCCATCATGGAGAGGATCTTCTCTCTTCCGTTCGATTCCTCGGGCTCATCCACAATGCGGATATCCGCGCCGAGGGCGTTGAGCTTTCCGACAAAATTCTCATATCCGCGCTCGATAAAGCGCACATCCTCCACCACCGTGGTGCCGGCGGCGCACATTCCGGCGATCACCATCGCCGCGCCGGCACGCAGATCACAGGCTGCCACAGGCGCGCCGCTGAGGCGTTTGCCGCCCTCAACCACGCAGACTCTGCCGTCGACCTGAACCTCGGCGCCCATTTTGCGAAGCTCGTTTACATACTTAAAGCGGTTGTCATAGACGCCCTCCGTAATGACGGAGGTGCCGTTTGCCACGCACAGCAGCGCGCACATGGGCGGCTGCATATCCGTGGGAAAGCCCGGGTAGGGCAGGGTTTTCAGATTGATCTTTCGCAGCGCACTCGCGCCCTTGACGAGGACGGAGTCGCCGTTTTCGAGCACGATCGTGCCCGTCTCGCGCAGCTTTGCGCTGATGCACTCCAGATGGCGGGGAATGACGTTTTTGATCAGCACCTCACCCCCGGTGGCGGCGGCGGCGACCATGTAGGTGCCTGCCTCGATCTGGTCGGGGATAATCGCGTAACTGCCGCCGTGCAGCTTTTCCACACCGTTGATCTTTACGGTATCGGTACCCGCGCCGCGGATATCCGCACCCATGGAGTTGAGGAAGTTTGCAAGGTCGACGATATGCGGCTCACGCGCGGCGTTTTCGATGATGGTTCTGCCCTGGGCCAGCGCCGCGGCGAGGATGATGTTCATCGTCGCGCCGACGGAGACCTTATCCAGATAGATCCTCGCGCCGTGGAGCTTTCCGTCGCGGGCGTCGGCATAGACGAAGCCGCCTTTGACGTCCACATCCGCGCCGAGGGCTGTCATGCCCTTGATATGCTGGTCGATGGGACGCACGCCGAAATTGCAGCCGCCGGGCATGGTGGTCTTGGCATGGCCGAAGCGCCCAAGCATTGCGCCGATCAGATAGTATGACGCGCGGATCTTGCGCATCAGGTCATAGGGCGCGTCCTGCATACAGACGTCCGTGCAGTCTATCTCCACCGTGGAGCGGTTGAGATAGCGGATTTTCGCGCCCAGCTCCCGCAGGATGGTCAGCAGCATCTCCGTGTCGCTGATCTGGGGCATGTTCTCTATCACACAAACGCCGTCCACCATCAAGGCTGCCGGGATGATCGCAACCGCGGCATTTTTCGCGCCGCTGATTTCGACCTCACCGTACAGGGTAGTACCGCCGTTTATCACATATTTTTCCACGTTTTACACCTTCCGTTCATACGGCCGACGCCATCAGGCTGAGCCGACAAGAGCTGATTTTACCACAACAGCTGCTTTGTGGCAAGCTTTTATTTCAGGCCCTCCAGATACAGCTATTTCAGGCCCTCCAGATACAGCTTTACCTTGGAGACGGCGATGACGGTCTTGGCGTCGATGATTTCGTTGCGCATGACCATTCCGAAAAGCTCCTCAAAGGGCATTTTCTCCACGTTCAGGAACTCGCCCTCGTCCAGATGGCTCTTCCCCTTGTGCAGGCCGCGGGCCAGATAGACATGGATGATTTCATCGGTGTAGCCGGGCGAGGTATAGCAGCAGCCGAGGTCCACATACTCATCGGCGAAGAAGCCGGTCTCCTCGGACAGCTCACGCTTTGCCGTGGCAAGGTGCTCGTCATGGTGGTCGATCTTCCCGGCCGGGATCTCCAGCACCGGGGCACCGACGGGATAACGGTACTGCCGCACCATGTAGACGCTGCCCTCCTCATCCATGGGCAGCACACCGACACCGCCGGGATGATGCACCACCTCGCGCAGCGTCTTTTTACCGTCGCAGAGCTCCACCTGATCCAATGTCACGTTCACGATCACACCGCTGTATTTCAACTCACCGCTGAGTCTTTTCTCCGTCAGGTCCATTTTATCTCCTTCTCCCGCGCCGAGGGGTTCCCTAATATTGTTGACATTAATTTGATTAACATAATCGTGCTTTATCAGTATAGCATATACTTTTTGCAATTTCCATATTTTTTGCGTGGAATTTCAAAAAATTTTTGCTTATAATCGCTTATAAGAGGCTTTTTTGTGTCGAAAAAGTTTACATATGGAGGCGGGTTCTTTCAATATGGTTACAGTTTGTGTTTCCAAGGATACGCTTGCTCTGCTGCTGTCGGAGGAGGAATTGCGGGATGTGCGAAGCGTCGTCCGCCTCAGTCTGGAGGCGGCGGGGCTTGAGCCGTGGCATGATCTGGAGGCGGAGTTTTTCGAGCGTCCCGGCGGCGGTCTGCTCCTGGCAAGGCCGCGCCCTCCCCTGCTGACGCGCGGAGCCTTTCAAAAGCGGGCGCGGCGCAGGAAATAACCGTATTTTAAGGAAACGATGAATAAATCAGCGCTTCCTCAACAAATTTTTCTTTTCTTCCCGCGTACTCTGTGCTATAATGATAATTGTGCCGCTGAGATGGCGCCCGGAAGGATGTGAGAGAAGTGCCGAAGCAGACCGGTACCAAGCAGATCGCGCAGAATCGCAAGGCTTTCCATGAATACTTCGTGCTTGAGCGCTTTGAAGCCGGGATCGAGCTTTTCGGAACCGAAGTCAAATCCGTCCGCGCCGGTCAGGTGAATCTCAAGGATTCCTTCTGCACCATCAAAAATGGGGAGCTCTTCGCCCGCGGCATGCACATCAGTCCCTATGAGCACGGCAACATTTTCAATCGTGATCCCATGCGCCCCAAGCGCCTGTTGATGCACAAACGGGAGATTTTGAAGCTCCAGGCCCGCGTCATGCAGGACGGCGCCGCCCTGATCCCCCTGTCGCTGTACTTTAAGGACAGCCGCGTAAAGGTGGAGCTTGGGCTGTGCAAGGGCAAAAAGCTGCACGACAAGCGCGACAGCGCAGCTGACCGTGAGGCGAAACGCGATATAGACAGAGCAATGAAAGAGAGGAATTACCAGTGAGCAATCCGATTGTCACCATTGAAATGGAAGACGGCGGCGTCATGAAGGCGGAGCTCTACCCCGAGACCGCCCCGAACACTGTCAACAACTTCATCTCCCTTATCAAGCAGGGCTTCTATGACGGCGTGATTTTCCACCGCGTCATTCCCGGCTTCATGATCCAGGGCGGCGATCCCAAGGGCGTCGGCGTGGGCGGCCCCGGCTACTGCATCCGCGGCGAGTTTTCCGCCAACGGCTTTCAAAACAATCTGGCGCATTCCCGCGGCGTCCTGTCCATGGCGCGCACCATGGCCCCCAACTCCGCCGGCAGCCAGTTCTTTATCATGCACGAGGATTCTCCGCATCTTGACGGGCAGTACGCAGCCTTCGGCAAGGTGATCGAGGGTATCGAGGTCGTGGATAAAATCTGCAGTGTGCGCACAGACTACAACGACAAGCCCCGTATCCCCCAGGTCATGAAAAAGGTTACGGTCGAGACCTTCGGCGTGGATTACCCGGAGCCGGTCAAGGAATAAAACGAAAGTGAAAAGTGGAAAGTGAAGAGTGAAAATATATTTTTCTCTTCACCTTCCCGAAGTTTTCTGAAACGTTCTCTATCGTTTCCCCAACACAGAGCCCAGCGCAAACGGGTCCGCGTTGGTAAGGAAAAAGAAAACTGCGGTTCTCCCGTTCTTAACCAACTTGAAGCCCAACGCAGTGGGTTCAAGTTGGAGAGGAAGACGAATACCATTTTCGTTCTCCACCCGATCCGAAGCCTCCGCGCTTCGGATCGGAAAGGAAGAAGGAGGCAATGGATTTGGAGCTTTCCCGGCACTTATACAAAACCGGGGAAGCGGAATGGAATTGCCTTCTTCTGACGTCGTGGGGGTGTAACGGTTTCGACGGGGGCGTGGAGGCAGGAATAGCGGGCGGATGCGCCTGACATCCATAAAACGGGCAACCTTATAAATTAAAGAACAACACTAACACTGTTGCTGTCGCTGCTTAAGCAGTGACCGTTCCGCCCGGGAGTACCACGGCCCGGGACGGAGCGTCGACGAGTGGTGAACGTGAGTACGCTAAGCTTTGCGCGTGCCACGCATCATGAAGCTACCGAGTCCCCGAGGGTGACGGCTCCCGCTCGGGCAAGGGAATGCAAATAACCGTCTGCGCCCGGAGAAGTTTCTGTTAAAGTGCTTTCGGACAGGGGTTCAACTCCCCTCACCTCCACCACACCTGAAACACCGATTGATACAATGTGTCAATTCGGTGTTTCGTTTTTTATGCCCTGAAAGCCTTGCGGCGCAACGCCTCCAGTTTCTTGCCATTGCAGTATGTTTTATGGATTAAAAAAAGAGAGGGTTTGAATCCCCTCAATAGGGGGAAAGAAGATAAAGTTAGCAGGGGCAAATCGTTTGGTTATAGGGGTTTCGTTTGGTAGTTAAAATTTTTGAAGGTTTTGCTCAACAGTCCTTTTTATTTGACTTATACTGGTAATTTTTGCAATAGCCCCGTCCATTTAATCGTTAATGCTGGCGGGGCTATTCTTTCTTTTTGATATAGTAGCGCCCATCCTCGTCAACTATTTCCAGGCCAGCCGCAGTATATTTTTTTGCATGAGACGTGTTTTGTGCCCTTTGGCACAAAACAGGCAGCGCGCGTTCGCGCGTTGCCTTTTCCATAAAACACAGTGTTTTATGGAAAAATAGTATTACCTATCTCATCCTTCTCAAGCCCCTTTTACAATGCTGCCTCTAAAAATTTGAGGCAATCATAGCTCCGTTTATCTTCACGCGGATAAAAACATGATAACAAAATGATAACTCTCCCCTTCTCGACTTGCATAGTTTCACGAAAAGAGCAATGATCTCCCCCAGGTTATCGTCGTTGACGCCCCTGACCACCGTCGGCACCAGCGTGACGCCGAGCCGGTTCTCTCCGCAGACTCTGATCGCCTCCAGCTTTGTTTCCAGCAGCTTCTCACCGCGCAGGGTCTCATAGATATCGTCCCGCGTGCTGTCAAACTGCAAAAAGACAATGTCCAGCCCCGCGTCGGCAAGCCTTCTCGCATAGTCCGGCTCCCGCGCGAGGCGCAGGACGTTGGTGTTGAGCTGGACATAGCTGCATCCGGCCTCTTTTGCAAAGTGCGTCAGCTCCGGCAGATCGTCGCGCAGCGTGGGCTCCCCGCCCGAAAGCTGCAATAATGGGCTTCCGCACTGACGCACGATGTCCCGAACGCGTCCTTGAGTTCTTCCGGACTCGGCTCTCTGTCCCCTTCTCCGCCCTGTGCAAAGCAATAGCGGCAGCGAAGATTGCAGCGCTCGGTGACCTCCAGCAGGCAGCAGCAGGTGCCGATCTCATGTTCGGCGCAGATGCCGCAGTTTTCGGGACAGCGGAGACCCTTGTCCGCCTCCAGCGGCGGCGTCCCCAGAAGCCAGGAATCCCAGTCCACTCTCCCCTGCCAGACCGGGACGCGAAAAGCCCCATGCTCCGGGCAGCGCTTTTCCAGCAGGATACGTCCGCCCGTCTCCTTCGTCAGCGTCGCGGGGAGATTTTGCAGGCAGACGGGGCAGACGGACCGCGTCTCGCGAATGACCGTTCCCATCCTACTCTCCCAGACTGAAGTGCTCTTTTTTAAAGATCGTCAGCTCCAGCTGATAACGCCCCGACACGGTTTCGACCGCCTCGCCGATCAGGCGATCCAAGGTCTCGTCCGGGCAGGCGGCGCTGGCGTTGAGGATCACCGCCAGATCGGTGCAGGGATTTTCAAAACGGTGCGGAAGCTCGATCGGACGGTCAACGCCGAGGATATCCGCCTTGCCGTAATCGCCATCCGGCCCCCAGGCCAGCAGCTTGAAATGCGGCGCCTCCCCGCCTGCCGAGCGGATCGCGTCTCGTATCTCCTGCGCCAGCTCCGTCAGATAGGCGTTTCCGTCAAAATCGTTGCAGCATACCAGGGCGCGGTACTGGAGATAGTACTCGCTCAGGCTGCCCATCGCGTTTTGCAGATCGTCCGCCTCATAGTCGATCTCCGGGTGTCGGAGCGAGGCGCGGCCCTCACGCAGGGCGCGGCACAGCTCATCCAACCCGTCGCCGGTTTTTGCGCTCACGGCAAGCCGCATCGTCCAGGGATAGTGCGCCGCAAGCCAGTTCAGCGCGTCTTGAAGCGCATCGGCAGACAGCAGCTCGCACTTGCTCAGTACAATGAGATCGGCCTCTTTGAGCTGGGCGTCCAGAATAACGCCTATGTCCCCCGCCTGCCCGCTTTGCAGGAAAGAGAGATTCCGGGGCTCGATCAGCACCGTGAACGGGCCCAGCGCAAACTGTCCGGGGTAATTGTCCGTCAGGCCGTGATAGACGTGCTCCTGCGCGCCGACGCCGAAGCCGGGGATATCGGAGACGACCAGCTCGCAGCCGTCGCCATAATACCCGTTCAGCCTTTCCGTCAGCACATCGTGACAGAAGCAGATGCACTCGTCGGTGATCTGCGACGCCCGGCAGCCGCCGAGCTGTGCGAGCTTATGATCGGCCAGCGTCACATCCCCTCGCCGAGATCGTTGGAAATCATGGCCGCCTTGCCGTAATGCGCGGAATAATACTGTGTCAGCGCCATCATGGTCGTTGTCTTTCCCGCGCCGAGAAAGCCGCTGAAAACCACAAATTTGTTCATACTTTCCTCCTTCGTCCGTCTTGCCGCGTTCAACGCTGATATTATAGCGCCGTCTGGTTTCCGACGCAAGCGGAATTCTGACATGAAGGAAGCTCTTCAAAACCGCTGCCGCGAAGCGATTGTTTCCTTTGCACGGCGGAGGGCCGGGCGTGTTCCGGGAGGCCCGCCGCCGTGGTTCACCGATATGCGGCTCATGCCGCGTCACGGCCGCTTTGCTACACGTATGCCGCGTGTATCCCTTATTCAGACAAGGCGGCGCTGTGACCGTATGACCGCAGCCCATGGAGACAACGATCAGATAACTCGCGCCTTACACCAGAAAGTTTGCGTCCGCAAGGCGCGCGACGAAATCCCGCACCGCTTTCAATGCGCCGTCGAAATCGACGCCCTGGTACTCCTCTGTGAGGCGTTTAGCAATCTGCTGTTCATCGAGGCCCTCGGCAATGGCGTTCCAGATAAAGCCGCCGGTATCGTTGAGGCGAACAATGCCATGAAAGTCTTTTTCGGCCGGACCTGTGGCGACCAGAACGTACTCATCCCCAACCTTACTTGCTACTATGCCTTCCTTTGGTTTCATGATTTACTCCTTTTATTATTCTTTACAGCGCAACCCGTTACCATTATTGGGGGGCTGATTGTCGCGCAACGGCTTATCCCTCGATCTCGGGAAAAATGATTGTCCCGTCTTGAAACACCACGCCGTCAGCGCTCAGGTCTTCGCCGCCGCTGATATCAATAATGGCATAGGGCTCAAGTCTGCCGCACCAGATGCAGAAACCGTCTTCATACTTGTGATCAACAATCGGCAGAACCCTCTGGGCTGTCAATACCTGGCCACAGGTCGAGCAATGGCTGCCCTCGGTGAGGCCAGTGTGTTCACAGGTGGGACTGACCGCGCGATCTGTAACGGGAGTATGCGTGTGGGCAGGCGCAGCAATTGGCGCGGCGGACGGTGCGGCGGACGGTGCGGCCGCACTTGCAGGAGCCGCCGCAGGCGCCGAAGCAGAGTCCGATGTTTTGATTTCAACCTCCGGCACGGGCGATGCTGCTGTCTGCGAAGTCTTTTCTTCCCGCTCCTCGTTCTCGCTTATTTCCGGAAAGACGATGCTGTCCTCTACATTGCTCCCAGAGGATTTTGAGGGCTGTTCAGCCGATACGTGGGAAGCCGCAGGGTTCGATGTCGGCTTGGCGGAAGCCGCGGGACTCGCCGTCGGCTTGGCGGAAGCTGTGGGACTCGCCGTCGGTTTGGCGGAAGCCGCGGGACTCGCCGTCGGTTTGGCGGAGGCTGTGGGACTCGCCGTCGGTTTGGCGGAAGCCGCGGGACTCGCCGTCGGTTTGGCGGAAGCCGCGGGACTCGCCGTCGGGTTGGCGGAAGCCGCGGGACTCGCCGTCGGTTTGGCGGAAGCCGCGGGACTCGCCGTCGGCGAGGGATTTCCGTTTCCGCAGGCAGCGAGCAGGAGCGCCGTCATCAAGAGCAAAATAACAGTGACAACAGTTCTTTTTTTCATAGTAATGTCCTCCGTGAGTCATGCGCATAATCAAAGGTTTGTCCTCGTCATACTACAAATGTCTATTATCAACACGGCTCAGCATCCGCGTTTTTTCGATCCGCACATGCTTCGCTGTGATTATATTCTTTTTCATATTCAGCCAGGATACTCTCTCTCAGGCTTTTCAGCTTCAGGCGTCTGTCAAGCTCTGTGCAGGTTTCATGCAATCCCGGACAGTGTCTGGGCTTTTCACAGCATGGGAGCAGCGGGCAGGCTTTACAGTCGGGAAGATCAAAGCGTTCTTTCCAGTATGCGCATCGCTCACTGTCTTGAATACCCCGTTCCAGATCTCCGACGAAGCCGCCGCCGATATCATGTTCGCATTTTCCGAGTTTGCCGTCGGGCAGGATCGTGACCGCGGAATCGTCATCTGCCATGCAGTAATTCAAAGAGGGTCTGCGCGGCAGCGGCACAGGACGCGAAAGTCCGAGCGTCCGCAGCTTATCCTGCAGGCGATCAAAGCAGATTGCTTTCTCCTGTTGAGAGCGGAAGGGTTCGGGCGCAGCTCCATAGCTCTGCAGCAGCGCGGGATAAACGCTCAGATTCTTCTTATCCGGGAAGCGGTGGTCAAGCTCTTCCGCCAGCGTTAAAAGATTCCCGGCATTTTCGGCGTTCATATTCATGCGAATCTGAACGCTGACGCCGCCGTAGAGAAGCAGGGCAATGTTGCGCATGACGCGCTCGTACGGATTGTTTACCGCGCCAGTATAAGCTTTGGTGCGGTTGTAAACCTCTTCCGTACCGTCCAGCGTAATCTGAACTTTTTGCAGTTTCCAAAGATCACGGGCTGTTTGCACCGTCTCGCTGTCGAAAAGATACCCGTTGCTGATCATGTCTGTCGAGTATTCGATTCCCGAACCGCGCAGTTCTTTTGTGATAAGGTCGATCGCCTTTCGGTTCAAAAGCGGTTCGCCGCCAAACCACCTGAGCTTGATTTTTTCTCCTTTTGCGTGCTCGGCGATAAAGGCGGCGGCGGCGCGGGCTGTCTGCGGGTCCATGGAGATATGGCGGCAGCCGCGCTCATAACAGTAAGCGCAGCGCGCATTGCAATCGAGCGTTGTGAAGATCAGAAAACGGTTGAAGCTACCCTTCTTCGGCTGCATCAGCGTTAAAACATGCCTGATCTGCAAAGCATAGGCGGCGTCGTCAAATCCTTCGGGGACCAAAAAACGACGGAGAATCAATTCCGTCGGCGGCTGCGCCCATTCCGACTCAGAGACAAGAAGCAGCTCGCGGGTGAGCGTATGATAGAGTAGGCGTCCTTCGCCGCAGGGAACGGTTACGCAGTGGGCGCTGGGACGATATATCTCGTCTTTTGCTTTTTGCGCGCCGCATGCAGCGGCGACGACAGGGAGTGCCGGCAGCAGACACTTCATCACAAAAATCTCCCGTCATAAAAAGAGATAAGGCGGCAAGCAGCAACATGCTGATTGCCGCCTTATTTGGTTTAATCAGAGATCTTATCCTTCGATTTCTCCAAAATCATTCTGGCAATCAGTGGACGCCGTGATGATATCGGCGTTGTCAAGGATGACGATCTCCATAACAGGTGTTTCAAAGGTCTTCATAAAATCCATCCTTTCCATTTTTTTCAGGACAGGCGGCGTTTCGGGCCGCCTGCCCCCGTATTGTACAGGTTAACCGTTATCAGCCGAGATATGCTTTTGCGTAATAATGGTAGGTGTACAGCGCCTTCATAACATCGCTCCCGACAGCCTTCATGTAGTTGATCGGAGAAGTCGTGTAGGTGAAGGTATTGCCGTCTTTGTCCGTGGCTGTAACGATATACTTATTGTCAAGATTCTTGGCCGGGATGCCGCCGATATCAATTACGAACTTGCCGTTTTCATCGGTGGCTTCAACGGCCACGCCATTGACACGGAAGGTGTAGTCCTCAGCCTTCGCATCGTCGGCATGCTTGAAGGAGACGTTGAACTCAGTTCTCGTTTCAGCAATCAGCCTGTAGGTGACGCCGGTAATGCCATTCGCTTCGCCATCCTTTGTGTTCTTGGCATTTTCAGGAATTGGTTCATAAGGAATTGTTCCAGACGTCTTGTTAGCGGGATCGTTCTTCTTGTAGTCGAAGAACTTCTGAGATTCTCCGCCGTACTGCAGCATGGCCTTCATAACATTTCTAAGCGATTCAGAGGCATTTCCATCAGCGATTCTCGATTCGGCGTAGCCGCGGACGGAATACTCCTTCTCCGCGATCACGGTGTCACCATACTTGACGGTGACATTCACCAAATCGACCATTTCCTTGGCCGCGCAGGCGGCAACCGTGAAGAGCTGATCAAGATCTTCCGTTCTTTCGCCGGTCTTGCCATTGAAGCTGTACTCGACCTTGTAGAGATCCTTATCTACTCCTTCGGGGAAGGATCTGATGCGGAAGAGAATGCTGATGCTGTCGTCAGCGGCAACGGAGTACGCGTAGCGCTCGTTGTGCTTGATGTAGGCAGCGGTGTAAGTCACATTCTGATCAGCATCGACAGCCTTATCCCAATCCTTGAAGGTATAGGCTGTTCCATCAGCATCACTGTTCTTGATGGGAGCGGGGCCGGAATACGCGGGCTCTTCCTCGCCGGCCTTGACCTCGACGACTGCCAGAGGCGTCTTATCGTCGTTCTGCCATGTGACAGTGTGGTCGACAGCGGGAGCATCCCAGGTGGCGACGAGCTTGGTGTCACTGTCGAAGACGGTCTCATCAATATTGAAGTACTTGCCTTCAACGCCGTTGACGAGCCAGTAGGGCTTCACGCCGTCCTTGTTGTAGGAAGGAATGTCTTCCTTGGTGAGCTTGTTGCCTTCCATAACCTCTGCGGTCGAGATTTCGGTCTCGCCGTCAACGAAGGTAACGGTGCACATCTCTTTCCAATTGAGGTTGAAGACCTGGCTGCCTTCGACGTATTCGGGGATCGCGGGATCCCAGAGATCGTCCTTGTCAAGCACGAGATCGCCATTCTTGCGATCCTTTACCTTATCCCACTTGATATCGGGAGAAAGCGCGCCCTCCGCAGTGAGATCTGTACCATTCTGGTAAGTCTTAACCCACAGCGTATCCGTGCGATCCATGAAGACCAGCGTGGAATCGTTGCCTACCCACTGAGCGACCGCGGTCACGTCAGCATCGGGCATCTTACCACCTTCAAGCTCAGGCGTGTATGTCCATGCGCTGAACTCGTAGCCGTCCTTTTGGGGAACAGCAATATCAGTCACAGTTGCGTAATACTTATACGACGCTCTGTCGATCTCATTGATGGTGCCGTCGCGCTGGACATCGACATAAGTCAGGGTGTAGTTAATCTCCTCGTAGACGGCGGTCATGACGAGATCCTGGTCAGGCATCGTTTCAGGCCAGGTCTCCGCAAAGCCGGTAAACTTGGACCCTTTCGGGCAATACTGCTCGGCAGTTGCAACAGCCTTTGCCTTTACTTCTTCTGTGATTGTATCACCGTAAGCAAGAGTTTCGACATACCGACTATTATTTTCCGGATCAAGTACTCTCACTTTGTTTTGGTGCACAGACCAATGGGCATACAGCGTCACAGTCGCATTGTTCCACAGGCTCAGGTTGGAAACCTGTTTTCCATCTGTGTAGTCTACTTCGCCCTCAGCAGACGTGGCCCAGCCATCGAAATCGTAACCCGTGGGTGCGGTGTAGGTATTCAAAGACAGCGCCTTGGTCTCGCCGTAGGAGAAGGTCTGATTCGGCATGGTGTCACCTGACCCGCCGTTACTGTTAAAGGCGACCGTATAGGTGTTAGTGGCAAACTTGGCATACAGGTTAACATTACCAGTACCAGCAGTCAGATTACTGACAGTCTGCCCATCCTCATACGAAACTTCGCCGCCGTCAGTCATGCTCCAGCCAACGAAGTGATAGCCGCTTCTGGTAAATAGATTCTGGGACAGGGCGACCGTTTGTCCATAGGTAATATCCTGATTGGCCATCGTTCCCTCAACGCCGGTCAAAGCAGCGGGTTTATTGAACACGACATGATAGATGTTGGCCGTCCAGTTGGCTGTGAAGGTGAGGTTCTGTTTGCTGCTGAGATCGACTGTGAGATTCTTGTTCGTGTCGCCCTGGAGGGTAGTGCCGGACCAGCCCTTGAAGGTGTAACCGGTCTTGGTCGGGTCGCCGATCTGGAAGTTCGCGTCTCTCTCAGTGTAGGTTGTATGATAGGTGCCGGTTCCTGCGGTGCCGCCATCCAGTTCATAGGTGATGGTGTAGATCCTGTAGGAACCCCAGCCGCCTTCGATCGCATACACACGATAATTCGTGTCAGCCGTACCCGGTGTGAACGTTACACCAGGAGCGACAGTCGCCATCAGCGTTTCGCCGGCGGGGAGATCGTAGGTGGTATTTGCAAGGATCTCCATCTCATACGTGTAGTACGGATCATGCGTCGGATCGAGATCATACTTTGCAATCTCCTGAACCGCGGCAGGAATGCTGATGAGGTAGACGGGGTCAAGTACTGTCGTCTTATCCTGAGTCTGGCCCTGAACATGAGTATTGACCTTCTCGTGCTTGGTCATTGTCAGCATGACAACCTTTGTGGTTGTAAAGTATACGGTAGTACCGGCCACTTCGCCGTCTCTGTGATCGACGACGTACTTGTTCTCGTCCTGGGACGTCACCGTGAGGAACGGTACCGTCTCGCCCTCAACAGTGTGTCCGGGGTCCATGACGGTGAGCTCATCATCTTTGGGTAAAGTATAAGCGCACGCGTCGAGAATCTGGATATACTTATAGTATCCCGCATGTTGTGCGTTGTTGTACTCAGCCAGCGCATCGGCAAACGTCGCATAATACCTGGTCTCGGGCATACCGTCGGTCAGCGCCGCAACAGCGTGGGTGACGGAGAATGTTCCAACATTTTCCGCTACGTCAAAATTGAGCGTATACTCATCGATGCTATCCTCGGCTTTGGGGGTAAGCGTATTAGGACTGACATGGATGAATTGATTCATGAGGCTTCTAATAGATGCGCCGTTAAGGCTGTTCGGCACAGCTGTCATGACCCTCAGTGTTTCGCCGGGATCGAGACTGATATAGTCGGTCGCATCCGCGGGGGCGCTAATGATGTAAACGATGTCGTCAGCGTCCGGATCCGCCAAGACAGCAGCGTCCTTTGCCTCAACCGCAGCTTTGAAGGTGGAATAGTTCTTGCCGTCATACCGGGCAACTGCGGGAGCCGCCAGGGAGTAGGTGTTGGTCGTCTCGTCATGGCTCATGACGAAAAGATCCGGCTCATGAACCTTGATCAAGGTGATGTCAACGTTCTCCGCTGCGAGGATCCTGAGGGTCTTGTGCGTGTGATCATCGTTCTCAACGTCGCTCAGAGTATAATCGACTTCTCTGGCAGGGGTTACAAGGATCTTAATCGTGCCGGAGACGCTGTTGGCGTCAGCAAGCATATCCTCCCAATTCATGGTGTAGGAGTAAGTCTTGACAATCTCACCATCGCCATTCAGCAGCGCGGCCGCATAGTTCAGCACCTGGTAATTGGTGTAGTAGTCCTTCTCGGTCGTGATCATCTCAGCCATCCCGGAAGCAGAGACATTTACGGTCTTGCCCGTGGCGGCATGAATGTTGATATTAGCGCCGTCTGTAAGTACGATATCGTCATTAATGTTCACGAGAAGACCAAGCTCACTATGGCCGTTCGCGTCGGAAATCGCCTGTGTCTTCTGTTCGCTCGTATATCCGCTGACAAGCGTACCGGGAGTATGCGGCGCCTGGGGGTCGATCGTATAGATTTCGTACGCGGCATTGGCTGTGAGCATAACGCCATAGCTTACCTCTCCACCGGCGCCAACGTTCTTGTGGGGTTCATAGTTCGTGGCGCAGTAGGCGGGTTTAAGCGCGGAGCTAAAGGTGCCGCCGGAGACGAAGCCGGTGATGCGTTCGTCGTCAGAAACTACGGCAATCGGATTCTCTCCGGCTGCGGCAGTAAAGGTGCCGCCCGTGATGCTGACATTCAGAGTGCCGTCATGATTCTGCTGCGGATTCGCGGTTGCAAATGCGACCGTGCCATTGATATTGCCGCCAGTAACATTAACGCTGATATTCTTTTGCGTGGTGTGCTGAGCGACAGCAATGCCAACGCCGGTAGAAGAGGTGCCGCTGGGGTTGGGATCAAACGCATAAACGCCATATCCGGTGATGGTGCCGCCAGAGACATTCAGAATACCGGAGCGAACCTCAATACCGGTGCCTTTGCCGCTTGCATCCCTTGCGGAAACGGTTGCGCCCTGATATACATTGACAGTGGCATAACCATTCAGAGCAATACCAATATCTTGATTTGTGCTGTTAATGGTTCCATAGACGTCAACAACGGAATTGCCTTCCAGAATGTTGCCGGATACGAAAACGCATCCGTTTACCGTTCCATTCACATTCAGATCAATGCCATAGCAATTCACCCCGTTACTGACTGCCGCTCCGGTAGCCGGATTATAAGGTCCACGAACCACAACATCACCGTTTATAATTGCGTTATTCGCAATCGTAAGCGTGCTGTAGGCGTCAGTAGTTTGGGCAGCGCTTCCGTAAATGTAGAAGAAGTATCCTTCGCCTGCAACTGTGCCATTTTTGATCTCGACAGTGCCTTTAACGAGTTTGACAGAGTTGGTACCGCCAGCCGTCAAGGTATTCCCACCGAGGTCGAGAATAACATTGACATCATCGAAAACGATCTCGGGCTCTGTTACGTCACCCAGAAGCGTAATCGTGGTCTGCTCGCCGGAAGCCTTCGCAGCAGCAATAGCAGCACTCACCGACGGATAAGTCGTCGTGCCGATGCTGCAGACAGCGTCAGCCAGGGTGTAGGTGACATAGCCGTTAGCATCAGGTCCAGTTTCAGCGACAGCTTTGTTCGCGACAGAAGTTGTGGCATTGACAGTGTGATTATTCTTAATAATGCTGAAGCCAGCGTTCTCCGCCGTTACCGCGATGTTGTAGAGCGTGGTGTCATCTGTGGGGGCTGTCGAAAGAATGGTGATCTTGCCATTGTTGTTGGCCTTGTCAGCTACCGCGTCCGTCAGGTTCCTATAGAAGAACGTATTGTTCGCGTCACGCGCGATCTTGGTCTTTACGGTGTAGGTCTTGGAACCATCGGTATTATCGGTCGCTACGACGTAGAACTTCTGCGCCGTGGTATCCTGACTCGGCGTATAGGTAAAGGCTCCGCCTTCACCCAGCTTGATGGTCAGAGAATTGACATTCTTTACGTTGTTGGTAACAAATTCATAGTTCTCGACAGTGCCGAAAAGGTTGATGACCTTGCTCGTGTCGTTTTTGGCAGCATTAACAGCCGCGGCGAAGTCGTTGTAGGGCACGCCATCAACCGTCGCAAACGTCGTCGCGTTCGTGTAGGTGAACTTGTCTTCCGAACCCTCGACTTTCGCGACTGCGATGTAGGAACCCGCGGCGGGAGTGATCTGATCTTTCACCTTATTTTTTTGCGCCAAAGCAACCTCAGCCGAGTTGAATACAACTTTGAGTGTTGCGCCTGCTGCCAGGGCATACTTGTCCGTGTCGTTAAACTCAGCCGTGGAGAAAACCCTAAGATAGTCAGTTTCTGCGATTGCAGCCGCAGCGCCCAGCGCAAAGGTCTTCTTATAGTTTGCTGGAGATTGATCGCTGTCCAGACGTCCAAAGTAGGGCTTGCTTACGTAGGTGTTGGCCGTTGCATCGATGTAGTACCTTTCGGTAGGAGGATTGCAGGTAAAGGTGAATTCGCCCTTGTCAACCAAAACGGTCTTGCCGGCAGGAAGATCGAAGGTATCATCAGCCCGCAGGTAAATGGTCACACGGTTTTCATAATAGTCTGCGATAGCTTCGACGGCAGCATTAACATTGTCATAGTAGGTTGCAACTCCGGCGGAATTCAGCGTGTAGGCTTTCTTTTCCGCAACAGCGGGGTCGACAACGACTTGGTAATTCTCAAATTTGTAGCCATACGCAATGAGGGAATCCGTGATTGTGAAGAATACGCCACCCTTGACGGTGTGCTTCTCAGCGTTTGTTCCGGCAGTAACCTTGCCAAATTTTGCGGTGGAACCGGCAGGAACAACAAAGCTGCCGCCGTTGACGCTGACATCGCCAACAACCTCACTGCCATCCGCAAAGACGACATCGCCGCCGCCGATCGTGACAGTGCCGCTAACGGTGACGTTATTCAACGTAACCTCGCCGTCGGTGACAACAACATTGCCCCCGATGGTGCAACCAGTGAATGTGGGGGTGCCGCCAGATACAGTAACGTTGCCGGTAAAGGTCAGGCCGTCAAACGTAACGTCGCCGCCGGAGACGCTGACGCCGCCGGTAACCGTGGTGCCATCACCAGCCTGAACAGTGAACGGATTCACGCTGCTGGAAACGGTCAGATCCTCTGTGACATCTTTGGTCAGCACAACCGGCGTCATGCCGTATTCCGCTGCAAAATCGATCGCAGCCTGAAGCGTCGCAAAGCCACTGTTGACGATCTTGGCACAATGTTTTGTAGAATCATACTGCGCGTCGAAGGTCTCGGCCGTCTCGAGCTCGGCAGCGGGGGCGGCGGGCTCCTCAACGGGTGCAGCGGGCTCCTCAGCGGGAGCAGCGGGCTCCTCGGCGGGGGCAGCGGGCTCCTCATCGATCAGCTCTTCCTCGACGACGAGCTCTTCAACCGGTTCGACGTACTCTACGTAGTCTGCCGGTTCTTCTTCAATAATTTCCTCAACGTACTCTTCCTGTGGTTCTTCATAGTACTCTTCGTCGGTGAGGACGATTTCCTCATCCCATTCCTCGGCGAATACCGAGACAGGGAAGAAGGAGAGCACCATGCAGACGCACAAGACGAGCGCAATGATTTTCTTTAAGTTCATCAAAAATGTCCTCCAATCTTCTGATTGTTTGGATTGATTTTTTCCGGGCACGCGCCCGCAGGGATTCTTGTCTTTCGAATAAACGTGGGTTTGCGGGGTCTTTGCGGGATACTTCTTCCGATCACCTCCGTGAAATTCCGGTGGGCGTTACGGCTGCCGGTTCAGCAGCTACGCGCCGGCTGCCGATTCTACGGCGTGCCGTCGTCGCCCATGTATGTCTCCTGTCTATTCCAGCGGGGATAGCAAGTCCCCGATGAAAGCGTTCGGGATCTGATCGCGTTCGTCAGCTCCCTCTGTTTGAAAATATCTTTCATCCTCTGCGTCATTCTGCGACGAAGAATCTTCAGATCCATCGCCGACGCTCGGAGATTTGCCGATATTTTCCCTTCTATCAGATCGCGCTTTCGCGCGTTATCTGTGTCGTTTGTGCATGATTGTTATGATCAAAGCGCTCCGGCTGCAGGCGGCGGTAATTTGCGATATTCGCCCTGGCAGTATCCTCAAGCTCCTTCATTCGCGCCAGCCGCTTCTTGCTCACCTTTCCGGCGCAGACCGGACAGCCTGTTTTCAGCGTCCCGGTTCTGGCAAAAACCAGCGCCTGCCAGAAGTGCCCCTCGGAGCAGTGCCACCAAACCTTTTTGTGGGATCCGGCCATGACCATTTGGGGTGTGAGCTCTCCATTCAGCTCATAATCCCACTGGGCGGCGATGCGCGGCTCCGTCGTTGCAAGGTCATTGAACCCGACAAGCAACCTGTGGCCGGAGCAGTATGGGCATCCGCTACCCCGTCCAGTCCGTGATTTTATTTCCGCCCGCCATTCATGGCCCTTTTCGCAGAGCCACCAGACTGTACGGTTGCTCTGCGGTCGAACCCGATCCGGCGTCAGGCCGTTGTTCTTCGTGGGATGCCACTGGGCAGCCACCGCCGGGGCAAAGGTCTCCAGATCGTTCACTCCCGGCACCACCGAACGCCCCGCGCACACAGGACAGCCGGAGTTCCGGTTCTTGCGGGACATGATCTGCGCCCGCCATTCGTGCCCCTTTTCGCACTTCCACCACACGCGCAGGTGGCTCCCGATTCCGATCTGTTGGGGCGTAAGCTCCCCATTCTTTGTCGGATGCCACTGGGCTGCAATCTCCGGCGCGACTGTGGCCAGATCGTTTACGCCGACAAGAATGGCTTTGTTCGCGCAGATCGGACAACTGGCGTTGTTTTTTACGCGGGACACCACTGTCGCTTTCCACGCATGGCCCTCTCCGCATTGCCACCAAACACTTCGCATACTGTGGGCGTGCACGTTCTCCGGCGTCAGTCCGTCGTTTTTCGTCGGATGCCACTGGGCCGCGATCTCCGGCGCAACCGTCAGAAGATCATTGAACCCCGGCAGAACCAATTTCCCGGAACAGTATGGACATTCGCACCCCTTTTTCGCACGGGAGGAGATTGCCGCCTGCCATTCATGGCCTTTTTCACACTGCCACCACACGCGTCTCGGACTGCCGGGGAAGACCTGATTCGGAGTCAGCTTTCCGTTTTTCTCCGGGTGCCACTCCTTAGCCAGCTCGGGATTTGCCGTTGCCAAATCGTTGAATCCGGGCAGGAGCTTCCGATTCCCGCAATAGGGACAGCCTTTGCCCCCTGAGCGGCTCGCCACGCTTGCTTTCCATTCATGGCCCTTCTCGCACTGCCACCACACGGATCGGCTGCTGCCCAGCGAAACATCCGCCGGTTTCAGATCGCCGTTTTTCTTGGTGTTCCACTCCTCAGCCAGCGCACGGTTGCAGGACTCCAGATCGTTGACGCCTCTTTCAATGCTCCGTCCAGAACAATATGGACA
>ONVI01000040.1 GCA_900321275.1 uncultured Eubacteriales bacterium | reverse complement strand
GGATGCCCGCTGCTTCTCCCTGAACATGTCCGTCCGGTTCCGACGGACGATGTGCGCGAACTCCTCCACCACGCCGGAGGCAAAGAGCGGTTTCGCCAGAAAGCCGTCGACGCCGGCGGCCAGCGCCTCCTCGCGGATGGTGTCCCAGGTATAGGCAGTCATGATGACGGCGAGATCCTCGCTGCCGTATTTCTGCCGGATCTGCCGCGTGGTCTCGACGCCATCCATCCCGGGCATACGCCAGTCCATCAGCACCAGGTTGTAAGGCTCCTGCTTCAGGCTTTGCAGCTCCAGCATGTTCAGCGCCTCGGTGCCGCTGTGACAGACGTCCGCCCGGATGCCCGCCTCGTCCAGCACCAGCCGCCCGTGCTCGGCAACGATCTCCTCGTCGTCCACGATGAGTACGCGCAGCGAGCCGGGGTCGATGGCATTCTCCTCCGCCGGGCCCGTGCGAAGGCTGCTGCGCAGCGGGATCACCACGGTAAACTCGGTGCCAGCGCCCTTCTCGGACTCCACGCTGATCGTGCCGTTCATCATCTCTACGATGCTCTTCGTGATGGCCATGCCCAGGCCCGTGCTGCCGTACTTGTTGCTGCGGGTGCTGTCCTCCTGGGAAAAGGCGTCGAAGATCTTGGGGATGTAGGACTTGTCCATGCCGATGCCGGTGTCCCGGATGCGGAAGCACGGTGAACTTGATGGCGTTCGAGAGGATGTTGATGAGGACCTCCTTGAGCTTCATATCGTCGCCGATATAATAGTCGTTCACCGGGCTGAGAAGGCTGCATTCATAGTGCAGTCCCTTGTCCTCGCACTGGCTCATGACCATGGTGTTGATCTGCTCCAGCATGCCGGAGAAGGAGAATTCCTCCCGGCGCAGGACGATACGCCCGGACTCGATGCGGCTCATATCCAGGATGTCATTGATGAGCGCCAGCAGATGGCGGGCGCTGTCGCCGGTCTTTTCCAGATAACCCCTTGTCTGCTCCGTAAGACTTTCGTCGTGCAGGGCGAGCTTGTTCAGACCGAGGATGGCGTTCATGGGCGTGCGGATCTCGTGGCTCATGTTGGAGAGGAAGGCGGTTTTTGCCACGTTTGCCTCCTCTGCCATGGCCAGCGCCTCCGCCAGCGCCTCGTTCTTTGCCATGGTTTCCCGCATCTCCGCGTCGATCCGGGTAAGGCCCAGACCGATGGCGTGCACCATGTGGTCGTCGCGCTCCTCCGCGCGGCGGACGCCGGCGGCGCGAATCATCTCATAGTACTCTCTGTCCCCGCGCTTCGCCAGATAGCGGTAAGCGATAATCGGCTGCGTGGAAAGGCGCTCCCGAATGTTGTCGGGGTCGGCGAAGTCCAAAAAGCCCTCCCGATACAGATCGGTGACGCAGTTCTCGGCATACCAGGCAATGCGCTCCTGGAACGGAAAATGGATGCCGACCGGCGTCTGACTCGGATCCGTGGGATCATCACGATAGCAAACGCCGTCGTTTTCGTCAAGGTTGACGTAGTAAACGCAGCGGTAATCCGCCGCCATGGCGGTGATCATGGCGTCCGCCTGGGTCTTGGCGAGGGTATCCGTCACATCCATGCAGATGCCCAGAACGCAGAGGCGCCCCGCGGGATCGACGAATTTGAGCTTCGTCGTCTGAAAATGGCGCATGACGCCGTCCCGCTCCGCCACATCCTCAGAGTAAACCAAGGGCTCGTCCATGGACAGCGCTTTCCGGTCGCGCTCCGCAAAATGCGCCGCGGCCTCAGGATGGAAGATCTGCGCGTCCGTCTGCCCGATGACGTCCTCCGGACTTTTCACATGCGCGTAATCGGCAAAGGCCTGATTGCAGGCCAGATAGACGCCGGTCTCCGCGTCCTTTGTAAAGCTCATGGCGGGCATGTTGTTCAGCAGAGCATCCATCGACTGTTTCTGCTCCTGGCTGTTTTCATACATCGTATTATACGTTTCGGCGACGAACTGCAGCTCTTTGGCGCCTCTGACCGGGAACTGCTTTTCCTCCCGGATGGAGTGGACGGAGCGGTTCAGCGGCCGGACGATCACCTGGAGGATCAGCACGAGCGTCAGGACCGTGATGGCGATAGAGAACGCGATCAGGATCCGCTGGATCAGAAGGAGCCTGTTCAGCCGCTCTGCCGTCTGTGTCCGCTGTCCCTCAAAATTTGCCTCCAGAGAAGCGAGGCATTCCTGAACCGCGGCGGAGATGGCCTCCTTCTTCCCGCGGTAGTCCAGATCGAACACCTTGGATCGGGCCAATGCGTTTTTTTCCTCTGGGCTGAGGGCAGCGTCCGTCTCCGAAAGCGTGACCTTCCGGAGCGCCTCCGGGTAGTCGTCGACATCATAAGCGCAGGCGTCGATCTTCAGGCGCATGGAGTAATATTCCCTGTCCATCAGCGCCAGGGATTCCTCCATGGCTGCCGCCAGCGCCCGGTAAGCCGGGGCGTCGCCAACATAGTCATGGATCCGGGCGACGGCATGATCCCTTCGCCGGGTCTCCTCCGCCTCCGTGAAATAGTTGTCCAGATAGACGCGATCTCCGGTCTCCGCAAAGCCCCTGGCCTGCTCCGTAAGGTAATCCGAGCCCGCCTGGAGCGCCGATGCGTCCTTTTGCCACTGGATATACCGATCCGTCGTCGCGTGGACTTCCGAATACCGGGCGTTGGTGTCAAAGGTCGCCAGAATCAGCAGTACAGAGATCAGAAGCGCAACCGCCGTTATGACGAGAGTCGTTCTTTTTATGGAGATTCCCGTATTGTTCGCTTTCATTAAACTTCCCCGTTTCCCACATTTTCGTCTGCCTGTTTCAGATGCGCGTCGCGGAGGCTCCGCTCAGGTTTCGTCGTCGTATCCGCAGATCGTATCGGGATCGTCCTTGATTCTTTCCGCCGCGGCGGATGCGCGGGCGAAGCGCTCTTCCGCATCCGGCTCACGCTTCGCGTTTGCAAAGACGCCGAAGCGCAGGCTGACCTTGTCCGCCGTCTCTTCCTCCGCAAATATGTCGGCGGTGAATTGCCGCAGCAAAGACGCATAATCCTCCTGATGGGGGCAGTAAAGCAGGAAGGTGTCGCCGCCCTGCCGACAGCCGATGCCGCCGATCTGCCGCGCCAGCTTCCGCAGGGCAGCGCCGATGTCGCTCAGCACCCGGTCGCCGAATTTCCTGCCGTATTGCTGATTGATCGCGTAAAAACGGTTCACGTCGCAGACGACGGCGTCCAGCGTCGTGTCCTTGTAGATATGGTCGAGGCGGTAGACGTAGCGGAAGAAATAGTCCTTGTTCAGCAGTCCCGTGAGCTTGTCGCGCTCCGTGTGGCGGATCAGGTCACGGTCCTCGGACAGCTCGATGCACTTGTTGATGCGGGCCTTGACGATCTCAATATCCGGATAAGGCTTCGGGATGAAGTCCATCGCGCCGATGCGCAGGCAGTCAAGCTCCGCCTTCTGGTCCGTGGTCAGGATGATCACCGGGACCGACACCAATTCTTCATCGAGCTGCATCTCCGCGATCACCTCCCGTCCGGACATGTTCGGCATGATCAGATCGAGCAGCACAAGGTCGATCTCTCCTGCGTGGTCGCGCAGCACCTGCAGGGTCTCGACGCCGTCCGCGGCATAGAAAATGTCATAATCCTCTTCGAGCAGGTCGCCGAGGATCTCGCGGTTCATTTCGATGTCGTCGGCGATCAGAACGGCCTTGCGGGCATGGATGACCGGAATGTAATCTGAAGCTGTTTCACTTTCAGGTTTATCATCAGTTTTCAGTACGGTCTCTTTCAGATATTGTTTTCTCGCATACATGGCTTTGTCGGCTTCTTCGACAACATTCAGAAGAGACCTGTGCTTATCCTTGTCATATTCGGCCATACCGGCGGACACGGTTTCTCCCATTCTGATCTTCGCGGGGTCCTTCGGAATTGCGTTGACCCGTGTCATCAGCTCATTGCGCCGGTAATAATCTTCACCGGACAGGAAAATGATGAACTCATCCCCGCCGACCCTGAATACAGGGCTGTTGGTGAAGATATTGCAGAGCTTCGAGCTGCAGCTTTGAATACAGCTGTCCCCCGCCTTATGCCCATACAGATCGTTGACGGATTTCAGATTATTGATATCACAAACCACGACTGCAAACGGTTCCTGCGTCCCGCCTTTGATTCCCTCATTGACTATCTCTTCCCATTGCGTATAGGCATGCTTGTTTTTGACGCCCGTCAGGGAATCGATATCCGCCATTCTCCTGGCCGCAGAGAGATTCTGCGCGGTCTCCTTTCGTTCCGTGATGTCGATAAAGATCCCGACGTAGGTGACGGGAGAGCCGTCGGGGCGGCGTATGAGCTTGCCCACAGCCCGGTACCAGCGGTAGCCTCTGTTCTTCGTCAGCAGGCGGTATTCCACGTCATAGGTCTTCTGACCGGTGTAGTCGGAGATGGTGTCTTGAAACTCCTTCAGCACCCGTTCTTTGTCGTCGGGATGCAGCAGGTCGGACCAGGATTCCAGAACGTCCGGAAAGTCCTCCCTGCTGTGGTAGCCCAGCATTCTCCGGAACTCGTCGCTCCATTTGACCCCGACCATCACGCCCTCTTTATTAAAGTCCATAGCCCATCTGCCCGACGAGAGCATCTCGTGAATGGTATCGAGAGAAGCGGCTTCGCGTTGCAATTCGGCATTCAGAGCATCAACGGCTTTGAATTGACGGATCTCCGCTCTTTTCAAATCGCAGACAAGCAGCATATCCGCGACAATGCCAATAATGGAGACAATGACCTTCTGCGTATTCTGGGGCGTAAAGCGCGTAAAGCTGTGATCCGTGGAGAAAAAGAATAATGTGTAGCCGAACATGATCGCCGCCGCGACAATCCCGCCTCCATATCCGAACAGCGCGGAGCACAGGACAAGTCCCGCGATCAGAATCATATTCGGATTGGGAATATCGCAATAAAACACAAGCAGGATCAGTGCAGCCATGATTAACACCGTTATGACGATTTTCTTTGACAGGCTGACCTGCAATTGCATGAGCGTGTCCTTTCTCAGCTTATCTGCCACCTTATGTCACCAACCTTTCTTTCTGCCTGGTTTACGGAAAAGCGCCCCGAAATCATCCCTCTTAACCTTATCCTTTATAATAACACAGCTCGGAAAAAATTTCCATCCCGAAAATAACAAAAACGCCCCCGAAAATGACATGACACAGCCTTTTTTCACATAGGGCAATTTCTGGACTTGTATGTCCGCCCGGCGCGAGGTCAGCCACCGGCAAAAGAGTTCTTGATCTGTTTCAGGAAGCGTTCCGCAATCGGGGTGAAGCTCTGGTATTTATTCCAGATCAGATACATTTTCATTTCAAGCCGCGGATACAGCGGGCGGAAAACCAGACCGCTTTCGGGCGAAGTGTCAATCAGATTGTTCAGTGTCAGAAGAATGCCGAGCCCCTCCCTTGCAAACATGGAGCCGTTGAAGGCAAGGCGGAAGGAGCCCTCCAGCCGGAGCGCGGAGAAGGTCTCCTTCGCCCAGGGCCGGATATCATTCTCCCAGCTCTGCTCGGAGGTAAAAAGAGGCAGCCCTGCAAGATCCTCCGCGGTGATCATCTCCTTTTGGGAAAGCGGAGAATCCTGAGAGAAAACAGCGCCGAAATGATCCGATTCGGGGAAGAGGATATGGCGATACTTTTTCTCATCCGGCGTTTCACAGATCACGGCAAAATCCAGCAGGCCCTTGTCCAGCTTTTCCGTAACCTGCTCCGTATCCCCGCTTGTGATATGATAGCGCAGGTCAGGATAGAGCTCTTTGAACGCATGGACCTCTCTGGCAAGATAGCGGATCTGATAGGACTCCGCGAGACCGAAGTAAATATCCCCGCCGGTGATGTCGTCCAAAGATGAAAACTCCTGCTCGATCTTATCCGCCATGGAGATGAGATCCTCCGCGCGGCTGCGGAGAAGCTCTCCCTCTTCCGTGAGGGCAATGCTGAAGCTGTGCCTTAAAAAGAGCTTCTTCCCGAGCTCATCTTCCAGGGATTTCAGCGCCTTTGACAGGGTAGGCTGTGTCACATGAAGCTGCTCGGCAGCGCGGGACATGTTCTCTTCCCGGGCGACGGCGAGAAAGTAGCGAAGCGTGCGGATTTCCATGGAGCCCTCCTTTGATATGCCGTTTCAGAATATCATGATATTCATTATAGCTATTAGCGCTCTGCTTTGCAATATGGTATTCTCTATTCGCAAGGACAAAGCGGGAGGAAACCGATATGGTCGACTGGGCAAGCATGAGGGAGTGCATGAATGACGCGGGCTGCAGCGAGTCAACGATACGGCGCGCCGAACACTTCTATCAAAGCGGCAGTGCCGAGGATTTGATCCATTGCCTGCGTTCATGCCGCTGTGATGCTTTGCAGGAGATCCACGAAAAGCAGAGACAACTGGACAGGCTGGACAAGCTGATCCGCGAAACAAAAAAACAGGGAAGCGCTGATTAAATCGGAGTGAAAAGCGCAGGAATACTTTGTGTATTTCAAGTTTTTCAGGCAAAGTCAGGCGGAAAAGATGTCGTCAAGACGTGCGCGGCGATTTATTCAGCGTTTCCACAGGTAAAGGAGAAGGCAGAATGAAACTCGAAGAACTGAAGCTCACACGGGAATGGGACAAGACTTTTCCGCGGAGCGATAAGGTCAATCACAGCAAGGTCACGTTTATCAACCGCTACGGCATTACCCTGGCGGCAGATCTGTATATTCCCAAGGGTGTGGAGGGAAAACTCCCCGCAATCGCCGTTTCCGGTCCCTTCGGCGCAGTCAAGGAGCAGTGCTCCGGTCTCTACGCCCAGACGATGGCGGAGCGCGGCTTTGTGACGCTGGCCTTTGATCCCTCTTTCACCGGCGAGAGCGGCGGCAACGTCCGCTATATGGCCTCTCCGGATATCAATACAGAGGATTTCATGGCTGCGGTGGACTTCCTTTCCCTGCACCATATGGTCGATCCCGCGCGTATCGGCATCATCGGCATCTGCGGCTGGGGCGGTATGGCGCTCAACGCCGCCGCGCTGGATACCCGCGTCAAGGCAACAGTGGCGGCGACCATGTACGATATGACCCGTGTCAATGCCAAGGGATATTTCGACTCTGCCGACAGTGAGGAAGCGCGTTATCAGGCAAAGGCGGCCATGTGCGCCCAGCGCCTTTCCGATTTGAAGGCGGGCGAATACAAGCTCGGCGGCGGTGTTGTCGATCCGCTGCCCGAGGACGCGCCCTTCTTCGTGAAGGACTACTACGATTATTACAAGACGCCGCGCGGATATCATCCCCGCTCCCTCAACTCGAACGGAGGATGGAACGTGATCGGCTGCGAGAGCTTCATCAATCAGCCCATCCTGCACTATTCCAACGAGATTCGCTCGGCCGTGCTGCTGATCCACGGTGACAAGGCTCACTCCTGCTATTTCAGCCGCGACGCCTATGCCGACATGGTGCGCGACAGCAAATACGCGGACAACAAAGAGCTGATGATCATTCCCGGCGCGGTGCATACTGACCTCTATGACGGCGGCGGCAGGGGCGCCATCCCCTTTGACAGGATTCAGGGCTTTTTCGATCTGTATCTGAACTGAGATGAGAAAAATAAGGAAATGCCTTGCGGCTTCTGCATTGCTGCTTGTGCTTCTTATGAGCAGAACAGATTTCGGATTTGCGGAGGAAACCGGCGTGTTTGATTTTGAAACGAAAACGGTGCTGCTGAACAGCGGCTATGAGATGCCGATTCTTGGACTCGGTACCTACGCGCTGGATTATGATACCTGCGTCAATTCTGTCAAGACACTGCTTCAAAACGGCGGACGACTGATCGACACGGCATACATGTACGGAAACGAGGACGCCGTCGGCGAGGGTGTGCGTCAGGCTATGACAGAGTACGGAATAGACAGAGAGGAAATCTTTGTCATCACGAAGATTTACCCCAACCAGTTCCATGAGCCGGAAGCCGCCATCGACATGGCGCTTGATAAGCTGGATATCGGTTATATCGATATGATGCTGCTGCACCATCCGGGCACGGATGATGTGAAGGCATACAAAGCCATGGAGCGCTATGTGGAGGCGGGAAAAATCCGCTCTCTGGGTCTTTCCAACTGGTATGTAAAGGAGCTGCGCTCGTTTCTGCCTCAGGTTTCGATCACCCCCGCGCTGGTGCAGAATGAAATCCACCCATATTATCAGGAGCAGGACGTCGTGCCGTTCATTCAGGAAAAGGGCATCGTGGTTCAGTGCTGGTATCCCCTGGGCGGGCGCGGATACACGGCTGCGCTGCTGCAGGATGATACCATCTGCGCCATTGCCGACGCGCACGGCGTCTCCGCGGCACAGGTGATTTTGCGCTGGGATCTGCAGCGCGGCGTCGTGGTGATCCCGGGGTCAGGCAATCCGGAGCATATCAAAGAAAACCTCGATCTGTTCGGCTTCGCGCTTACCGCGGCGGAGATGGATGCCATGGCTGCACTGGATCGGGGCGAAAAACACGATTGGTACTGAACAAGACCGCGCCGGAGCTGACCGAGCCGCGGGAAAATGGTGACGTGACATTAGAATAACAGGAGGAACACATGAAAAAAATACTGATCGTATCGACGAGCCCCCGCGTAAACAGCAACTCCGAAGCTCTGGCAACGGCCTTCGCCAGAGGCGCACAGGAGGCGGGCCATGAAGCGGAGCTGATTTCCCTGCGCGGCAAGACCGTGAACTTCTGCCGCGGCTGCTTTGTATGTCAGGAGAAGCTGCGCTGCGTGATCCGCGACGATGCAGATGTGATTTGCCGAAAGGCGCTGGAGGCCGACGTGCTGGTCTTTGCTACGCCCATCTATTACTATGAGATGTCAGGCCAGCTCAAGACCCTGCTTGACCGTCTGAATCCGCTCTTCCCCAGCGACTACGCCTTCCGCGACGTTTATCTGCTGACATCCGCCGCCGAAGACGAGGAGCAGGTTCCCCGGCGGGCTGTGAGCGGCGTGGAGGGCTGGATAGAATGTTTCGAGCACGCGAAGCTTGCCGGGACTGTTTTCATGGGAGGTGTCACCGCAGCAGGGGAAAACCCGGCGCACCCCGCGCTGGATCTGGCGTACAGGATGGGAAAAGAAGTTTAGAGCATAAAAAACTATAGGCAACACCGCACAGAAAATGAGTAGTGCGGTGTTGCCTTAGCTTATTATGCGGTGCTGCCTTTACGGTTTTTCCTGCTCGGACGCCTGCCTGCCCTTGAACTTGCGGGCAATGTGGAGACCGTCCTTCATAACCGTGCCGCGCTGAATGATGTCGGAACCGAACTTGCTCCGCAATGCGTCCACTGCTTTGTCCAGTTTCACATCGCGTTTCCGTCTGCCGCTGTCCTCTTCTCCGAACAGCGACATCTGCCCGCCCTCGTCTTCTCTTGTCAGGTTGGAAAGGGCGATGCTCATGAGCCGCAGCGGTCTGTGATCTTTCCATAGTTCCCGGAGAAGCCGCTTCGACAGTTCATAGATCTCCCGTGTGGATTCCACCGGATGGTCTGTCTTACACTGATGGGATCGGTTTTTAAAGTCCAGATAGCGGATGGATACTGCCACACAATAGGCCTTTGCCCCGTCAAAACGCATGTGGGCGGAGACGCTGTCCGAAAGGGCCAGAAGGATCGCGTCCGCTGCCTCCAGCGTGGTCACGTTTTCCTCAAGCGTCACGGAGTTGCTGTAGCCCTTGGCCTCTTCGGGCTCTGCCCGGACGGGAGAATTGTCGATGCCGTTTGCGTAATTGCGGGCCTGGAGACTCATTTTGTCGCCGAGGATCCTGCGCAGGAGCTCCGGGTCTGCGTGCGCAAGCTCCCCAATCGTGAAAATACGTTCTTCCCGCAGACGATTTGCGGAGGCACCGCCCACGAAGAGCAAGTCCCCTACTGACAGCGGCCAGAGCTTTTCAGGGATCTCCTCCGGATAGAGCGTGTGTACCTTATCCGGCTTTTCAAAGTCGCTTGCCATCTTGGCGCAGAGCTTGTTGCGCCCGATGCCGATATTCACCGTAAAGCCGAGCTCATCCCGGATCCTGTTCTTGATCGTATGCGCCAGCGCGACAGGGTCGGGGTACATGTGTCCGGTTCCGGTCATGTCCATAAAGCATTCATCGATGGAGAATTCCTCCACGACCGGGGCATAGCCGCGGCAGATGTCCTTAAACGCCTTGGAACAGGCCGAATACAGCTTAAAGTCCGGCTTTGCGATCACAAGCCTGGGGCATTTTCTCAGTGCCATGGCGATCGGCTCACCTGTCTTGATTTTGAAAGCCTTCGCCGGGATGGACTTTGCAAGCACGACTCCCCTTCTGGATTCCGGGTCGCCCCCGATACAGGACGGGATCAGGCGCAGATCGGGCCCCGATACAGGACGGGATCAGGCGCAGATCGGGCTCGCCGTTTCTGACGCGCCGCGCTGCCTCCCAGGACAGGAAGGCACTGTTGACATCCACATGAAAGATAAGCCGTTCGTTCATCTCTGCGGCCTCCTGTTCCAACAGTTTTTTTCAGTATACTCTCTTTTCTCCCTTCGTGCAATTCACCGGACTCCCGCTGCAGGATGTCCTTGCCCGCGTCTATGCATTGAAAGTTAGTATTACGCCCGTCGGCAGCTTTGAAAAGCAGGCAGTCGACGGGCGTTTTCCAGTTTATACTATTATCCGATATGGCGGTTTGAAAGATTTCCGAGTCCGAGGCAGATTTGCGTCAGGCAAGGCAGCGGACGCAGAGCATCCTTTGTGTATGGTCAAGTCCGATCACGAAGCCTGGCACAAATCCGGCCGGAAAGGTTCAACCTGTTCTATCGGATAATCGTATTACATCAGGCTGCGGTAGAGGGCAGCGATCTCTTCGACGCTGGTGTCGCGGGGGTTGCCCGGGCAGCAGGCGTCGGCAAAGGCGGACTCAGAGAGGAACTGCACATCCTCGTCCTTGACGATCTCCTTGAGGTCGGCGGGGATACCCACGTCGGCGCCCAGCTTCTTGACGGCGGCGATGGTAGCCTTTGCCGCCTCCTCATCGTTCATGCTGTCGATATAGGGAACCTCCATGGCGCGGCCGATGGCACGGTAGCGCTCACCGGCGGCGGGCATATTGTACGCAAGGCCCAAAGGCAGCAGAATCGCGCAGGCAACGCCGTGCGGGGTATCGTACAGGGCGCTCAGGCCGTGAGCCATGGAGTGGACGATGCCGAGGCCGACGTTACTAAAGCCCATGCCGGCGATATACTGGCCGAGCGCCATACCCTCGCGGCCTGCTTCGTCGTTTTCAACGGCGGCGCGCAGATTCTTCGCGATCAGGCGGATGGCCTCGAGATGGAACATATCGGAGATGGCGCAGTGGCCCTTGGTGATGTAGCCCTCAATGGCGTGGGTCAGGGCGTCCATGCCGGTGGCGGCGGTGAGGGGCTTGGGCATGGAGTACATCATCTCGGGATCGACGACGGCGACCTCGGGGATATCATTGGTATCGACGCAGACGAACTTGCGCTTCTTCTCCACGTCAGTGATGACATAGTTGATCGTAACCTCGGCGGCAGTGCCGGCGGTGGTTGGAACGGCGATGGTGAAGACCGCGTGCCGCTTGGTGGGGGCCACGCCCTCAAGGGAGCGGACGTCGGCAAACTCAGGGTTGTTGACGATGATGCCGATGGCCTTGGAGGTGTCCATAACGGAGCCGCCGCCGACGGCGATGATGCAGTCAGCGTCAAACTCCTTGAAAGCCTTGACGCCGTTCTGGACGTTCTCGATGGTGGGGTTGGGCTTGATGTCGGTGTAGAAGGTGTAGGAAACGCCGATCTCGTCGAGCACGTCGGTGATCTTTTTGATTTCACCGGACTTGACAACGTGGCGGCCGGAGGCGATGAAGGCGCGTTTAAAGCCGCGGCGGCCCAGCTCACCGCCGATCTCCTTGACAGCGCCGACACCGTGGTAAGATACAGGATTGAGTACGATGCGATTTGCCATGATAATATCTCCTTTTCAAAATTATTTTTCTGGGTATCGGGTTTATTCAGCAAACAACCAACATGCACACCGTCTGGCGCATTCGCCGGACGCGGCCTCTGCCGCCGGGCGATTCGTGAATCGCCCCTACGGTCATACAGAGAAGCTTGCTGTGTCAAGCCGATACCCATAATTATTTTTTTGCTTTCCGTTGCCTTAGTCCTCACGGCTCTTGACAGCGAAGCAAACTTCAAGCCGATGGGGACGGTACGCAGGATTATGCCTGTATTAAGATACTCTTCTACCTCGGTTTCGTCAAGCAGAAGCTGAGGTTTCCGCCGCTGCGCCTGCAGCGTTACAATTCCGGCCGCAGTGCCGGCAACAGTTTGCCGACGCGCCGAGGACATAGGAACCAGCGTTTCCTTTAAAGTTGGATTTAGTTTAAGTGTCTATGATGGCCACAGAAACGAGGAAGGAAGGTCATACGCAATGGCAACCTGTGTTTTCAAGAGGATCGAGAAGAAGTATCTTCTCTCCGAAGCGCAGTACAACGCGCTGTTTCAAGAGATCGGCTCATACCTGAAGCCGGATAAATACGGCCGCAGCACGGTGCTGAGCCTCTATCTGGACACACCGGACAGGCGCATCATACGAAGCTCTATGGAAGCTGTGGACTATAAAGAAAAGCTGCGCCTTCGCAGCTATGGCACGGCCGGAGCGGATTCCACCGTGTTTCTGGAGCTCAAGAAAAAGTTCGGCGGCGTGGTGTACAAGCGCCGCGCGGCGATGACGCTGAAGGAAGCGGAACGCTATCTGCGGACGGGAATCAGGCCCTTTGAGAGCCAGATCATGTCCGAGCTCGATTGGGCCATGCGGCTATACGGAAGGCCCACGGGCGCGATGCTGATCGCCTGTGAGCGCGAAGCCTGGTTTGATGAGGAGCACCCCGATCTGCGTCTGACCTTTGACAGGGATATCCGGTACCGCGAAAACGAGCTGCGCCTTGACCGCGGCTCCGCGGGGATCCGCCTGCTGCCGGGAGGCACGGTGCTGCTCGAGATCAAAACGGCCGGCGCCATGCCCCTGTGGCTTGCGGATGCGCTGGACGCGGAGGCAATCCTGCCGGGCAGCTTCTCCAAATACGGTACCGCCTATCTGCACGCGCTGGAAGAAAAGCAGCGTTCTGTTTCCATGATAGAAGAAAAAGGAGGAGAAAAACATGTCGTCAATTTATAACAGTTTCATTCTGACCGGGAGCTTTTCGCTCGGTCAATACCTGCTCAGTCTGCTTTTTGCAGGACTGTGCGGCGCGATCACCGCGCTCTCGCTGAGCCGCGAAAGCAATGCCACCCGCAGCTTTCTGATCTCCCTGGTCGTGCTGCCGATCATTGTCACCACGGTGATCCTGATGGTCAACGGCAACGTGGGTACCGGCATCGCCGTGGCGGGCGCCTTCTCGCTGGTGCGTTTCCGTTCGGCAGCCGGGAAAGCCAGAGATATATCCGCAATCTTCCTGGTCATGACCGCAGGTCTCACCTGCGCGGCGGGATACGGCGCTGTAGCGCTGCTGTTCACGCTGATTGCCTCCGGCGTCATGCTGCTGCTTTCCCGCATTCCGATGAGCTGCGACCGCTTTGTTGCGCTTCATATCACGGTTCCCGAGTCGCTGCACTTTGCCGACGCCTTTGACGACCTCTTTGAGCAGTACACGAAAAGCCGGAAGCTTGTGAAGGCGAAGACCTCCAATATGGGAAGCCTGTATAAGCTGGATTATAAAATTGAAATGAAGGATCCCGCCGCCGCGCAGGAATTTCTGGACGCCCTGCGCTGCCGGAACGGGAACCTTGAAATTGCGATTCTGAACGAAGCAGAAGGAGGAGATGAATTATGAAGAAGTCTTTGAAGATTGCGCTGGTCTGCGCGCTCGCGCTCTTGATGCCGATCGGATGCTGTGCCGCCCCCGCAAACGCTGCGGATAGTTATTCCGCAGCCTATACCGCGCCGGAGCCCACAGTCTCCGATCGTGACGCCTCGGGCGCATACGACGCATCCGAAGCGGTGACTCTCTCCCCGGACGGGGATCTGGCGATCAGGTCAGCCGGTACGTACATTCTCTCCGGCAATTATAAAGGCATGCTCGTTGTCGAGGCCGGAGAAGAAGAGAAGGTTCAGCTCGTGCTGGAAAACGCGGCGATCACCAACGAAAACGGCCCTGCGATCTATGTCCGCAGCGCGGATAAGGTCTTTCTCACCGCGGCGGAGGGTACGGTCAATGAAATCTCCGACGGCTCGGATTATACGTTTACAGACGGCGATACCACCCCGGACGCGGCTGTGTTCAGCAAAGCCGATCTCACGGTCAACGGCGCCGGCAGGCTTACGATCAACGGCAACTGCAAGCACGCGCTTGTCTCCAAGGACGATCTTGTGATCACGGCGAAGGATCTCTCCGTGAATGCGAAAAATGTCGGTCTCAGCGGCAAAGACTCCGTCAGTTTTTCCGAGGCGGCTGTCAGCATCACGGCGGGCAGCGACGGCGTTCGCTCGGATAATGACACGGACGCAGCCAAGGGCTTTGTCTCCGCTGCCGATTCAACGCTCAGCATCGTCTCCGGCAACGACGGCATCCAGGCCGCAACGGTTTTCACGGCTGAAAACGCCGGTGTCAGTATTATTTCCGGCGGCGGAAGCAGCGCGCGCAGCGGCAGCGCGGAGGAATCCTGCAAGGGCATCAAGGCCGGAAACGCCATCACGATCGGCAGCGGCACCTATCGGATCGACTCTCTCGACGACGCCATCCACACAGACGGCTCGATCCTCATCAGTGACGGTGTGTTCACACTTCTGAGCCCGGACGACGCTATCCACGCGAATGAGAAGGTCACAATCTCCGGCGGCACGCTGAGCATCACGGCATATGAGGGAATTGAGGGAAGCTATATTCTCATCAGCGGCGGGGACATCACAATCGCTTCCTCGGGTGACGGCATCAATGCGGCGCACAAGTCCTCTTCCCTTACCCCGACCGTGGAGATCACCGGCGGTACTGTTTCCGTCACGATGGGCGCGGGAGACACCGACGGCATCGACTCCAACGGCAATATCATCATCAGCGGCGGAACGATCAGCGTCAACGGCCAATCCGCTTTTGATTGCGACGGCAGCGTCAGCTTCACCGGGGGGACGGTCTATATCAACGGCCAGCAGGTCAGCACGATCCCCAATCAGATGATGGGCCGCGGCCAGGGCGGCTTCGGCGGCCAGGGCGGCTTTGGCGGTCAGGGCGGCTTCGGCGGCCATGGTGCTTTCGGCGATCAGGAGGGTGATTTCAGTGGCGGCCCCGGCGGCCGGGGAGACTTCGGCGAAGGCCACGGCGTCCAGGGAGACTTCGGCGGAGGCCGCCGCGGTATGCGTCCCTGAAATCCTTGAAACCAACAGGCTGTCTCAAAATGCATAACCACGAAAAATTGCAGGGGCCGATGCCCTCATCGATCCGCTGTTTTACGACAATGTGCGTAATGCAGCGGGTCGATCCGGGGATCGACCCCTACGGTTTTGGTTTAACATGCATTTTGAGACAGCCCTTTTTTGGGAGGAATCAGCAAAGCGGCAGCTCCGCCGTCACGGTCAGCGAAACACCGTCCTCGGATTCCGCGTGGATCGTCCCCTTGTGCGCTTCCGTCACGGCCTTCGCAATTGCCAGGCCCAGGCCGAAGCCGCCTGACTCCGAATTGCGTGAGCGGTCTTCCCGGGCGAATCGCTCGAACAGCCGATCCGCGTTTCCCTTTTCCATCGGTGGCGTGCTGTTTCTGACCATAAGCCGGGCAAGCCTGCCGCTCTGCTCCAGCCGGAGCTCCACAATCCCGTTTTCCGGCGAATATTTCATGGCGTTATCCAGCAGGATGGAGACCAGCTTGGCAAGTGCCTTCTCATCCCCGTTCACGCGCAGATCGGGCGTGACGGAAAAGGAAAAGTTCTTTCCCTTTGAGAATGCGAGCGACTGGAAGGACTGCGCGGTCTCGTCGACAAGCTCGGAAAAGGAAAAGCTCTGCATCTGCAGCGCAGCATTCTCTTCCTCCATTTTGGACAGGTAGATGAGATCCTCGGTGAGTTCCGCCAGCCGATTTGTCTGCTTGCGGATATCCGAGATCCACTCGCTTTCTCCGTCCAGCTCGGACTCCAAAACGTCAGCGTCAGCCCGGATGATCGTGATCGGTGTTTTCAGCTCATGCCCCGCGTCCGTGATGAAGCGTTTCTGCTTCTCATAGCTCTCCGCGACCGGGCGTACGATCCGGTCGGAGAACACCAGCAGGAGCAGGAAAACCCCGAGGATTCCCAGCGCGGAGATGCCGATGCTGGCGTACAGAAAGCTGCGGAAGGTTCCAAGCTCTCGCTGGCAGTTGAGGAACACCAGCATGGGTTCGCCATCGCTGAGGACGCGGCAATAACGGTATTCCTCCGCAAAGCCCTTTCCCCGTCCAGAGGCGTACACGCTTTCCGCAAGAGCCGCGGCTTCTTCCTCGGTCAAAGAGGCAAGGTTGTCCAGATTGATCCGGCTGAGACTGCCGTCAGAGAACCACGCCGTGAAAAAGCGTGATTGGTAAGCCAGTTCTCCGCTGCCGCCGCGCCTTCCGCCGAAGGGAATACTCTTCCCCTCGTTCGGCGGGGATTGCAGCTCCGGCGGCCGATCCTGCGCACGAAACATCTGCCGGGGAAAGGCGCCTTTGTTATCCGCGAGGATCTGCAGGGTGCTGTCGGCGTCGGAGATCAGATTCCTGTAGTTGAGCACGTTGATCGAGCCGATCAGCACGAACAGGACAAGGAAAACCGCGATGATTGCCGCGGCGACAATCTTTTTTCGGAGCTTGCGTATCATGCGCGCACCTCCAGATAATAGCCGACGCCGCGCTGAGCCTTGATCTCGATATCCGCGTCGATCCCCTTCAGCTTCTTTCGCAGGGTGGAGATATATACCCACACGATGTTCAGCTCCGCCTCGCTGTCATAGCCCCAGATATGATCCATGAACGTCTCGGTGGAAACGAGCTTGCGGGGATTGCGCATCAGCATCTCCATCATCTGGAATTCCTTTCCGGCAAGCTTTGTGCTGCCGCCCGGCCCGCTCAGATCATAGCTTGCACAGTCGAGCGTGACTTTGCCGAAGGATATGGTTTTATCCGGCTGAACGGACAGCACCCGCGTCATCGCGCGGATGCGGGCCAGCAGCTCTTTCATGTCGAAGGGCTTTGTCAGGTAATCGTTGGCCCCGCTGTCGAGGCCTGTAACCCGGTCGTCGATCTCCGACCTGGCTGTGAGCAGCAGAACCGGCGTGCTGTCGCCGCGCCGGCGCATGCGTCGGAGAACCTCGATACCGTCCAGCTTCGGCATCATCACGTCCAGGATCGCGCCGTCGTAGTTCTCCGTTGAGAGATAGTCCAGCGCGCTTTCGCCGTCATAGACGACATCGACGGAATAGTTGTTCTTGACCAGAATCGTCGAGACGGCTCTGGCCAGGGATTTTTCATCTTCGGCATACAGTAGTCGCATCGGGCCTCACCTCGTTTCCAGTATAGCACGGGCGGGAGAAAATATCATCTGTATCGTTATAGCAGGATTGGATCAGGCAGGCGTCCCCGAGGCCGAGAACATTCTGCTCTTCGGCGTGGGCGGAAATGGCCGCAGAGATAACGACAATAGCGAACAGCGCAAGAACAGCCAAGATGATCGCGGCTCGTTTCATGGTCGCGTTTCTCCGCTGCTTCATTTCCTCCTGCTCGCGCCGAATCGCCGCCATCCGCGCCTTTGTCTTTTCCTGTGTAAGCTTCGCACGGTGCTGCGCTTTGCGCGCCTTGTCCGCATAAAAGCTTCCGGCATCGCCGACCGTATCCCTGTAAACCTCATTTGTGAAGCTCTTCACCGGATCAACCAGATCGTGCTTCAGGCTTTTCAGATTCTCCAGTTCCTCTTTTCCGAAGAACGCACTCATATTGCTTCACCGCCTGTCTGTTTGCTTTCATCTCAACGCTGTGAACATTTTAGCATTTTTATATGCTCATGGCAATCCTGTGTACAGGGCCGACTGAAAAATTGATTAATCTTGACGTTTCTTCTCTTATCGTGCATTATACTGCTGTACAATTATGCAAATCAATGAACAGTGTTTCGATCAATCGGGATTCGTGAAAGGCGGAAATCATCATGAAACAGGGAGAGTGGCTTTTGGAGCTGGAAGACACGGAATGGCCGCTTACGGCAATAGACCATGACAGGATCATTGCCCGGGCGATCGTGGTAGACAATGACAGTGATTTCTATTTTGTCAGAGTGGAAAGAGATGATGAATTTGAAAAGGCCGCGTATATTGAAACCGCCGGCGGGGGCGTAGAATCCAACGAGGACCCGGACGCCGCAATCAGGCGCGAGCTTCATGAAGAACTCGGCGTAAGCGTTGATGTGATCTGCAAAATCGGCGTTGTCAGCGATTACTACAATCTGATCCGCAGGCATAACATCAACCATTATTTCCTATGCCGGATTGTATCCTTTGGAGAGAAGCATCTGACAAAAGAGGAAAGAGAAAACTATCATTTGTCAACTTTGAAGCTAACATATATTGATGCGCTGAATGAATATGAGAGATGCGGCTGTACAAGATTGGGAAGGCTTATCGCAAACAGAGAAATACCTGTACTGAAGAAAGCAAAGGAGCTGCTCGACTCCCAAACATAACTGCGCGACAGCCATTCCGCCGGCAGGGCTGTCTCAAAATGCATGTTAACCCAAAACCGTAGGGGTCGATCCCCAGATCGACCCGTTGCATTACGCACATTGTCGTAAAACAGCGGGCCGATGAGGGCATCGGCCCCTACGATTTCGCATGGTTATGCATTTTGAGACAGCCCGATTATTCAGTTTTCGCAAGAAATCTCGCGATGCGGTCTCTGTAATCCGGCGCGGTATCATAGGCGGCGTGTCCGTAACCGTCATACATAAAAAGCTCACAGCCCGAGTGTCCTCTCAGGCGCTCCGCGATGATCCGGCTCGCTTCCCCGCCGACCACCCGGTCGTCCTCAGAACCGATCACCAGCGCCGGGCAGCGGATTTCCGAAAGTTCCCGCGTGATATCAAAGCCTTTCAAAGCCTTCGCCATCACGGCAAAGCGGCGCAGCTCCTCTTCCGTTACGGATTTTGCCAGGTCCTTCAAGAGCTCCTGCGAGGCTTCGAATATCTCCTTCGGGTAGAGTGCCTCACCAAACGCGAGGTACAGCGCCTGCGCGTCTCCGGCCGCGGCGAGGCGAATCCACTGATCAAACAGCACAAACTGCCCGTCGGTCACACAGGCTGTCGTGGAGCCGAGAACCAGTTTTTTCACAAGCTCCGGATGGTGTATGGCGATCTGCATGGAAATCATGCCCCCCTGGGACGCGCCGAAGAGGTTTACCTGTCTGAGTCCCAGGGCTTGCAGCGCGCCCGCCGTATCCTCCGCCATATCCCGCATGGGATACGCGGCGGGCAGGTCTTTTCTGCGGTCAAGCACATAGATCGTGTAAGCATCCGTCAGCGAAGCGTATTGCCGCGCAACGGCATCCGCCGCGCCCATGACGCTCTGTACGCTGAGTCCGGGCACGATCACAAGCGTTTCTTTCCCGCGGCCGAAGCAGAAATAATCCATCTCCGCACCATCCCATTTTGCGGTTTTAATCTGAACATGTTCTGCCATTTTATTCCCTCACTGTATGAAGCAGAGGACGGAACCGGAAAGTCCGGTTCTGCCCTCCTGCTCAAGATTACGAAACTCAAAAATTCACTTCAGACCCTCGAGCCGTTTCGGGTATTCCTCCACGTAGGCGCCCACAATCGGCTCGCCGACGACACAGCCCTCGCTGTTCAGGAAGTATGTCGTGGGGATGTTGACGACCGGAAGCACATCCATCATGTTCCCGGGCGCGATGATGTTCAGGTATTCTACTCCGGCTTCCTTCAGAAGCTTCTTCGCCGTTTCGGCCTCCTCGTCCCCATCCAGGCAGAGCCCGACAATCTGACAGTTCTTCGCCTCAAAGTCCTTTGCCATTTTACCGAGATCAGGCAGCTCTCTCTTGCAGGGGCCGCACCAGGTAGCCCAGACATTGAGCATGGTAAGCTCATGCCCGCGGAACAGATCCTCACTGTTGATCTCGTTACCGTCCAGGTCTTTGGTCGTGAATTTCAGGAGGTCGCCCTCCGCTGCCGGAACGATGTTTTCCGCGAGCTTCTCCGCTTCATACATCACATATCGGTAGGACGCGTATACAAAACCGCAAAACAGCAGGGCAATAATAACCAGAACCAGCACCACATACTTGAGCCACATATGCCATGCCCGTACCAGCGCCGGGGCGTTCTGGTATTTCTGTCTCTTTGCTTCCTTCTTTGCCTGTTTTTCCTCTTTCCGAATCTGGCTTTTTGTTTTTTCTTCCATAGACTTTCGTTTCCCTCCGATTTCCGCGCAGTCTCCGCTGCGCTGTCATTGTGTTCAGGAAGCGCTGATTAAATTGACGTGTGCGGATTGGCGAGCAGATTTTTCGGCTGTCGAAAGCTGAAAAACGCAGGAATACTTTGTGTATTTCAAGTTTTTCAGCCAAAGACAGACGGGAAATATGCCGTCAAGCCGTACGCGGGGGGGATTTAATCGGCGTTTCCTTCAGTATTTAATAACGAGCTGCTGGCCGACTGTCAGTATATCGGGATTCTCAATATTATTCCAGCGCGCAAGATCACTCACGCTGACATGATACTGCTCCGCAATCGCCGCGAGGCTGTCGCCGGGCTTGACACGGTATGGAAGCAGCGTACCGCCGCTGGTCTGATTGAGCTGCTCATCATGGATTGCAAGCTTTTCCGTGCTCATGCTGTTTCCTCCTTATTCATGTAAAAATAAAACTCACATTGAATCCGTATTTGACGCCCGATAATGCGTGGCCGGAGGGCCGCAGTCCGGGCAGATGGCCGTCCTGTCTCAGCCGCCGAAGCCGAAGCCCGTGGCATGCCCGTCTCCGGGGAGAAGGCCGGGATCAAAGCCCGTGGCATGGTCAGGTATAATGAGGCCCTGATTGCCGAAGATATCCGCCTGGTAAATGTTTTCGCTGCTGGGGTAGTCCGTGTAATAAACCACTGCGGAGCAGCCGTCGTAGAACTGGCCTTCCACGTTGCACTTCCAGGCGTCGACATACACCTGGCTGCCGTTCGACAGATTGATGGCATATCCGCCGCCGCCCTCGTATGCCGTGCCGCTCATAGAGCCGTAGGTGGGCGTCGGAGCCGGCTGATCGCCCTGAATGTAGCAGTATGTGACATCGCTGCCGTCCCAATAGACGGTGGCGTCCGCGCCGTAGTAGAGGTCTCCGTCAATGGTGCAGATGCTTCTGGGGATCGTAACGGTGACGGTACCGGCGACAAAAACGGTCACGCTGCTGTAATTCCAGTCCGTGACGGTACCGGGATAGCTTCCGCTGGGTGCGGGCTGCGGCGCAGGCTGCGCGGCGACATACAGGTACGCCGTGGTGGTGCGGGCGGTCTGGCCTTTGTAATAGAAGGTGCAGTAGGTGCCCCAGCCGTTCATGTCGGTGCTGACGCCGGAGATGGACAGGGTGGTGCTGCTCAGGCCGTCGATGGTGCCCCATCTGCTCTGCATGGTCTGGGCGGAGTATTCGCCGCCGTCGGGGGAAACAAAGGTCCAGGTCAGAGATTCATAGGCGCTGGCGGCAGAGACGAAGTACGCGGTATCCCCCTCTGTCCTGTTCTCATTGGTGGGATTCTTGGTCACAGTCAGATATACCGGAGGCTGAGGCGCGGGCGCCGGAGCGGGTGCAGCTGTCGGCGCGGGCGCGGGCGAAGCCTCGGGAGCCTCAAGCGCAGCAGGCTTGGGAACAGGGAAGGTCTCGGTCGGGGCCTTCTGCCCCATAAATACCAGGAAGCTGTCCGCCAGGAGGGTCGGGCTGTCGATCTCCGCCGACTTGAGCCACTCAAAGCTTGTGTTGCTGTGCGTCATGCCCGCCATCGCGTTATCGCCGGAGGCGTTGTACTGCTCTGCGGAGATGTTCATGCCGTTGATATCCGTATGGGAAACGCTGCGGACTCCATTCTGCACCACGGTATGTTCGACGGCATAAGGGACATAGTCAATGACGCCATCCTTCAGATGAACGGCGGTCTTGATGGTATAGACCTCCGAATCGGAGATGATAATGTTGTCATAGAGCATGTAATACCAGGTATCGGTCGCGGCATCGAAGTAGGTATCGGAAACATCGGTCAGGATATCCGGGAAGGACTCCTCCGGGTCTTTGTCAAGGCGGCACTCTGTCAGTGCGCTTCGATCCGCGGTGACCTCCCAGATCCGCAGATTGGTGGAGCGGTCCACGGGGTGCTGGGAAGCCGCAATGAATTCGAGGTTCCCGTCATGATCAAGGTCGGTCACCGTGTAATACCAGGGGTGCTCGCTGTCAGGCTGCTTGAGGTCTGCGAGCTTCGAGGAAATAAGCGTGAGCTGCTGATCCTCGTCAGACGGGTCCATGGTGATGTTGGGGATGTCCGCAGCATAGGCGGCCGCGCCGCCGAACGCCGCAGCGGACAGCAGCAGCGAGAGCATCATCATCACAGATACGATCTTTTTCATATTGCTTTCCTTCCTTCTTTATATTTTTTGTTCTATTTATAAACGCCGATCAATAGCGGCACAGGCTTTCCGTGCAATTGTCTGATCAGGCGCATTCAACGACTGCCTTCGCCCCAAAGCCCGGGCGCCATACATCTGTTCCGTATGAATTGCCCCGCTGAGCCCGGTTTCCTGCAACCAGTATAGTCTGTTTTCGTCAGATTGGCAAGGACAATCTATGTCCTTTCTTCGCATTGCTTGTCAGCCTCCGCATGGGTCTTTCCATTTTAATGTGTTTCTTTTCTTGTGTTTTTGCTCCGGGAATGATATAATATTATGATTGTAATATGAATGGATTTTTTCCCGATATCAGTCCCCGCACCGTCAAAAAAGCTTTATCAAAAAATGTTCATATTTCCTTGACAAATCCTTCAAACAAGCTTGACAAATCCTTCAACTTTCCTTTCGGATTTCTTCATAATTTTGTCGTTTAATTGGCACAACAGGAAAACATATCCCCATCGGCAGAAAGCTGAAAAACAAAAAACACGAAAAGAGGTCTCTGTAAATGAAAGCATCCGCTGTTTTTTCCCGTCCTGTTCTTCAAAAGACGCTGAGTCTGTTCCTTCTTGTCGCAGTATTCGCAAGCTGCATCCTCATGGGCGGCGCGACGGCCGCGTCCGCCGAATCCCCTGAGCTCTCCCCTGCGGATCTGTATGAACAGAATGTCAATTCCACCGTCGGTATCACCACCAGCGGCAAGACCGACAGCCGTTACGGTTACGGCTACACCTTCCAGGCCGCAGGATCCGGCTTCATCATCACCGAGGACGGGTACATCCTTACAAACCACCATGTCGTCGAGGACTCCGACACCGTCACTGTCGCGACCTTTGACGACGAGACCTATGACGCGAAGGTCATCGGCTACGACGAGAGCAACGACATCGCCATCCTCAAAATCGAGGCGCAGAATCTCAAGCCTGTCACCATCGGCGATTCCGACAAGCTGCGCGTCGGCGACACCGTCTACGCCATCGGCAATCCCCTCGGCGAGCTGACCTTCTCCCTGACCCACGGCATTGTGAGCGCCCTGAGCCGCAACGTCACAACCGGTTCCCATACGATGAACCTGATCCAGACAGACTGCGCCATCAACTCCGGCAACTCAGGCGGCGCGCTCTTCAACAGCCGCGGTGAAGTGGTCGGCATTACCAATGCCAAGTACTCCGCCTCCGGCTTCACTTCCGAGGCTGAGATCGACAACGTCGGCTTTGCCATCCCGGTCAACAGCGTTACACGCATCGTCACCAGCATCATTGAAAACGGCTATGTCCTCAAGCCCTACATCGGCATTACGGTAGCCCCGCTCTCTGATGAAACCGCCAGCATCACCGGCATCAAGTCCGGCGCGGTGGTGCAGGACGTCACCGAGGGAGCCCCTGCGGATCAGGCCGGTATCAAGGTTCACGACGTTATTGTGAAGATCGACGACCTTGATATCAAGGACTCCAACACGCTGGTGCAGGCAGTCTCCAAGGCCAACCCCGGCGATGTGAAGACCTTCACCGTCTACCGCCAGGGCGAGGAGATCAAGCTCGACGTCGAGATCGGCTCCAAGACCGAGTCCGCGCTGAAGGATGAAGAGGAGGAAGCCGCGGAAGCGACGCCCGCCCCCCAGCAGCAGATGCCGCAGGAGTGGCAGCAGGGTATCCCCGGCTGGAACGCCAACCCCTTCCAAGACTTCTTCGACTTCTATTTCGGCTACTGATTTGGAAAAACCCATGCAGGCTGCCGCCTGATTACACGATCGCCGCCCCGGAGGGCGGCGATTTTTTTGATCGGTTATACAGCTTCATCTTCCCTTATCAAAACACTGTACGATGATTTTCGACAGCGCCTCCGCAAGCTTCCGGTGATCCTCCTTCTCCATGTGCAGGCAGTCCCGTTCGCTTGGCGCGGCGACCGATGCGGCGTCAAAATACAGCCAGTTGTTTGCATCGGCCTGCTTTTGATACAGGGGGGCCAATTGCCCGGAGACTGCGGCCGCGTCCTCGGTGAACCCGGTATAGACGCTGTGTTCAATTCCTTCGCGGATGCGGATGGGGCTGACCAGCAGGACGCGCGGCACGGGATAAGCCGGGCCGTAGTCATAGCGCTCCGCAATACGACCAAGCTCTGCCGCGCCCTTTGCGATGTCCACCGGCAGCATGGAGAAGCGATGCTTCATATCATTGGTGCCGAGCATGATGATGACCAGATCCAGCGGCCGGTGAGAACGGAGAAGCATGGGGAGGTGGCGCCGTCCGCTCTTGTCTCCCTCCAGCTCGTCGTCAAGGACGGTCGTTCTCCCGCCCAGGCCCTCTTCCATGACGCGGAAATCCCCGCCCAGCAGCTCCTGCAGAACGCCAGGCCAGCGCTCATGAAGCTGCCAGCGTCCGCCTGAGGGATTGGTCCCGAAGGTGTTGGAATCACCGAAACAAAGAATATTGACCATAAGTCTTTACAGCTCCACCACGAATTCTTCCATGGGCTCTCTCTCCCCATGCAGCTTGAACGGCGCCGCGTCCCCGGTCGGATAGCCCAGCGCCAGCATCAGGGACGGGATCGTGCCGGCCGGAAGCTCAAAGGCAGTCTGCACGGCATCACTGTCAAAGCCTCTCAGCCAGATGCTGTGCACGCCCAGATCCTCCGCCTCAAACATCATCGAGCTTGCGGCGATGCTGGCGTCCATATCGCCGGAGCAGAAGCCGTCGCGCGGGTTATGCCAGGCGTCGGATTCCACGTAACAGACGAGGATCACCACGGGCGCGTTATACGTATGGGTCAGCTTCGCCGCCTTGTTCAGGGCGTCCCTGCTCTTCAAAACGTAAAAGCGCTGCGGCTGATTGTTGCACGCGGTCGGCGCGATGCGTCCGGCCTCCAGGATCTTATAGAGCTTTTCTTCTTCGACGGGCTTTGCCGCAAAGCTGCGCTCAGAATACCGGTTTCTTGCAAGTTCCAGAAATTCCATGCTGATATCTCCTTTCTTCTTCCTTTTATCGGCCCTTTTTATTCGCTTCCAGCCACCTGGCCATGGCATCCGCCATGGCGCTGCTGCCGGCAGGCTGATCCTGATTCGCCAGATATTTCTGCACCTCGCGCTTGTTGGCCCCGGCGCTTGCGCGGCGTTCCCTGAAATCCGTCAGTTTCTCCCGGTAGCCGCAGATACAGACAAACATCTGCTTTTCGCCCTCGCCGCGCAGCTCCATCTTTTTGTGGCAGTTGGGACAGCGCGCGTTGGTGATTTGGGTAATGCTGCGCCGGTAGCCGCATTCGCGGTCCGGACAGACCAGCATCTCGCCCCGCTTCCCCTTCACCTTGAGCAGCATCTTCCCGCACTCCGGGCACGGGGAGCGGGTCTGATTGTCGTGATGGAAGGTCTTGTCGCTGGCTTTGACCTCTTTGACCAGCTCCGCCGCGTATTCGCGCATATCGGTGACAAACTGCTTGTCGCTGGCCTTCCCCTTGGCGATCGCGGCCAGCTTGTCCTCCCAGCGGGCTGTCATCTCCGCAGAGCGCAGCTCCTCCGGGACCAGCTCGACCAGCTGCAGCCCTTTGGAGGTAGGTACCAGCTCTTTGCCGCGGCGTTCGATATAAAAAGAAGAAAACAGCTTCTCGATAATGTCCGCCCGCGTCGCGGGCGTCCCGAGGCCGGAGGTCTCCTCCAGGATTCTGGACAGGTTCCTGTCGCTGACGGTGGCGGAGGGATGCTCCATGGCGGACAGCAGCGTCGCCTCCGTATAGCGGGCGGCCGGCTTGGTTTTCCCCGGCCGGAGCGTTACGGCGGCAACCGGCAGCTTATCCCCCTGACGCAGCGCCGGAAGCCGCTGCTCCTCTTCCTCCTCCGCCTCCTCTTCCATGCTGAAGCTGCGGTCATAGGCGGCGCGCCAGCCCTGATTGAGCACATGCCTGCCCCGCGCGGTGAAGGTTTCACCCCCGATATTGAGGGTAAGCCTGACTTCTTCATATTCAAACGGCGGCATCAGCACCGCGAGAAAGCGGCGGACCACCAGATCGTAGATGTTCCGCTCCGGCCCGCTGAGATTGTAGAGATACGGCTGTTCCTCGGTGGGGATGATGGCATGGTGGTCGGTGACTTTGGCGTTGTTTACCAGATATTTGACCTGCAATGGCCGCCTGCGGTAAATCTCCTGCGCCAGCGGCTTGTAGATGTCCACCATGCAGCTCTGCAGGCGCTCCGGCAGGGTTTGCACCACATCGTCGGAGATGTAACGGGAATCCGTGCGCGGATAGGTCAGGAGCTTGTGCTGCTCGTAAAGCCGCTGCATGATGTCAAGCGTCTCTTTTGCGGAGTAGGCGTATTTCTTATTCGCGTCACGCTGCAGCTCCGTGAGGTCGTAGGCGGCGGGCGGCGGCGTCTGCTTCCAGGTCTTTTCCACCCTGGTCAGCAGCGCGCTCTTGCCCTTGAGCTTCGCGGCCAGCTCCTCCGCCTTCTGTCTGTCAAAGATGGAGGCGTTCCCCTTCCCGTCCCGCCAATACGCGGTAAAGCCGTCCAGCTTCGCCGAGACGCCCCAGTATTCCTTGGGGATAAAGCGCCGGATCTCCTCTTCCCGCCGCGTGATGAGAGAAAGCGTCGGCGTCTGTACCCGGCCGGCGGAGAGCTGCGCGCCCCACTTGCAGGTGAGGGCGCGGGTGACGTTCAGGCCAACCAGCCAGTCCGCCTCGCTGCGGGCCTGCGCGGAGCGGTAAAGGCTGTCGTATTCCGCGGCAGGCTTGAGATTTTGAAAGCCTTCGCGGATGGCCTTATCCGTCTGGGAGGAGATCCACAGGCGCCGGGTTTTGCCCTTCCAGCCCGCCTTCTGCATGATCCAGCGGGCGACGAGCTCCCCCTCGCGTCCGGCGTCGGTGGCGATAATGAGCTCCGCCACATCGCCCCGTTTCATGAGGCCGGAGACCGTCTGGTACTGTCTGCGCGACTCCGGGATCACCACCAGCTTCATGGTCTGGGGGAGCATGGGGAGATCCTCCATGTCCCACTTTTCCCATTTTTTCTCATATACATCCGGGTCGGCCAGGGTCACGAGATGGCCGAGGGCCCAGGTCACGATGTACCGGTCCCCCTCCATATATCCGTTTCCGCCTCTTGCACAGCCCAGCACGCGGGCCAGCTCACGCCCGACGGAGGGCTTCTCCGCCAAAACCAATGTTTTTGCCATGTCGTTTTCGCCTTTCTTCGTCCTGTATGCCGTCCGGTCGGACAGCAGCTTTATTTTACCATACGCACCCCCTGCGGGGCAAGGGCATGGCTGCGAAAAGGGGCGTATCAAAATGCATAACCATGCGAAATCGCAGGGGCCGATGAGAGAACATCGGCCCCTCAAGCTCTCGACAAAGTGTCGACAGCTTGAGAGGCAAAAATGGGAACTTCCGAAAAAGTTCCCTTTTTGCATGGATTGTACGTGAAGGGGGACTCCCCGTCCCCCTTCACAGATCCCCCTTGCAAGACCAACTTGGTTTGCAAGGGTTTGTCTACAGTCTGAGGTGCCGATGAGAGAACATCGGCACCTTGATTTTGCATGGTACAGTCTCTTCTTTACATCCTGATCGCGAACAGGCCGCCTGCGCCGCCGGAGTGGAGAAACAACACATTCTCTCCCGATCCGAAGCGGCCTTCCCCGGCCATCTCCAGAAGGCCCGCGAAGGCTTTCCCGGTATAGACAGGGTCCAGGAAAATTCCCTCCTGCCTCGCCATCAGCGCAACCGCGTCGTTCCCGGCCTTTGAGGCGATCGCGTATCCCGGGCCGCACATATCCCGCAGCGTAAAGTCGGAGGCCTCGACCGTCACATCGGCCTCCAGCAGGGCGGCCGCCTCTCTCATCAGCGCCGGGGTGATCTGATCGAAGGGATCGGTATCCACCATCATGCCGTATACCTTTGTATCCGGCAGATAGAGCTTTGCCCCCAGCGCAAGGCCAGCCATCGTTCCGCCGCTGCCCTCGGCGCAGATCAGATGATCGACCGGAATGCCCTGATCCCGTATCTCTCTTGCGCATTCCACATATCCCAGCGATCCCAGCGCGTTCGAGCCGCCGCAGGGGATTTTGTAATAGGGCCTGCCGAGCTCCTTTCCGACCCGATCCATCTCCGCGTATATGTCGGCATAATCATCGGTATCGACAAAGCGCACGTCCGTTCCCATCAGATGCTCCAGGAGCTGATTGCCCAGCCGCTCGGTTACGCCGCGCTTTTTCAGGATCAGAATCGGCTTCATCCCCAGCTTTCCGGCTGCGGCAGCGGTCAGCATGGCGTGGTTGGACTGTGCGCCGCCGGTGGTGAAAACGATCTCCGCCCCCTGCTTTTGGGCGTCGGCAAGAAGGTATTCCAGCTTCCGGGTCTTGTTGCCGCCCAGGCCGAGGCCGGTCAGATCGTCACGCTTGATCAAAACATTTGTCCCCAAAAGCCTGCTGATATTCTCCAGCTTATGCACCGGCGTGGGAAATACGCCGAGGGAGACCTTCGGGAAGCTGTCCAATTCTCTCATGTTTTCTGTACCTCATTTCTATGTTCCGCCTGATAGATCAGCTCTCCCAACGCCTGGTAGAGGTGGTTCGGCTCAATGGGCTTTGTGAGATGGGCATTCATCCCCGCCTGGAGCGATCTCTGCACGTCCTCGTCAAAGGCGTTGGCCGTCAGCGCGATGATCGGGATTCTCTTTGCGTCCTCCCTGTTCATGGCGCGAATCGCCGACGCGGCCTCCAGTCCGTCCATCTCCGGCATACGCACGTCCATCAGGATCGCCGCATAATCCCCGACGGCGCTTTCGGCAAATTTTTCGACCGCGATTCTGCCGTTCTCGGCGTGGTCGGCCTGCATGTTTTCCATCTCAAGAATGTCCATCATGATCTCGGCGTTGATCTCCATATCCTCCGCCAGCAGGATACGCCGCCCGAAAAGATCGGCGCGGTTCTTCTCCTTGACGACCATGTTGTTCTTGCGCGCGGCCCGCTCGAATTCCTCGATGACATTTGCGGCGAACAGCGGCTTTGCAAGAAAGCTGTCCACACCGACGCGGTGCGCTTCCTCCTGGATGTCGTCCCAGTTATATGCCGTCAGGACGACGACGGTCGTTTCACTGTCATACTGTTTTCTGATCTCGGCGGAAGCCTCCAGGCCGTTCATCCCCGGCATGTTCCAGTCCATCAGTACCAGATTATAAGGCCTGTGCTTTGTATGCTGCAGCTCCATCATGCGCAGGGCCTCTTCCCCGCTTGTGCAGATGTCGGCCCGGATGCCGACCTCGTCCAGCACCATTCTGGCATGCTCCGCCGCAATCTTATCGTCGTCCACCACCAGGACAAACAGGTCGTGCGGATCGACTTTGCTGTCTCTGTCCGCGCCCCTTTGATCGCAGTTTCGCAGCGTGACCGTCACGGCAAATTCGGTTCCGACGCCCTTCTCGGATTCGACGCTGATGGAGCCGTTCATCATCTCCACAATGCGCTTTGTGATGGCCATGCCGAGGCCGGTGCTGCCGTATTTGGTTTTGCGGCTGCCGTCCTCCTGGGAAAAAACGTCGAAGATTTTGGGGATGAATTCCTTGTCCATGCCGATGCCGGTATCCCTGATGCGGAAGCAGAGCGTGGACTGATCTTCAAATTCCGCCGTCCGCTCTACCGTCATTGTGACGCTGCCGGGCGCCTCGGTGAATTTGACGGCGTTCGAGAGGATATTGATCAGCACCTCCTTGAGCTTCATATCATCGCCGATATAGGCGTCATCCACCCGGTTGAGAATGCGGCATTCATAGGCAAGCCCCTTGTCGCCGCACTGAGACATGACCATGGTATTGATCTGCTCCAGCATGGCGCTGAGGGAAAACACCTCTCTGCGCAGCACCAGGCGCCCGGATTCGATGCGGCTCATGTCAAGAATCTCGTTGATCAGGTTGAGCAGATGTTTGGCGCTCTCCCCGATCTTCTCCAGATAATCCCGTGTCTGCCCGCTGATGGTCTGATCCCGCAGGGCAAGCGTATCGAGCCCGATGATGGCGTTCATGGGCGTGCGGATCTCATGGCTCATGCTGGAGAGGAAGGAGGTCTTGGCCTTGTTCGCCTCCTCCGCTGCGGTCAGGGCGCCGGCAAGCGCCTCGCTCTTCGCCATGGCCTCACGCATCTCGGCGTCGACGTTTGTGATGCCGACGATGATGAAGTGCTTGTCGTCCTCCATCAGGGAGACCTTCATGCTGACGTAGACCGGACCGTTGTCCCCGATCTGGCGACAGGTCATGATAAAGGTGTCCTTCCGCTCCAGTGCCGCCACGAGGTTTCGGCGGTTCATCGCGTTGAGAAAGGCCTCCCGGTCCTCGGGGTACACATGCCCAGCCAGCTCCGCCTTGCAGTCGCTGAAGAAATGCCAGCCGCGCCGCATCTCGGAGAGCGCGCTGCTCTCGCTCCCCCGGCGGTACTCGATGAACTCCTCCGTGTCGAGGTTTACATAAAACATGTCCGTATAGTCGCGGGCGAGGGTTTTGGCAATATGGGTATACATGATGCCGGAGTTGACGGCGTTTTCGTAGGCCTCCTTCGTCATGGCATTTTCATGCTGGATGCGCACCATCTCGGTGACGTCCCGGCAGATGCCCAGCAGACAGACGCGGCCGGTAGAGTCTATGAATTTGAGCTTCGTGGTCTGAAGCTGCATCTGATTGCCGGCGGCGTCCGGGACGTCCTCATAGAAAATATAGGGTCTGTCCATGGAGAGGGCAAGCTTGTCGTCCTCCACGAAGTGGGCAGCCGTCTCCGCATCGAAGATCTCCGCGTCGGTGAGCCCGACCACGCCGTCCGGGGTCTCCTTGTGGGCATAGTCGGCAAAGGCCTGGTTGCAGGCGAGGTACACGCCGGTCTCGGCGTCTTTGGTGAAGGTCATGCCCGGCATATTGTCGAGCAGGGAGGAGATAGACTCCTTGAGTTCCGCGATCTTTCGGGCTGCGATCGCCTCGTTTTCCGCCTCCGCGAGCTTTTCTCCGAGCTCCTGTGTCTCCTTATAATTGTTCAGGAGCATGGTGAAGATCACGAGGAAGAGGCCCAGAGACACCATGGTATAGAGCGTGTTGGTGCTGCTGACCGATTTTGCCTGCTCACGCAGAAAATCGGTTCTCTCCTCCTGACTCTCCAACGAGTCGTGCTCCGGATGGGCCTGATGGTAGGCATAGATGCGGTCCACCGCGTCGTTGGCGGCGATCTCCGTATGTCGGGATACCCACATCATCGCGGCGAAGAGTATCAATATCAGCAGGAAAGCCCAGACGACAAGGCGCTGCTCATGCTCGTTGTGCCGGTCGCGCCGAAGCAGGGTGCGAAAATAGATCAGGCCCATCACAGACCAGATGATAAACAGGGCGTAGGACTCCGTCGCCACCGCGTGGAAGGGCAGCAGGCTCGGCACCAGCAGCAAAAGGCCGAAGGCCAGCATCAGCAGCAGGCCGACAGCGCCGGAAATACTTTCCGGCACCCGGCGCTTCTGCTGGGCGTCGCGGTAGACCGCGTGGGAGATCAGGCCGTAGATCAGCGTTGCGCCCAGCGTGGTAACGTCCACGATCCAGCCGATCGCTGTTCTGCCGAGAAAGGGTATAAAGAAGGATACCGCGACGACAACGGCGATGGCCCTGGACGGGATGCCGCGGGAATTGAGCACGGACAGCGCGGCGGGCGCCTCGCCTCCCCGCCCCGCGGCGAAGAGCAGGCGGCTCAGGGCCATGAGGTTTCCGATGAGACTTGTGAGGATGACGCCGAACAGGGACAGCATCAGCACCATGACGCCGGTTTTGCCCATATAGCGCTCGGCGGCGTAGAATGCGGGGACAGCCTTGAATCCCTCGAGATTGTCCATGTCGCGAATGTAGGCAAACCAGCTCTCGTACTCCGGCGGGTAGGCGGAGACGGAGAGCAGAGACACGAAGATATACATCAGCGTCGTAACCAGCACGGAGCTGAGCAGTACGCCGCGCACCTTTTTGAGCGGGAAGCGGTACTCCTCGGAGAAATGGGAGATATTCTCATAGCCGATGAAGGCCCAGGGGGAGATCGCCGCGATGTGGACGATCTGCGCAAAAGCGCCCGAGCCCTCCACGTACATGGGCTCATAGCTGTAAGCGCCCCCATCGTGCCGCAGCAGGGCGATTACGGCACAGACCGTGAAGCCGAGAGCGAAGATCAGGGCTGCGGCGATCATCACGTGATTGCACAGCCGCGTACTCCGCGCGCACAAAAGGCCGATGAGAAGCACCGCGCACATGCTCAGCAGCGCCTCGCCCAGCCAGACCTGATAGCCGAAAATCGTATAGCAAAAGCCGAAGCGGAAGAGATCTCCGAGGAAAAAGCGGGCGAACAGCGGCAGCGAGGTCATGTTGGCCCAGAGGATGGCGAGATAGGTCAGCAGAACGAACCAGAAGGCGAGAAAGCCCAGATCCTTGCCGCCGACCTTTTTTTCAAAGGAATAGATGCCGCCCGCGCCCGGCATCGTCCGAATCATATACTGCAGGTTCCAGGTGATCACGAGGATGACCGCCATGCCGATCAGCAGCCCGAAGACAGTTCCAAGCAGGCCGGATTTCTGCAGATAGGTATTGCAGGTAACGATAAAGGAGCCCCAGCCGATGCTGGTGCCGATGGAGAAGGCCCACATGCCGAGGGGCGAAAACTGCGGGCGCAGTCCGGTCGGCGGGTTCTCCCTGTACACACCCGATGAGATGCCGGGTTTACCTGTTTCCATGCTCATATCCCTCCCTTCTGCGCTTTCAGCATGCTCTTGTTCTCATACATGTTCTGATCTGCCCGCTCAAACACGGAGGCGACGCTCCCGTCGTTATCATATTTCGCCGTGCCACAGGCGATCACGATGCCGCCGCTGTGCATCGCTTCCCGGTTATGCTCGCCTACGCGCCCGATCAGCTCGTCGATGCAGGCGTAGTCGCCGCCCTGTGAGATGACCGCAAACTCGTCGCCGCCGATGCGAAAGACGGGACTGTGACTGAAAATATTGCAGACGATCATACAGGCGTCGCGCAGGAAACGATCCCCGGCATCGTGTCCTTCGGTATCGTTGACTTTTTTGAGGTCGTTCACGTCCAGGATCGACACGGCAAATGCCGGTGCGCGGTTTTCCGCGATCTGAAGGTTCAGCCGATCCTCCGCCTCCAGATAGGCGTGGCGGTTCTTCACGCCGGTCAGCGCGTCGGTATTGGCCTCCCTGCGCGCCTTGGCAAGACTCCGGACATATTCCTCCTCCTGATGAACCTGGGCGTCGATGTCGTTGAGGCCGACGATCAGGTGCTTGCCCTCCTTCTCCTCCACCATGGCGGCCTTGAGCGCCACGTAGCGGGGCTCTCCCTCTATCATGATGCGGTAGCTCAGTGTGAAAATGCCGCGGCGGGCGATCTCTGACAGAATGTTTTCCCTGGAGAAGGCGGAGAAAAAGCGGTTCAGATCCTCCGGATGGCAGTATACGCGGGCCGTTTCCAGCACGGTATGATAGAAATCGCCGCCCTCCTTCGTCTGCGCGAAGCTCTCGAAGCGCGCGGACGAGCTGAATTCCCGATAGTGCCCGGTCTCCGGATCGACTACATAGATACAGAGATAATCGCCGGCCAGCGCGCTGAGCCGCGTGTAGGCCGTCCGCTCCTCCTTCATCCGTTCCTCCGCAAGGCGCTGCTTCGCCTGCTCGTCCACGTCCGTCACGCCGATGACGATATAGCGCTCATCATCCTCCATGCGGGAGACGCGCATGCTGACGTAGGTTGGGCCGTCCTCCGCGATCAGGCGGTAGGTCATCACAAAGGTCTTGTTCCGATCGAGCATGTCCATAAGCGTCTTTCGATCCAGCGCCTTGATAAAAGCGGCGCGGTCGTCGGCATACACATACTGCTCAGCCTCGATCTGGCACTCCTCGAAGAAATGCCAGCCGCGTCTCAGCTCGGTGAGCGCGCCGCCCGCCTCATCCGTGCTGTATTCAATGAACTCCTCGCTGTCGACATTGACGTAATACATATCCCGGTAGCCGCGTGTCATCGACTGGGCAATGTGGGAATACATGAGGCCGGTGCTGCGCGCCTTTTCATAGGCCTCTTTCGTGGTGGCGCTCTCCCGTTGGATGCGCACCATGTCCGTCACGTCCTGGCTGATGCCAAGCAGGCACAGCCGTCCGGCGTCGTCCTTGTATTTTATGAGCGTGGTCTGCACCTGCAGGCGGCGTCCGTTTTCGTCCACCTCGTCCTCATAGAAAATATAAGGCTCATCCATGGACATCGCCACGCGTTGATCATCGGCAAAGTGCCGCGCCATCTCCTCGTCAAAGAGCTCGGCATCGGTGCGGCCGATCACAGCCTCCGGGGTTTTTTGACCGGCAGCCTCCGCAAAGGCCCTGTTGCACGCTAGATAACCCCCGGTCCCGGCATCCTTGGTGAAGGTCATGCCCGGCAAGTTGTTCAGAAGGGATTCGATGGTACTTTTGAGCTGCTTGTCCTTCGCCGCTTCCTCAAGCCCGCGTTTGAATTCCGCCTTCTCCTCGTTGACGACGAAGGTGTGCAGCAGACAGGTGCCCAGCATGTAGGCAATGGTATACAGCGGCAGCAGCGGATACCAGATCTGGATGAACAGCAGCACCGCCATCAACAGGCCGAAAAGTCCCAGGGTGCGGTACTTGCCCCGTTTCTCCGCGTGACTGCGGAACATCGACACAACAGCGTAAACCGCGATGAGCAAAAGCAGCAGGATCTGGCAGGCAAGCAGGACAGAGCGCAGCGGAAGGGCCCTGTATACGCACTGGCCGTCGATGGTGAAAAGCACCGGCGTGAAGATGTTGACGACGGCGAAAACGGTGATGAATCCCGCCAGGACGAGCCCGGCCAGGACCAGGCTCTTTCCGAAGCCGCTCTCCTCGTCAAGGTACACCACCGTATACTCAACCCAGAACAGCACGCCGACCGCCATCGCGATAAAATATAAGGTCGTGTTGGCAAAGAGCAGGTTCGGCAGCTTCATGCTCCCAACGACGCCCCAGCATATGTCCAGTATGTAATACGCCAGCACAGCGAACAGGAAGCGCCTGTATACCCTCCAGGCGGGCTTTTCAAACGCGCCCTCCTGGTTCAGTATCACGTCCTGATTTTCGATCAGCAGGATCAGCACCGCCAACAGACCGATCGCAGAATAGTACATACCTTGCAGCCTCTTTTCGCTTTATGGATAAAGATTCATACTATTTTTCAATAAAATGCTTCATTTTATTGAAAAGGTATCGCCAGTTTTGCGCCGAAAGGCGCAAAACACGTCTCATACAGTCTTCCCGCACCTCCGGTGCGATAAAACGCTTTTTAAAGCGTTTTATGGAAGACTAGTATCAAAGCCTCGTTTCTTCATTTGATTATAACTACCCTATTATATGTATAATAGCACACGGCGCTCCTGATTTCTACCCTGTACGAAAGGAAAAAACCATAAACTGCAAAAAAGCTGCAAGGCAAAACACCCTGCAGCAGTCATTTTTAAACGATCTTTTGATTGTCTGTTTTTCGTATCCGGCAAGGATTACGCTTCCGTCGCTTTTAGCCGGTTCTGCACCATCTGTCCGGCAAGCTCGGCCATGAAGGCGATGAATTCATTGCAGCGGGCCGTATCGACCTTGATTTCCTCACAGCGGACAGCGCCGTATTTTTCCCGAAAGGCGCCCGTCAGCTCTCTGGCAAGCGCTGCAATTGTCTCTTTGGCTTCGAGGTTTTCCGAATCGCTGTACGGAAAGCACAGCCCTGCGGCCATCACAGCGCCGGATATCGCGCCGCAGACCTCGCCGCAGCGAAGCCCGCCCCCAAAGCCGCCGGAGACAGCCAGGGCGGTTTTCTCGTCCAGCCCGGTGTATCTTCCGCAGGCGCACAGAACGCTCTGCGCGCAGTTGAAGCCCTTTTTATGATAAGCAACGGCCAATTCTTCGATGGTCATGGGAAGCTCCTTTCGCCTGCTGCGACAATACAGATTATGCTTTCACACCGATCTCCGCCTTAAAGCGCTCGCAGCCCTCAAGCTGCTCTTCCGCGCTCAGAAGCGTCGTCTCCGTGATATTCTCGCCGCCGTGGAGTCGGGCAAGCTCCTGCCGGCGTCCCTCCCGATCGAGCGGAAAAACGTCGGTATAGGTTCTGCCGTCCCGCTCCTGCTTGCGGATGAGATAATGCTGATCCGCCATGGCCGCGATCTGCGGCAGGTGCGTCACGCACATGACCTGCTTGCCGAGGGATACGCAGTACAGCTTCTCCCCCACTCTCTGCGCGGCGATGCCGGAGACGCCGGTGTCGATTTCGTCAAAAATCATGGTGGCTACCGGATCTTTTTCGGCAAAAACATTTTTCATGGCCAGCATGATGCGGCTCAGCTCACCGCCGGAGGCAATGCGGCTGATGCGCCCAAGCTCCTCTCCGGCATTTGCCGACATGACAAAGCGGATTTCATCACAGCCGTCAGAATCGAAACCGGGATCGTCGCCAAGGGGCGCAAACTCCACCGCAAAGCGAACCGACGGCATGTTGAGCTGCCGGAGCTCACTGATAATGCGCTCTTCCAGAAGCTTTGCCGTCTCCTGTCTGTTTTTGCTCAGGCGCGCGGCCGCTTCACGGCAGTTTTCTGCCGCCGCCGCGAGCTGCTTTTTCAGCTTCTCGCTGCGCTCGTCCGCGTACTGGATGTTGTCAAGCTTTTCTCTGCACGCGGCAAGGTAGGCGATCAGATCCTCCTCGTCGCGGGTGTATTTCCTCTGCAGCTTTCCGAGCAGGGCAATGCGGGTTTCCAGGCTGTCGTATTCATCCGGGGAAAAGTCGAGGTTTTCGCGGAAATCCCGCAGGCTCTCCGCCGCGTCCGCAAGACTGAATGCGGCGCTGTTCAGGCTTTTCCCGGCGCTCTCCAGCTCGGGCGCATACGCGGAGGCCTTGCCGACATAATAGGCGGCATTCTGCGTCAGGGTCTGGGCGTTGTCCTCATCGCCGGCAAGCATGGCCAATGCCGAGTCCAGCGCCTCGCTCAGCTTTTCTGCGTTGCGGAGCAGATCCCGCCTCGCGCAGAGGCTGTCGTACTCCCCCGCTTTCAGCTCGGCCCGCTCCAGCTCCTGAATCTGATAGCTGAGGCTGTCGCTCAGGCGTTCCTTCTCGATTTCGTCCATCTCGAGGGCGGAGAGTTCCTTTTTGATGCCGCTGTACTGCTGATAGGCGCTCCGATAGGCGGCAAGGAGCGCAGGATCCGTACCGAAGCGGTCAAGATATTCTCTGTGCCGCCGCTCGTCCATGAGCTGCCTGCCGTCGTTCTGCCCGTGGATATCCACAAGCAGGGCCGCAAGCTCCTTGAGCTGTGCCGCGGTAACGGGATTTCCGCACACGCGGCAGCTGCTCTTTCCGTCAGAATTGATGCGGCGCTGGATGATCAGCTCATCCTCCGCCTCGATTTCGTTTTCTTTCAGCCAGGCTTCACAGCCCTCCACATCGAAAGCGGCCGTGACCATGCCTTTCTCTGCGCCGCGGCGAACGAGCTCGCGGCTGACCCTCTCGCCGAGTACGGCGCCGATGGAATCGATCACGATCGATTTGCCCGCGCCCGTCTCGCCGGTCAGGATGTTCAGGCCGCGTCCGAAGGCGATGTCGGCCTTCTCTATAACGGCAATATTCTCAATGTGGAGTTCGTTGAGCATGTTCCGCCCCCTGTACGATCAGAAAAGCTGGTCAATTTCCTTATAAAGATTCACGGCAGACGCATTGTCCTTCATGGCCAGGAAGGCGGTGTCGTCGCCGGCCAGGGTGCCGACAAGCCCCTCGATCTCCATCCCGTCCAACGCGGAGCATGCGCCGTTTGCAAGCCCGGGCAGCGTTTTGATCACCAGAATGTTCTGCGCAAGATCATAGGAAATGATGCTTTCCTTGAAAATCTTTTTGAGTCTCTGATCCAGATCCGGCGTCTCCTGCTTTGCCGCCGCAACATATCGGTAGTTTCCTTTCGGTCCAAGCTCTTTGACAAGACGCATATCCCGGATGTCGCGTGAAAGGGTCGCCTGTGTGCTCTTGACGCCCCGCTCCGCGAGGGCCTCCAAAAGCTGGTTCTGGGTCTCGATGTCTCTTTCGCTGATGATTTCCATGATAACGCTCTGTCTGCCGAGTTTCATCATGTGTCCTCCTGTTTTGTTTACCTTAATTTTTCAAATGCAATTGCGTAGAAGTTTCTGAGTCCGAGGTCTGCCATATGCGTATAGATTTCGGATCTGCGGACAACGATTTTGTCACCGCCGGCAAGATCCGTGACGGAATATCCGTCGACCGAGAGATAGGCGCGCCGGTCGTGCTGTTTTTCCATCTCAACGGTGATCACCTTTCCCGAGCCGAGAACAAAGCTGCGCGAGCTCATCATGTGCGCGCAGATGGGACTGATAATGATCGCCTGCGCTTCCGGCTCCACGATCGGCCCGCCGGCCGACATGGAATATCCGGTCGAGCCCGTGGGCGTGGAGAGGATGATGCCGTCGCCGGAAAAGGCCGTGATACTGTTGCCGTTGCACAGGGCCGTGATTTTGATGCAGTCGCCGTAGCCGTGCATGACGACGTCGTTGAGCGCCTGATCGCGCAGGATCTCCTTGCCGTTTCGCCAGAGCGTCACGTCCAGCTTCATGCGGCGGCTGAGTTTATAGTCCCCTTTTGCCGCCCGGAGAACATACTCATATTCCTCCGGCTCAAGATTCGCCATAAACCCCTTGGTGCCGAGATTGATGCCGAGCATGGGAACCGTATGCGGATGGATCTGCCGCGCCGCATGGAGGATCGTCCCGTCGCCGCCGATCACGACAATCAGCGTGCAGTTCGGCGCCCGCGAAGAGAGCGGAGCAAAATTGAACCCCTCCGGGAGGATTTCGTCCCCCTCATCGGCAAAGATCGGGCAGAAGCAGGTTTCAAATCCGTTTGCATTCAGAAGCTCCGCAACGCGCTTGCTGAGCTCACAGCCTTTGTCGCGGAAGGGATTCGGACAAATTGCGATCATATAAACCTCCGGGCTGAAGCGCCCTGTCTGAGAACATGCACGGTCGATACAACAAATAACCGCATACTGTTAGGATTATAGCATACTACAGCGACGTATGGGAAGAGGCAACGATGGACGAAATGTCAAATACCCGGGATTGACCCATGGTGTTTTTCAGATGGCAAAGATATTCGATATTTCCCTCCGGACCCTTGATCGGAGAGTAATCCAGCCCCACGGCCGAGAGACCGGCTTGAGGTACGAAATCCAGTATCTCCCGGATCACGCGCTCGTGCACGGCGCTGTCGCGGACGACGCCTTTTTTGCCGACATCCTCGCGTCCGGCCTCAAACTGCGGCTTGATGAGGCAGATAAAATCAGCGTCCGGGCAGAGAAGCGCTTTCACGACGGGAATCACCAGCTTGATGGAGATAAAGGAGACGTCCATCACCGCAAGCTCAATCGGCTCGGGGATCTGTTCCTGTGTCACATAGCGCAGATTGGTGCGCTCCAGATTGACGACGCGCTCATCCGTCCGAAGCTTCCAGGCGAGCTGCCCGTAGCCCACATCGACGGCGTATACCTTCTTTGCCCCATGCTGGAGCAGGACGTCCGTAAATCCGCCCGTTGACGCGCCGCAGTCAAGGCATATCTTTCCGGCGGGGTCCACGGGAAAAACCTTCAGGGCCTTGTCGAGTTTAAAGCCGCCGCGGCTGACGAAGGGCAGCGCCTCTCCGTGCAGCTCGATTTTTGCTTCGGGATCAACCGCGGTTCCCGGCTTGTCCACGCGCTGTCCGTTGACAAAGACAAGGCCGCTCATGATCGTGGTCCTGGCGCGCTCCCGGCTTTCGGTCAGTCCGCGCTCAAACAGAAGCTGATCCAATCGTATCTTCTTCATGCTTCCTCCGCGCCGCAGCCGCACATGTCCTTTGCCGTGCGGACAATCCCGTCCGCGTCGATTCCGGCGTCATGCCGGAGCTCGTCCACCGTTCCGTGGGCAACGATCCCGTCGCCGAGATTGAGCAGCACGGCAGCCTTCGGGTATATGCGGTTTTCCATGCAGGCGGAGAGAATGCGGCTGCCGATGCATCCGGCGGCGCAGACCTCCTCCGCGATCAAGAGGCGCCCGGTCTTCTTTGCGGAAGACCGGCACAGCTCATAGCGGTTGGGAAAGACAATGCCGAGCTTGATGATCTCAGCAGAGATTCCCTGCGCTGCAAGCTTGTCGGCAGCGTCCAGCGCCTCGTTGATCATGGTGCCGTAGCACACAATGCTGATATCGCCGCCTTCCCGCAGCACTGTCTCTGCGCCCATGGCACAGTCCGTATAGCGCCCCTCGCCCCCACGGGGATAGCGGACGGCGACAGGTCCCGCCACATCGTGCAGCGCGGAGCCCAGCATGTCATGCAGCTCGGCAAAGCTGGCCGGGCACATCAAGGTCATGCCCGGGATTGTCCCCAAATAGCTGATGTCAAAAAGCCCCTGGTGCGTTTCCCCGTCGCTCCCGACAAGTCCGGCGCGGTCCACGCACAGCACCACATGCAGCTTCTGGAGAGACATATCATGGATCAGCATATCAAAGCTGCGCTGCAAAAAGCTTGAATATACCGCGAAAACAGGGATAAGCCCCTGCTTGGCCATTGCGGAGGCCGCGGTGACGGCATGCCCCTCCGCGATGCCGACGTCAAAAAAGCGTTTTGGGAACTTCGCCTCAAAGCACTCCGTCCCGGTGCCGCCGGCCATCGCCGCCGTAATCGCGACAATCCGGCTGTCCTGCTCGGCATACCGGCACAGGAATTCCCCCACCCTGTCGGAAAAGCCGACACCGACGGGCGCAAGCTCCCCCGTATCGGGATTGAAGGGCCCGACGCCGTGATATTTATCCGGGTGCGCTTCGGCATAGGGACAGCCTTTTCCCTTCCTTGTCAGCACGTGGAGAAGCACCGGCTGCCTCAGTTCCCTGGCAAGCCGGATGGCATTTTCAAGCTGGTCGACGTCATGACCGTCCACGGGTCCCAGATAGTAAAGGCCCATGTCGCTGAACATATTGCTCGGCAGGAGCCAGGCTTTGAGCTTCTCCTTGGATTCGTGGACAAAATCATAGATCCCGCGCGTATGCCTGGAAGCGCTGCGAAACCATTTCTTGAAATTGAGATATCCGGGCTTGATCCGCATGGCCTGTAAAAGCTGCGCCGTGCCGCCCACATTTTTGCTGATGGACATGGTGTTGTCATTCAGAATAATGACAAGCGGCTCGCCGCTGGATGCGGCGTTGCACAGGCCCTCGTAGGCAAGGCCTCCGGTCAGCGCGCCGTCGCCGATCAGCGCCACGACGTCGTAATCCTCATGCTGCAGGGTGCGGGCCTTTGCCATGCCGACGGCAACGGAAACAGACGCGGAAGCGTGTCCCGCGATGAAGGCGTCGTCGACAGCCTCGTTCGGCTTCGGAAAGCCGGAGATGCCGCCCGCCTGACGAAGCGTATGAAAGTCATCCCGCCGCCCGGTGATGATCTTGTGGGTATAGCACTGATGCCCGACGTCAAAAACGAGCCTGTCCCTTTGCGTATCGTAGACCCTGTGGATGGCGACGGTAAGCTCCACCGTGCCCAGGTTGGACGCAAGGTGTCCGCCTGTCCGCGCGATGCTGTCGATTTCAAAGCGTCGAAGCTCGTCACAGAGCAAAGGCAGATCGCTCTTATTCAGTTTTTTGATATCCGCAGAAGAATTGATCGTTTCTAATATACTCAAAATATTCCTCTGAATAACCCCGTCGGAACGGTTTTAGTTTTCTCTGACAGAAAGCGCATCTGCAAGGGCGCACAGAAAAGCGGTATCGGTGAAGGCTTCTTGCAGCAGCTTTTTGGAAAATTCCGTAAGCTTCTCCACGGTCTTCCGGCAGCCTTCCAAGCCCATGAGCACCATATAGGTATTCTTGTTCTCGTTCTCGTCCGAGCCGATGGGCTTTCCCAGTTCTTCCGCCGTGCTCACAACGTCGAGCATATCGTCCCGGATCTGAAAAGCCATCCCCAGCGCGGCGCCGAAGTGTCCGGCGCAGTCGAGCATCTGTCTCGAACCGCCCGCCGCCGCGACGCCCATCTGACACGCGGCCGCCAAAAGCGCCCCGGTCTTGCGGCTGTTGATCTCGGTGAGCTCCTGCTCCGTGAGGTTGCGCCCTTCCCAGAGCATATCCAGATACTGCCCGGCACACATCCCGTCCAGTCCGACGGCGCCGGCCAGAATTTCGGCGCAGGCGGCCTTCCGCTCAGGAGGCAGGGCGCAGCGCAGGATCGTGCCGAAGGCTTCCGCCTGCAGCGCGTCCCCCGCGAGGGTAGCCGTACACTCCCCGTAGACGACATGGTTCGTGGGCTTACCGCGGCGGAGCTCATCATTATCCATGCAGGGCAGATCGTCATGGATCAGGCTGTAGGTATGCAGCATCTCGACCGCGCAGGCGACGGGCATCGCAGCTTGGATATCCCCGCCGGAGATCCGGCAGAACTCCAGGACGAGCATCGGACGGATACGCTTCCCGCCCGCGAGCAGGCTGTATCGCATCGCCTCCGCAAGTCCTGCCTGCGGCATGCTCTCCGGGAGTTTAAAGTACGTCTCCAGCGCGGTTTCGATTTCCTTTTTGTATTCATCAGTTGTCATTTCCGTTTTCTTCCTCAAACTCACTCTCGATCGGGCTGCGATCGGGGCCTTTTCTCAGCTTCACAACCTTCTGCTCCGCCTCGTCCAGCATCTTGCTGCAGGAGGCGATCAGGCCCGTGCCTTCCTCGTACAGCACAAGGGAGTCATTAAGCGGCAGGTCGCCCTTCTCAAGATGGCGGACGATTTCCTCCAGGCGGCCGAGCGCTTCCTCGAAGCTCATGGTCTGTTTTTTCGTAGCCATTGTTAACTCCTTTTTACGTTTTCCACGCGGCAGTCCGCGCTGCCGTCGGAGAGCCGAAGCCGAATCTCATCTCCGATATGGAACTGTGCAGCACTGTGAAGGCAATTGCCATCCTTGTCGCTTGCGATCGAATACCCGCGCGTCAGCACGCGGAGCGGACTCATCGCCTCCAGCGACGCCGCGAGGCCTACAAAGCTCTGTCTGTATTTGCCGAGCTGTTGCGTCTGCGCGGTGCAGAGGCGTTCCCGGCAGCGGTCAAGCTCCATCCTCCGGTTATCGATCGCCGCCGTCGGTTCGGTCAGCGCGCGGCGCTCACAGCAGCTTTCAAGCCGGTCGCGCAGGAGTGAGATTTGCTTGCGCATTCCCTGGGAGGCGCGAAGCTCGAAGCCCGTCAGCAGATCCGCAATCTCCCGGCAGTCCGGCACCGCGATCTCGGCTGCGTTGGACGGCGTGGAGGCGCGCCTGTCGGCGACAAAATCGGAGATGGTGACGTCCGGCTCATGTCCGACGGCAGAGATGACCGGAAGTCTCGACGCGTAAATCGCACGCGCGACGCGCTCGTCATTGAAGGCCCACAGATCTTCGATCGAACCGCCGCCGCGCCCCGTGATGATCACATCGGCGACGTCAAATTCGTTGGCGTATCGGATCGCCCCTGCGATCTCCGCCGGGGCCTCCGCGCCCTGTACGCGGACCGGAAGCAGGATGACCTTTGTCAGCGGCCAGCGGTGCCCCAGGATACGGATCATGTCATGGATCGCGGCCCCCGCCGAGGATGTGATGATGGCAATGCGCCCCGGAAAGCGCGGAAGAGGTTTCTTGTGAGCGGGATCAAACAGCCCCTCGGCGTCAAGCTTTGCCTTCAGCTGCTCGAACGCGACCTGAAGATCGCCGATTCCCTCCGGCATAAGCTGGCTGCAGTAGAGCTGATAGACCCCGTCCCGCGGATAGACGGATACGCGCCCCCATACGGTGACGCTCATTCCGTTTTCCGGACGAAAACGGAGCTTTCCGGCACTTCCCTTGAACATCACGCATTTCAGACTGCTCTCGGGATCCTTGAGCGTAAAATAGTGATGCCCGGAGGGATAGATTTTGTAATTTGACAGCTCGCCGCGCACGCACACATGAGACAGAAACGGCTGGCTGTCAAGCAGATCACGGATAGAAAGCGTAAGCTCGGTAACGCTCAGCGCTTTTTCCATATTCATGTCTCCGCCCGGCTGCGCATGAAGCCTCCCAGAACGCCGTTGACGAAAGCCACCGTGTCCGGATCGTCATAGCCCTTGGCAAGCTCCACCGCCTCGTTGATCGAGGCCGCGTCGGGAATATCGTCCATATACAGGATCTCACACAGCGCGACCCGCAAAACCGCAAGCGCGGTGCGGGAGATTCTCTCCAGCTTCCAGCCCTTGGAAAAGCGGCGGATCTGTTCGTCGATCTCCTCGCGGTGCTCATCAAGAAGCGTAACGAGACGGGTAATGTATTCCATCTGCTTCTTGTCCGGAAGCTGCGCGTACAGCTCGTCCTCCTGCGCAAGGCTTTCATAGTGCTCAGGCTTGAAGAAGCGGTCCAGAAGTTCCTGCGGCGCTTCCCCCGTGGCGGCAGCGGCAAAGCCGAGCTGAATGGCGATTTCTCTCGCCGTGGTTCTGGTCATAACTCTCTACCTCCGGTTTACCATGAAAGCCGCGCTTTCACGGACATGTTTTGATGAAGCGCCCGTTCCCCGCCGCCCGCGCGGCAGCCGGAACAGATGCGCCCCTAACGCACGCGGGGATTTATTTATCGAAGGCGATGCCGGAAACATGCACATTGACCTCGGTCTGCTCAATGCCGGTGGAGGCCTGCAGCAGCGTTATGATCTTCTCCTGCACATCGCGGGCAACCTGCACGATATTGCTGCCGTACATGACATTGATAATGACGTCAATGATGATCTTCCCGTCGACAAACTGCACCTTGATTCCCTTGTTGACGGTCTTGAGGCCGATCAGCTCCGCAAGCTCCGCGCCGGCGGTATAAGAGAGCCCGGCAACGCCCTCGACTTCACAGACGGCGGATTTGACAACGCCGGCGATAACCTCTTCCGAAATATTGATACTGCCTTTTTCCACCTGGCAGCTGATATAATTCTCGCCCATGATGAACCTCCAAAATAAAATCATGTTATTGTACCACAGATAAAGTGAAAAAGGAAGCTCTTTTCTCGCAATTTGACCTGAAAATGCAAAAATATTCAGGCGGCGCCTCTCGACGCCCCCTGAATTCTTCATGCCTTTACTTCAATGATGCTGAGCTGTGCCGGCCGGTAATTCGTCTCCGTGCAGATCACATCCGTGATCCTGGCCACCGCCTCGTCGCTCAGCCCCTCCATCGGCGCCGGCACGGCAACCGTGACCTTATCCGTGCCGATATAGACGACGCAGTCGGCAAAGTTCTTGGCCAGCAGCAGATTCTCGATCTGCGCCTCCTGCATGGAGCAGGCCGCCATATTGGTGATCGCGCTCATGGCCCCGTCGATCGTCTCCTGGGAGGCCGATTCCGACGCGGCCGCCGTCTGAAGAAGCTCAAGCGCCTCGTCCCGGGAGACCTGACGGGTAAGCCGCGCCTCCGCAAAATACTCCGTGCCGGAGGTAATCAGGGTTTTCTCAAAATCCATCTGAGCCGCCGCCATGGCCTCATCCTCCGCGTAGACCATCTCCGCGTCGGGTTTCCCCCAGTGGCTGTTGTAGCTCCAGTTCAGAGCGACCGCCGCGCATACAAACATCATTACCGCCAGCATGGTCAGATTCCGTTTCCGATTCTTCATAAGGCAATATTCTCCTCCCCGCTTAATTGCATAATTTCAGGATCGTGATTTTATCAGAACCGAAACCAGTATATGAGCCGACGGCGCGGATAATGTCAAGTCTGACTGCGGCGTTTGAAGCGCCGCCGCACGCGACCACAACGCCGCTGTCGGAAATCAGGACGCACGCCTCTCCGACCCCCTGGGTCCTGGACAGAATCTGCGCAAGCGCCTCCTGCGCGCTCTCCGCTCCTGGCTCCTGTTTCTTTTCCGCTGCGGGAAGCAGCAGGAGCATCAAGCCGGCAAGCAGAATCAGGATCGGGTATTTCCATTTTACAAGCGCCGCGCGGAGCCCTGCCAGATCTTCACTCATGGATGCTCCAGTCCTGCCTTTCCGTCGGAATTCCAAGGTCGTCGCGAATCACAAGCTGAAGTTGTCTGACAGAATCGGGCTGACCCGATGCGCTGACCGTCGCCGCCCAGGGGAGCCATGCGCCGTTTACGTCTTTTTTCAGTTCAACTGTCGCATGAAGATCGCGCAGGCCGAGGGCATTTCCCTTCTCAACAATGTATTGTTCACAGTTCTGCGCCATGACCAGTTCCCGCAGGAGATTCTCGCGCTCCATGCCGCCGTTTATGATCTCCGCCTGCGCGCTGTTTACTTTTGCCTCGGCAAGGCTGAGTGCGTCAAAATCGAAGTCCCGCAGGGGCATGGCGACGGCGGCGACGAGAAGAGCCGTACAGAGTACGCGCGTGACGCGCTTCGCGCTCCCCTCCGGGCAGAGCCACAGCGCGGCCCCGCTCAGCAAGGAGATCGCAACAAGCGATTTTAATCCCTCGATCATGCGGACACCGCCTTCATCGCCGCGGTAAAGGAGAGGAAAAGCATCATGGCGTTGCAGCCGAGCAGGCCCATCAGCATGCCCGCGGCGCTGCCGACGCAGGAAAACAGCTTCTGCAGTCTGGGGTTCTGCACGGCCTCCGCGGCGGCGGCAACCGCTTTGAAAAGAAAGCGCTTTACACACAAAAGGGCAAGGGGGCCTGCGCACACCACGCTCACGGCGATCAGCCCGACCGCGCCCGTACAGCTGCGTATCACCGAAGCGGCGGAGAGGACGGCCGCCGAAGCGTCAGACAGCATCCCGCCCACCACCGGCAAAACGCCCGAAACCACGCTGCGCATCGCTTTGATGGCGGCGGCGTCGACAGACGTGCTGACGACGGAGCTCAGACTCAGGTAGGCGGTGAAGGCGAGCGCCGCCCAGGTCATAATGGTTTTCGCCGCCCATTTGGAAAGCGCCTCCATGGCGCTCAGAATGGGATTGGGGAACAGGATATTGGCAAGCCCCAGCGCCAGCGCGTCATAGACCAGCGGGATCACCGCCTTCTGAGACAGCGACATCATCACGTCCATTGCCAGATATGCCGCCGCATAGCGCACGGCCGAGGAGCTGACCGCACCGCCCGCCGCTGCTGCGGTAAAGGTCACGGGAAGCGCGGTGCGGGAATAATCCGACAGCCGATAGATCGTCTCCAGCGTCTGGGAGACAAGGCTGTCCACATTCCCGGCCAGAAGGAACGCCGCAAAACAGAAGGTGAGGATTTCGACCGCTGCGCGGATTTTCTCATCGCCGCAGAGGGCGCCGGCCAGCGCGGAGAAAAGGATCAGTCCAAAGAGCTCAACGGCAAATCCCAGATTCTCCCGCAGCCGGTTTTGTATTTCGGAAAGAAACGCGTTCCAGAGCCTGCTGAGCGCCGGGAAAGCATCGAATTGCGCAGGCTCGACGCTCCCGATGATTTCAAGCTCGTGCTCCTTCAATCCCTGTTCCATCTTTCCGGACTCAAAGATCTCCAAAGCCTGTCCGTCGATTTCCTCGGCCCAGGCACACCCGAAGAACGCCGGAAGAATCACCAGCATGATCAGGATCTTTTTCACAGCATACCGCCTATCATTTTCATTACGTTCAGCACAGCGGGCAGCGCGGCAGCGGCGGCACACAGCCCGCCCGTATATTCCAGCGCCGAGGCCAGGGCGGTCTGTGAAGCGTCCCGGCAGAGATCCGAGGCGAATTTGCTCGCCGCCGCAATCCCCAGGCATTTCAGCACGGGCTTCATCTGCATCCCGACATTGCCGAAGATCAGTTCCGTCTCATGGATCAGGCCGCGAAGCTCTCCGATCAGTGTCCCGCCCGCAAGCAGAATGACCGCAGCGGCCGCGGTGCTCAGACAAAAGGCCAGCTCCGGATTGAAGCGCCGCAGCAAAAGCCCGGTAAGCGCGCTGAAAACAGCCAGCGCCGCGCATTTCAGAAGCAGCTCCATTCTCAGAGATTAAACAGCGCCTTGATCATATGAAAAAGCTCGCTGATTTTCTGCACGACGACCATCAGCACTACGACAAGCGCGGTAATCGTTGTCATCAGCGCCTGCTCTTCCCTGCCCGAGCGCTGAAGGAGAATGTTCAAAACCGCAACCAGAATCCCGACCGCGGCAATCTTAAAAATCAGATCAACATCCATTGGTTCTCCTACAGAAGAAGAATGCCCGCCATAAGGCTGACCGACAGCGTAAGTCCGATCGCAAGCCGCGCCTTCTGCGGCTGCTCACGCCGCTGTTTTTCACAGTACCGGCGCAGCTCATGCAGGCAGAGGCCGACCGCGTCAAGCTGCCTTGCCAGTTCAAAATGCCCCAGCACGGCGCCGGGCTCTTCCAGAATACGAAGCAGCTCCTGATCCATATCTTCCGAATGGGAATACAGCGCACGCCGCCAAAGCTCCCGGAAGCTGTGTTCGCCCAGCATGTCCATAGAATCCTGCAGCGTTGCTGTAAACAGGGCGGATGCGCCGTGCACGCGTTTTTGCAGCAATTGCAGAAGCTCCGGCATGGGAGAGGATTCCCGCTCAAGAAAGCCGAGCAGCTGCTCCAGCATATCACGGAAGGACGCCGCGCTTTCCGCCTTTCGCTTTTCGGCTAAAAGCCGGCGGTGCAGGAACATCAGCGCCGAAAGCTGAAGAAGGACAAAGCCCGTCACTTTCGTCATGGCAGCGTTTCCCTTGTATAGACGCGTTTCCCGTCCTGACAGCGGATGGTGACAAGCTCTTCAAAAATTCCGCCTGACAGAAGCGTCCGGTACAGCGGTCTTTTTCTGAGATCGGAGGCGTCCCGCGCGTGGGCGGCGGCAAAAATGCGCACACCGCAGCCGATGATTTCCTCAACGGCTCCGATATCCCCCCGCTGCGTGATTTCATCCATCGCGACGATTTCCGGGTTCATCCCGCGAAGCAGCATGATCGCAGCCTGCGTCTTCGGTACGCCGACCATGATGTCGCTTCCCTGCCCCAGATCAAACTGCGCATTTCCCGAAACGCTTGCCGACAGCTCGTTGCGCTCGTCGATCACCGACACGCGCCGTCCGCGCGACGCGGCCTGCCGGATCAACTCCCTCAGAAAGCTTGTTTTTCCGACGCCCGGCGGCGAAACGATCAGGGTATTCCGCGGTTTTGGAGTAATCAGGCCTTCGATCAGCTCTTCGCAGCCGGATGGGAGCGTATGCGGAACACGTATCGCCAGGGAGCTGAAACTGCGCAGCCCGCTCATCGTTCCGCCGGTGAACACCGCTTCGCCGCAGACGCCGATACGAATCCCCCGGTAATTGATAAACCCGTTTCTGAGCGACGGCGCCGCGGCATGCAGCGACGCGCCCGTCGCCTTCTCCATGACGCGCAGCAGCAGCTGCTCGTCGCTCGTCTGCCGGTCGATCACGCGCTCACTCCCGCCGCATATCACGGACGGCGGTCTGCCCGTCCGAAGGCGGATTTCCTCTGCCTTCGGAAACTTCTCCAGTCGGGCGGAAAGCGCTTCCGGAAGAAGGCTCCTTGCCAATGCCCAGGAATCCATGTCATCATCTCCATGGACAATCTATGCGCAGAAAACGGCGGATATGAAAAGAGCCCTGCCTGCCGGCAGAACTCTTTTGAGATCTATGGATTATTTTTTCGGCCAGGGATAGAGTCTGTGCTTCCTGACGAGATAGGCCCTGTCCGCGATCTCCGCCATGGGGCTGTCGCTCAGGGAGTCCGAATAGAAGGCCTCGGTGTGCGCGGCGGGATCGGCGGCATAAAACCTGCGTACTTTTTCATGATCGTGACAGTTTTCCCCGGCGATTCTTCCGGTATGCTTGTCCATCTCCGTCGCGATCAGTCTGACGCCCAGCCTGTCGCAGACCGGCTGCAGCAGAAAGCGCGGTGAGGCGGAGATAATCAGATCGTCGCTGCGCTTTTGATCCAGATACCATTTGCCGATCCGCTTCTCATTCCGGTCCCAGAACTCACAGACGGTCCGATCAATATTCCCGATTGCGGGGAGGAAGGAGAACAGCTGCTGCTTGAGCTCCCTGGCGCTGATCTCCCCCCGCCGATACCGCAGCACCATTTTCAGGCTCCCGGGAAGCGTCGGGATCAGCGCCCGCGGAAAACGGCGCAAGCAGTAGCGGTAGAAGCAGGCCGAACTGTCGGGGTAAAAAATCGTCTTGTCGAAATCGTAAGTATTCATAAGCTCACCGTTTTATACTATTATCCGATAAGGCAGTTTGAAAGATTTCCGAGACAGATTTGCGTCAGGCAAGGCAGCGGACGCAGAGCATACTTTGTGTATGGTCAAGTCCGATCACGAAGCCTGGCACAAATCTGGCCGGAAAGATTCTAACTGTTCTATCGGATAATAGTATTATTTGATTCGGAAGGTATTGGCCAGAAGCGCGATATGCATGACGAAGCTCAGCAGCACCGCCGCAAGCGGCGAGAGCAAACCGAACATGCCGAAAAGAATCATTACCGCGTTGACGAGCGCACAGAGGGCAAAGTTTTCCCACGCGGCGCGATAGACAAGCTTTGAGAGCACAAAAATGCGCGGGATCTTATAAATGTCCCGGTCCATGATCAGCACATCCGCGCAGGCAAGCGCGAGATCCGAGCCCAAAGAGCCCATGGCGATCCCCACATCGGCGCCGGACATGATCCTTCCGCTGTTTTCACCCTCACCGACAAACGCGATCGCCGCACGCGCTCCCTTGTTCTTCATCAGGTACGCGACCGCCTGGGCTTTCTTATCGGGCTCCAGCTCCGCGCGGAGCATATCGAAATTGAGCCGGGACGCGATCGGGCGCGCGACCGAAAGCGTATCGCCCGTCAGCAGCACCAGCTTTTTGATTCCGTTGACGCGAAGCGTCTCCAAAGCGTCAAACGCACGCCGTCTGACCTTGTCCGTAACCAGAATATATCCGCAGTAGCGATTGTCTACCGAAACGTGTACGGCCGTCCCGGGGCGTGAGGGAATGTTATACTTGATCCCGTGCTCTTCAAAAAACGCGGCGTTTCCGACATAGACCTGCCGGTTTCCCACATAGGCGCTGACGCCTCTTCCGGGGATATCCCGGACTTTGATGACCCTCAGCACACGGTCATCCAGCTTTCCTGCCGCCTCCCGGATCGCTGCCGCGATGGGATGCCGGGAATAGCTCTCCGCCGTGGCGGCGATGGTGAGAAGCTGACGCTCGCTCATTTTCACGGGATATACGTCGGTCACGGCGTAGCGCCCCTCCGTAATGGTTCCCGTCTTGTCAAATATGACCGTCTCCGCCTTTGCCATCGCTTCCAGGCAGTCTTTTCCCTTTGAAAAAATACCGTTATCCGCGGCAAGCGACAGCGCCTTGCGGTACAGAAGCGGCATTGCGAAGGTCTCGAGCACGGCGCGCGACGCAATCAGCAGCACCGCCGCCCTTTGAAGATTCTGAATCCAGCCGCCTTTCAGTGCCGACAGTCCGACGCCCAGCAGAAAAGCGAGCCCCAGCACGATCGGACAATACAGGCGTTCGAATCGGGCAGCGCCGCTCTCCTGCTCCGAGGGAAAATCCACAGCAGATTCCGCGATGGACACAATGCGCCTTGCGGTCGACTGTTCATAGGGTCTGGAGACCTTTATCCTGATATCGCTTGTAAGATTCCGGCAGCCGGAATACACCTTATATCCCACGTTGACCGCCCAGGGAGAGCGCTGTCCGGAGACGGCGGCGGTATCAATCGTGCTAATCCCGTCGACGATAACCCCGTCGAGGGGAATCCTCTCCCCGGCCGCGACAAAGAGAATATCCCCGGGGACGACGGAAGCGGGGTCAACGCGCTCAAATCCTTCCCCGGTGACAAGAACGGCCGTCTCCGGCAGGATTTCGGAAACCTTGCGCTGCCGCTCCTCGCATTTGGAGGCGAGGTGCTTTTCAGCCTGCTCCGCAAGCCATGTCGCAAGGCAGAGCAGCACCGACTCCGTATAAAGCCCTGTCGCGAACAGAAGAACGGACGCCGCAACGGTGATGAGTGAAGAATTCAAAAAATTTCCGCCGCGCAGCTTCTCATACGCGTTCGCCATCTGCTCCGCGCAGGTTAGAAGCAATGGGATCACATAGGCCGCAGGAACCATCCAGCCGTCCAGAGGGAGAAAGCGGATCACGATCAGCAGCGCCAGCGAAAGCGCCTGGAAAATCCAGGTATGCCGTCCGAATGACGGCAGCTCCGGCATCTTCCCCGCAGGACGCTCACGCCTGAGGCGATCCTTTCCCGCTTTGAAAAGCGCGCGCTCCGCCTTCGCCTTCACCGTCTGATCTGATGCCCTTTTCTTTATGAAATTCAGCTCGTGCTTTTTTTTAGGCGCGAGATGCTTTCCCATACAGTATCACCTTAAGATGCTTTCAGGCATTTACTTACATCTTGATATGATACATCTATAAGACCTGTTCTGTCAATAAACATTCCGATATTTCAAAAAACTGTCATGCTCACGTTCGTTTCGTAAAAATGACCTTATGTATACGCCGCCGGAAAAAACGGATTGCATTTGCTTTTCACCTTCCGAGGCGAAAAATCAGAGGGGCTGAGGCCCCTCTGAACTCCCCCATGCGGGGAATTATTGAAACGCCCGTGAGTCTTTGATGAGTCCTGATGCAAAAATGCGGAACAGTCCTCGAACTGTTCCGCATCGTATCAAGCCGCAAGGCTTACTTCATGCCGTTTTCGTATGCCTCGATCATCTTCTTGACCATCTGGCCGCCGACGGAACCGGCCTGACGGCTGGTAAGCTCGCCGTTGTAACCGTCCTTCAGGTTGACGCCGACCTCTCCGGCGGTCCCGCCACCATCTTAAAAAGCCCCTGTTTTGCCGTCAGGCGGGCTTACTGGAGATGGTTCCGGGCCTTTCTCCGATAAATTTATAGTAAATGTGGATCGTTTGCTCATAGGGGATTTTGCTCCGGGCATAGACCTTGACACCGGGGGGATAGACCTTCGGCTCGACCTCGATGCGGTCAATGAAGGTTGACAAGATCTCCGGGGTCAGCTTGTCCACGTCAGAAAACTGCTCTGTAAGGGCGAAAAACTCATCATAGGCAGCTTTCGTATCGTCTGCTGTCCGTTGACACTCTTGAAGCTCGGCGTATTCTGAGGAAAGCGTCGAGCTTTCCTGCTGGTATTTTTCCGTCATACGCTGGGCGGTGTCCTCCTGAAGACGACCGGTGTACATGTCCTCGTAAATCTTCATGAGCAGGCTGTCTATGGCCTTCTGGCGCTGTTCGATCTCCGTCATGCGTTTCTGCCTGGCCTTCTGGCTCCCTGTGTCTCCGGCGATGCGCATGGCCTCCTGCGTGATTTCACGCTTCTCCTCGCCGCTGAGATGAATCAGGTCATTCAGTTCCTCACAGACGGCCCGCTGCAGAACGTCATATTTGATCCGTGCGCCGTTGGGACAGGGCTTTTTGCTGCGCTTGGGGATGTTCTGACAGGTCAGATACCAGTATTTTTCTCGTTCTCCGTTGTAGACGGTGCCGCTGCTGCACATAGGCGCGCCGCAGCATGAGCAGTAGGCGATCCCGCCGAAGATACTTTTGCGGACATGCTCATGCTTTTCATAGTCCGCCCGGCGTTTCCCCAGATACCTCGCCGCGCAGTCAAATTCCTCCCGGCTGACGAGCGGCTCATGGGTATTCATCGTGATGCGCCATTCGTCCTGCGGGACGGAGCGCTTGACCTCAGACTTGGGGCTGACTTTCTTGGATTTCCCCAGCATGGTATGACCCAGATACACCGGATTTTTCAGAATGCGCTTGACAGTGGTGTTGTTCCACTCGTCGCTCATGGCCTCCGCGTTGCCGGAATCCATACCCTCGATCTCATAAACACGGTATTTGAGCGGCGGAAAGATGCCGTCGCGGGTCAATGCCTCGGCAATCGCCCAGGTGGAGAAGCCCTGCACCGCCATGCGGAAGATGCGCTTTACCACAGGGGCGGTCTCGGGATTCGGAAGCAGCTTGTGATTGTCGTGCGGGTCCTTTTCGTAGCCGTATGGAGCGCGAAAACAGTATTCCCCCCGATCCATCATCGTGTGCAGGGCGGTCTTGATCTTTTTGGAGGAATCACGCAGATACACGTCATTGATGGCAAACTGAAACGGAGCCAGGAAGTTTTCTTCCTCCGAGTCAAAGTTGTCATACACGGCAATGTAGCGGATACCATGCTCCGGGAAATATCGTTCCGCATAGTAGCTGGATTCGCTCATATCACGTCCGAGGCGGGAAAGGTCTTTGGTAATAACCATGTTCACTCTGCCGTCCGACTTCAAAGCCTTGATCATGGACTGAAAGCCCGGACGGTTGAAGTTGCCGCCCGACCAGTCATCGTCCGCAAATTCCCGCGCTATGACAATGTTGTTGCGTGTACAGTAATCCTCCAGAATCTTGCGCTGATTCGTGATACTGCCGGATTCGCCCTGTCGCTGATCCTCATTGGAAAGCCGCAGATAGATATACGCGATGTTCACCGCGTTGATGCGTTTCATAGAGTTTAAGTCAAACCTCCTTCGGTATTACTGCGGCTCTCTTAAACTCATAGATAGTATATCATTTGCGCTGTCGGCTGTCAAAAGTTCGCGCTCTCTTGCTGACCGGATTACGGTATTTCGGACAAGATCGGCTGGACGCTCTTTTTGCCCGAAATGTCGATGAATCCTGATTTTGCCGCCGTCCAGATCATACTGCTTTTGCTTTGAAATTTCCATGTATTCCCTCCTCTTGGGAAGAGTATGCCCCAATAGGCCTGCCGATATCCCCAAACCTGTCTTTTCGTCATATTTCGCGCCGTAAGGCGTCTGCAAGCTTCCAGTATCACGATTTACTCAAAGGCAAAAACAGACGGCGGCGGGGCGGGCCGCTCCGTAGGATATGTTTATTTGTGCCTCCCTCCATGCTTATGGCGGGACGTTTGACTCTGTGACGTGCCATCAACGTAGGTATCATTATACCTGCTCGCGGATCATGACCGGCGACCATGCCATAGGCCACATACAGCGGTGGTGTTGTTCGCTCCGTCGTCGATCTGTTCACCTCATTGCCGACTGACGATCCCGGCGCACCCGCTGCCTGGCTTCCCGCAAGCAGAATGTATCTGCCTGCCTTATTTACTTTTCTATGTCTCTCTGTCTGTATACCTAAAACAACGAAGAAGTCTCAGAAAACGTAAATTCGCAAAAGAAGTCAAGATTTTACAAAAAGAGCATACGTTGTCCCACATAATGCGTTTCACGGTGAAACGAATTATTACCCCTCTACTCTATAACAGTAGTTGGAAGGGCAATTTGACCAACTTTT